>DASQLD010000389.1:0-5844 GCA_035630195.1 Bryobacteraceae bacterium
GGTTCCGCGCGACCGGATCAAACCGTTCCATCGGGATCCTATTGCCGGGGAATGGCTGACGCACATAGACAGCGCTCGGCGTATCGCAGGCGGATTCACAGGACACCGTAAGTGGGTCGTAAATTGTGATGAGCGCGCCACTGCCATTTCTGAGATCGGAGAAGTCGCCGCCCTTCCACGCCTCGACCGGAACGGTCGCCGTACCTGTGGCGGCGTTACGAGTCCGCGTGCTCTGCTCGGCGAAGAAGAAGAAGGTGCGATTCTTTCCGTCATAAAGCTTCGGGATGGAAATGGGACCTCCGATCGTGCCACCAAACTGGTTTCTCTGAAATGCAGCTCGCGGGGAATTGTTGCGATTGTTCGACCAGGTATTCGCGTCGAGGACACTGTTTCGGAGGAACTCGAATAGCGATCCGTGGAACTCATTCGTGCCAGACCGTGTCGCAACGTTGATGACGCCTCCGCCCGTACGGCCATACTCGGCCGCCAGCGCGTTCGAAATGACGTTGAATTCCGCGATGCTGTCGACGATTGGCGTATATCCTGTTTGGTTGATGCTGACGTTGTTCTCCGGAAGGATGACCGATGTGCCGTCGATCGTAATTTCGCTCGATGAGTTGCGTCCGCCGCTGATCCACGGGGTGGATCCGCTGTTGTTGCTGGGAGGAATCACTCCGGGAGTCAGATTTGCGAGCAGAAAGGGATTGCGCCCGTTCAGCGGCAGGTCGAGAATCGCCTTGCCTTGAATGACTGTGGCCACGCTCGAAGTCGAGGTTGAAAGCTGCACGGCATCGGCGCTGACTTCCACCGTGGTAGCAACGTTGCCGACCTTCAGCGGAATCTCCAGCGCGACGGTTTGCTGGACGTTAAGCCGGAGACCCGTAGTCACGTACTTGTCAAAGCCCTCCTTTTCAACTGTGACGGTGTATTCCCCTGGCAGAACGTAAGGTTGTACGAAGTTGCCGTCGGAGCTGGTCTCGACAACCTGTTGTACGCCGGTCGCCTGATTTTGGATGGTGATCTTAGCGTTCGGAATGATGGAGCCGGTTCCATCCGTGACTCGGCCCTGAATCGTGCCGGTTGTCGTCTGTGCGGAGATGTAGCCTGATAGCGCGAGCAAGGCGCTGGTGAGGATAATCGATCGAAACATGGTACCCCTTCATTTGCGGCCACGCCGCCTGAAGTTGCGAGTCCTCCGGCAACGTAGCCTATTGACAATGACTTCTATCGCAATCGAGCTTCCACCTCAACGGGTTACACAGTGATTCACGCGAGCAGCGGCAAGGCAGATCCGGCGTCCCCTGTTCTCTATCACGGGACCGCTTTTCCTGGCCGGCGATTGCCCACAAGCCCATACGCGGACATTGCGGCAATCGCAAACACTACGCATCGCAACTTTCTCCGAGCCCAAGATCTGGATCGATCGCGAGCGCGGGCAGGGTCGGCGCAGGTAATTAGCAAGCTCTATGACAGCCTGGAGCGAAAGTTACGTGTGCTCACCGTGAGAATTCGGTTTAATCGAGCTTTTGTTGACACGCATAGGGCTTGTGTCCTATCAATAATGCAACTGGAGGGCGTTGCGATGAGCTTTCGTGTATCTTGTTTGTTCCTTTCCCTGCTGAGTGTCCCGGCCTTGTTAGCACAAGGCGACCGGGCAGCTTTCAATGGTTCGATTACCGACGTTACTGGCTCGGCCGTTCCCAACGCCACTGTTGTGGCCCTCGAAACACAAACCGGCGTTGAGACAAAAGCCACGACGACCGAGGCCGGTGTGTATCGAATGCCTTATCTTCCGCTTGGAACTTACAAGATCACTGTCGGCGCTCCTGGTTTTAAAACCGCCGTTGCCGAAAACGTGCAACTCCGCGTCGGCCAGACGCTTACGGTCGATTTCAAACTGGAGTTGGGCCAAGTCACTGAGAACATCACGGTTACTGCGGAGACTCCCCTCCTTGAAACCGGAACGGCAGAGATCGGACGCTACGTGACCGAGAAGGAATTCGACACATGGCCCGTCATCGTGGGCGACGGACGGAGGCAAATTCAATCTTTCATCTTCCGTAGTCTGCCGGGCACCGTTGGCGGTGAGTTTCAAGGGTCGATCAACGGCGGACAGCAATACTCGCACGAGATTTTGATCGAAGGAATGTCGCTCGGGCGGTTCGATTTGCAGGGCGGCAGCAACAACGAGATGAGCCCCAGCGCGGAAGCCGTCAGCGAATTCAAGATGCATACCGGCGCCATCGGCGCTCAATATGGAGGCGGGCAAACGGCGGTCGCCAACTTCGCCATACGCTCGGGAACCAACGACCTCCATGGAACCGTGTACGACTACCTCCAGAACGACGTACTCCGCGCAAATAGCTTCACCAACAATGCGCGGGGTCTGAAACGTCCGCCCTTCAAGCTGAATAACTACGGGTTCTCCGTAGGAGGACCGGTATACATTCCGAAGCTCTATAGCGGTCGCAACCGTACCTTCTTCTTCGCCAGTTATGAAGCAACGCGTCAGAGAGACTTCAACTCAACTGCCTCCGGTACTCTTCCGACCAGAGAGTTCAAAGCCGGCGACTTCTCGCGTTTGCTGAATCCCGCGTACACTGGTGATCCTCGCTCGGGAACGGTCGTGGGAACAGACCCGCTTGGACGTGAGATTCGCTTCGGTCAGATCTTCGATCCCGGGAGCACGCGAACCGTTGGCGGCCAAGTGGTTCGCGATCCATTCGTTGGCAATATCATCCCGCAGAACCGATTCTCGACGGTTTCTCGCAACATTCTGGGTGTCGGCATTACCGATCCGGTCACCGATACGTTGTTTAACAATATTCCGGTTTTGTCCGCATGCTGTCCCGTGTTCGATGAAAAGATGTTGACTCTGAAAGGCGACCATCAGATCTCGGGCGCTCAGCGTCTTTCGATCTACTACAGCATGAATGATCGCAAGCGAAACAACTCGCCTGGCCGTCGCTGGGGATCGCCTCCAGGCCTGCCGACCGGCGTTTACCAACTGCAGAACACGCCGGGCAAGATGGCTCGTGTGTCTCATGACTGGACACTGACTCCGAGCATCTTGAATCACTTCGCAGTTGGCTATAACAGGTTCGGGAATTTCAATGAGAGCGTCTTCGTCGACGAGGATTGGGCAAGTCAGATTGGCTTGCAAAATACAGCCGCCACCACGTTTCCTGCCTTGGTTTTTACCGGTCAGCAGATCTTGGGAGGGAACATCGGAGCAGATAACGGTAGCGGCACCGGTCGTCTGGGATCCGAAAGCCGAGGGTTCAGCTTCAACGGAAGCACGATCTTCCAGGACGACATGACGCTTATTCGCGGAAAGCATAATTTCCGGGTTGGGTTTGAGCAGCGGTTCTACTACTACAACACCAACAACAAATCAGGAACCGGACGTTTTGACTTTAACTCCCTGCAGACACAACTGCCAGGGTTCAACGACAGTACCGGTCACGCATTTGCGAGCTTCCTCCTGGGCGAAGTGGCGAGTACGAGTCGCGCCATCGCGTTGACCAATCCTGGACACCGGACGCGTCATACGGCTGTCTATTTCGCCGACGATTGGAAAATCACTGACAAGCTGACGCTCAACATGGGACTTCGGTGGGAGATCGTGGGCGGTATCTACGAGGTCGTCGGCCGTATGTCGAACCTGGATCCCGATATGCCGAACCCAGCAGCAGGCGGACGTGCAGGAGCGCTGGTGTTCGCCGAGGACTACGATCGCAAGGGCTTTCAAAGCCGGAATTGGTTACAACTCGGTCCCCGCTTCGGTTTCGCTTATGCGGTAACGAACAAGATCGTGGCACGTGGCGGCTACAGCATCAACAACATGCCTCCCGTGGCCAATTTCTCACTCCCGTCAACATTCGGCTACAACGGCGATATCTCTCGAACCACCGCGAACACTGCTCTGCCTTATCCGCAGGCGGCCGTTTTCAATCTGGATCAGCCTTATCCGAACTTCGCAGGTACTCTGCCGAACAAAGATCCGGGTCTGGCGAACGGGTTAGGAGTAACTTATGTTGCTCCCGATTCGAATCGTCTCGGGTATCAGCAGAACTATAGTTTCGGTTTGCAGTTCCAGATCCCGGCAGACTTCGTCCTGGAGACCAGCTTCATCGGTAACAAAGGTACGAGATTAGTCTCGCGAGGTCTCGATCGCATGAACCAGCTCCCCGTGGAAGCGCTCAGCTTTGGGGATGCCCTCATTCAGCCCTTGTCCAGCAATCCGGGCCTAGCGCCGTCGCCTTACGCCGGCTTTACGGGAACTCTTGCGCAAGCACTGCGCAGGTTTCCGCAATATCAGGATGTTTCGCAGTACCTGCCGAACTTTGGGCAATCCTGGTACAACTCACTACAAGTCACGGCGACCAGGCATTTCAAGGACGGACTGTCAATTTTAGCGGCTTACACCTTCTCGAAGGCGATCACCGACGTGGAGAGTCCGATCGATTCCTATGCCGCTCAGGACGTCTATAATCGTCGGCTAGAGAAGTCCGTCGCCTCGTTCAACGTGCCGCAGTTCTTCAAATTCACTTGGATCTACGAGCTGCCCTGGGGTCCCGGAAAACCCCTCAACATCGGTGGTATAGCTGGGAACATTATCGGTGGTTGGACAGCCACGGGTATACATAACTATCGATCGGGTGATGCTCTACAGATCAGCACCGGGGGATTCCGCACCGATGCGCTGTTCAACGGCACGATTCGTCCAGACCTCGTAACAGGCGTTCCGATTGTTCTCGAGAGCGACGCGGCGGTGCAGATCGTAGGTACGGGCGGTGGACAGTATCTGAATCCAGCGGCCTTCGCACAGCCTCCGCGAACCGCAAACGGTGTTCCGTTGCGGCTAGGGACAGCACCTCGATTCTTGCCGGATGTGAGAGGCCCTGCTTCATATTCCGAGGACCTTGGGCTGTCGAAGCGATTTAACTTCACCGAGTCCATGAACCTGGAGTTCCGCGCCGAGGCATTCAATGTGTTCAATCGAGCGGTGCCGGGCAATCCTGAACTCAATATTACGAATGCTGCAACGTTCGGCCGTATCACAAGCATTCGTTCTGGCCCCAGGAGCCTGCAGCTTGCGCTTCGCTTCGCTTTTTAGCGGAATACTGATCGTCGCCGCTTGCCTTGCGAGCGGCGACGATCTCCTCTTCACAGCGAGACAGCATTTGGTAGCCCAGCGATTTGCAGAGGCTCTGGTCGCGGTGGAGCAGTATCTTGGAGATAATCCCCGGAATGTCGAGGCATTAAAGCTAAAAGGAGACGTTTATTATCTGCTTGGAAAAGATGGGCCGGCAGAGCAGGCGTTTCTCGCCGCGGTGCGCATCGATCCGAAGTTTGTAGAAGGTCAATACTCGCTTGGCCGCGTGTACTATCAACAATCTCGCTATGATGCTGCGATAGAGCAGTTCCAGAAGGTGCTCGCGCTGCAGCCGGACTCCTACAAAGCCTATGACAACTTGGGCCTCTGCTATGAACATCTCAACGAAGTAGGTCCGGCCGTTCGTTATTACTTGAAGTCAATCGAGTTGGTACACAAAGACGTCCCAACATACGATTGGCCGTATGCCAACCTGGCCAATCTTCTCATCGATCAGGCCGATTACAAGAAGGCGTTCAATCTAGCGACAGAAGCTGCTCAGCGGAATCCGCACTCGGCCCGCAATTACTACTTGGTTGCGAAAGCGCTGACGCACCTCGATCAATCCGAAAAAAGCCTGCGATGGCTCCGCCGCGCTATCGAACTCGATCCTGAGTATCCGGAGCCCCGTTACTTGCTTGCGCAACAGCTTCGCAAGCAAGGCGCAACAAAGGAGGCGGAGGAAG
>DASQLD010000390.1:0-10132 GCA_035630195.1 Bryobacteraceae bacterium
TCTTTACCAACATCTGTTCCTCGGGTACGCGAAGGAATATCCTAGCCTCGGTGTTCTTCGACTCTTCGGATACGTGACGTTTCGGACGGCCTTCGCCAGCTTGACCGCGTTGTTTCTATGCATTCTCATCGGTCCCTGGCTGATTCGTAAGCTACGTGAATTTCAAGTCGGCCAGCACATTCGTGAAGAAGGCCCGAGGTCGCACCAGAAGAAAGCCGGAACACCAACCATGGGCGGTGTTCTGATCAACATCTCGATTGTTATTCCAACGTTGCTTTGGACAGACTTGACCAACCCCTACGTCTGGATAGCATTGTTCGGATTGTTGAGCTTCGGCGCGATCGGGTTTTATGACGACTACATGAAGGTTCGCAAGAAGCACAACCTGGGCTTGACCGCCAAGGGAAAGTTCGGATTGCAGGTTGTCGCTTGTCTCGCGATCGGCATCATGCTCCTATCGCTTCACGCGCGCGGAGCCTACAGTACGGCGATGAACGTTCCATTCATGAAGAGCTTTCATCCGGACCTGTTAATTACGGGATTGCTGTCGAACCCGTGGACGTATCCTTTGGCCTTTCTGTTCTTCTTTCTGTTTATGGTTCTGATCATCGCCGGATCGTCCAACTTCGTGAACCTCACGGACGGTCTCGATGGCCTCGCTATTGGGCTGATGATCATTGCGGCCGGGGCGATGACTGTACTGTCCTATGTCAGCGGCCACGCCGAACTCGCCAGATACCTCGACCTGGCGCGCTTGCCCGGCGCAAGCGAGTTGACTGTCTTCTGCGGCGCGATGACTGGAGCGTCCATCGGGTTCCTTTGGTATAACGCGCATCCGGCCGAGATCTTTATGGGCGATGTCGGCTCGCTCGCGCTCGGCGGCGCGATGGGTGTTGTTGCGGTGCTCATCAAGCAGGAACTATTACTGATCTTCATCGGCGGAGCTTTCGTTTTGGAAGGTATGTCCGTAATCCTGCAGGTAGCCAGCTTCAAGCTGAGGGGAAAACGCATCTTTAAGATGGCTCCCCTCCACCATCACTTTGAAGCGCTCGGTTGGCAGGAATCGAAAATCATCATCCGCTTCTGGATTGTCGGACTTGTGATGGCGCTCTTTGCGCTGACGACTCTAAAACTGCGATGAAGCATACGCTGCAGGGCCGAAATGTCTTAGTCGTCGGCATGGGTAAGTCCGGTTCGGCCGCTTTGGAGCTGCTGCGGCAGCACGGCGCGAACGCCAGCGCGACGGACGAGAAGCCAGCGTTCCCTGAGGTTCTTCCGCAAACCGACGAGACCTTTACCAGCGCGGATCTCATCGTCCTATCGCCGGGTGTACCCGTCGATATCGGGCCGGTCAATGCGGCCCGCGCGAAGGGTATTCCGATCATCGGTGAGATTGAACTGGCGAGCTACTTCCTGCGTGGGCCAATCGTAGGCATCACCGGGTCGAACGGCAAGACCACGACAACAGCTTTGATCGACCACTTGCTGAAGCAATGCGGCATTCCCGCGCAAGTCGGCGGCAACATTGGCACACCGCCGACGGCGATGATTGCATCCTCGCGCGACGATCAATGGAACGTCCTGGAGCTATCGAGCTTTCAACTTGAGACTATCGATGAGTTCCGCGCGCAAATCGGCGTTTGCACGAACATCAGTCCGGATCATCTCGACCGTCATCACACGATGGAGAACTATGCGAATGCCAAGGGTCGCCTCTTTGAGACGCAGACCCCCAATTGTCATGCCGTCCTGAATGCGGATGACGAATACTGTGTCGCGTATGCGTCGCGAACGCCCGCCGCAAAGCATTGGTTCAGTCGCCGTAAGGCAAACGAATTGTACTTCGATGGGACTTCGATCCTGGTCGATAGCGGTACGCTCATTCGTGCGGACGAGCTGCCAATCCGAGGCGTTCACAACGTTGAGAACGCCATGGCTGCGGTGACCGCGGCGCGTATTGCCGGGGCAGCCCTCGATAGACTGGCGACAGCGCTTCGTACCTTCCCGGGCGTCGAACACAGGCTCGAGTTCGTCCGGGAACGCAACGGCGTCCAGTATTACAACGACTCAAAGGCCACGAACGTCGATGCTACCGAGAAAGCCATCGACGCCTTCCCGGGCAATCTCTGGATCATTCTCGGAGGCAAGGATAAGAATAGTGATTACACTGTTCTTCGAGACAAGTTGCGCACGAAGGCCAAGAGTGTGTTGCTGATCGGGTCGGCGGCGCCCAAGATCGCCGAACAATTGCAGGGGCTGCCGTTGGTGGAATCGGGCGCGATCGATCGTGCTCTGGAACGCGCCGCATCGCAAGCTGTTGCCGGCGATGTGGTGCTCTTGGCGCCGGCGTGCGCGAGTTTCGATCAATTCGACAACTTCGAGCATCGGGGGCGCGTGTTCAAGGAATTGGTAAGGAGTTTATAGCTGTGGCGCAACGTCTGAAGACCGATTGGGTTCTCTTCTTCACCATCGTCGCGATGGTCTGCTTCGGCCTGGTTATCGTGTATAGCGCTTCCTCGGTGATGGCGGAGCTGAAGTACAAGTGGGACATGTACTTCATTGCTCGGCAGATCGGTTGGGCCGTTGTGTCTTTTCTGGTGCTGATGCAGCTTAAGCGCCTCAACTACCGCAAGCTTGATAACCCTATTTGGGCGTTCGCGCCTCTCGGCATTGTCACTAGTTTGCTTGTCCTGGTTTACTTCGTCGGATGGAAACACCGCTGGCTCCAGATCGGTCCCGCTTCTCTACAGCCATCCGAGTTCGCCAAGCCGGCCCTTGTTATCTTCCTCGCGTACTTCATTGCTTTACGTCTGAGCGCGATCAACGATAAGCACACGCTTCGCCCAGCAATGCTCGCGCTAGGAGCCGTGGCAGCGATGGTAGTCGGACCCGATCTTGGAACTGCGATTGTACTTGTGTTAACCGCCGCAATCCTCTTTTATGTGGCTGGCCTGGATAGCCGATATATCGCGATTGCCACTATTGCCGGAGTGATTCTGGTCGGCATTGCGATTGTCGCGAAACCTTATCGATTAAGCCGTGTGCTCGCTATGGTCGACCCGAACTTCAAGATCGTCGACATGGTCAATCCGGGCGGAGAGATTCGATCCTACGTGAAGCGTGCGCAGAACAGCGACCCCACCTATCAGCCCAGGCAATCGCGCATTGCTGTGGGATCGGGCGGAGTGCTTGGCGTAGGGCTCATGCAAGGTAAGCAGAAGCTGCTGTATCTTCCCGAAGCCCACACCGACTACATCTACGCGGTTGTCGGAGAAGAGCTTGGTATTTGGGGGACTAGCGGCGTTCTTATCGGGTTCTTTGTGATCCTCTGGCGAGGTCTACGACTCTTCTACGTTGCGCCGGACAATTTCGGCAAGTATCTTGCCCTCGGTGTGACAGTCTCGGTCGTTCTCCAGGCGCTTGTTAATATCAGTGTCGTTCTTGACGTCGGACCGACAAAAGGTATTCCTTTGCCCATGATTTCTTACGGTGGGAGCTCACTCTTAAGTACCTTGATCTCGCTCGGGCTGCTGTTAAGTGTGAGCGAACACGCTGGATGAAGTTCATCATGGCGGGCGGTGGAACCGCGGGGCACATCATTCCTGCGCTCGCCGTTGCGGAAGAACTGCGCGGGCGCGGGCATGAGCCGATCTTCATTGGGACTCGACACGGCATGGAAGCGCGCCTGGTTCCGAAGGCAAATTTTCCCATCGAATGGATTGAGATCGGCGGGCTGAATCGTGTGGGTTTGGCCCAGCGGCTGAAGACTCTGTGGCAACTGCCGCTCAGTACGATAAATGTTCTGGGCGTCCTTGAGCGCTATCGAGCCGCCGCGGTGTTTAGCATGGGCGGCTATGTCGCAGGACCGGTTGTTTTGGCGGCGCTGCTGAAACGCGTTCCGGTGGTGGTGATGGAGCCGAACGCGATTCCGGGACTGACGAATCGCAAGCTTGCCCGGTTTACATCGCGCGCCTTGGTCAACTTCGAAGAGACCGCGCACTACTTTCCCGAAGGCCGGGCTGAGGTCACTGGTGTGCCCGTTCGACGTGAATTCTTCACGACTCCGCAGAAGACAAGCGATGGACGATTTACTCTGCTGATTACGGGAGGCAGTCAGGGCTCGCGAACACTCAACATCGCCGCCTCGGCTGCATGGGAGCGTTTTGCGCGGGCAGGGGCGCCAATCCGCATTCTCCACCAAGCGGGACGCGGTAATGCCGAACCGCTGCAAGAGGTCTTCCGTCAGACAGGCATGTCGGGTGAAATCGTAGATTTCATCGACAATATGCCCGCCGCATTTGCGCAAGCCGATTTGATCGTCTGCCGATCGGGCGCTTCGACTGTTTCCGAACTTGCTGCCGCAGGTCGCCCCAGCATCTTAGTGCCATTCCCATATGCGGCCGACGACCACCAGCAGTACAACGCGGATGCGATGGAGCGCGTAGGCGCAGCGCGTGTCGTTACCGATCGAGAGCTAACAGGGAAGCGGTTATTTGAGGAAGTCACCCGCCTCATGATGGATCGTCCGACGCTAGAGGCGATGGGCCAATCCGCGAAACGATTGGCGAAGCCTTATGCCGCTCAGGAAGCAGCTGACGCGCTGCTGGAACTGGTGCGATAATGAGTACTCTCGTTAACACCCTGGAGACAATCTCAAACTAGATGTTTCTGAAGCCGCAACAACTGCACTTCACGGGCATCGGCGGTATCGGCATGAGCGGTATCGCTGAAATCCTGCTCAACCTGGGCTATCAAATCACGGGCTCGGACGTGAAGCTGAGCCCTATTACGGACAGGCTGGAGTCCCTTGGCGCCAGAATCTACGAGGGCCACTCCGCGGACAACGTTCAAGGGGCGAAAGCCCTTGTCGTGACATCAGCGGTCGATGGTTCAAACCCGGAATTGATTGAGGCGCGCCGGCTTGGAATTCCGGTGATCCCGCGCGGTGAACTGCTTGCCGAGTTGATGCGTTTGAAGTACGGAATCGCCGTCGCCGGCAGCCATGGGAAGACGACGACAACATCCATGACCGCGACGATCCTGGCCCATGCAGGACTGGACCCAACAGTAGTCGTTGGTGGTCGTGTGAATACAATGGGCGGTTCGAATGCGCGTCTTGGCAAGGGGAACTTCCTGGTTGTTGAATCGGACGAAAGCGACGGATCCTTTCTGAACCTGTCGCCAATCCTGGCGATTGTCACGAACGTTGATCGGGAACACCTCGATCATTACAAAGACATCGAACAGATTCGCAGCGCCTTCACTCAGTTTGTCAATGGGGTGCCGTTTTATGGCGCGGCAATCATGTGTCTCGACGACGAGAACATCCAGCAGATACTTCCCGACGTGAAGCGGCGTGTCATTACCTACGGTCGGGGGGCCCAGGCAATGATTGCGATAACGCAATCCTCATGTGGACATCTGTCGAGCACTTTCCGTCTGCGCATGGGAGACCGGGATTTGGGCGAGTTTCTTGTCGCCGTGCCTGGCGCCCATAATATTCTCAATGCCACGGCGGCGATCGCGATCGGTCTTGAACTCGAGATTCCCATCGACGTGATTCGCGAAGGACTCGGTAAGTTCTCCGGCGTGGATCGGCGATTCCAGCAGAGGGGGGAGGCGAAAGGCGTTACGGTGATCGATGATTACGGTCATCATCCGACGGAGATCCGCGCGACGCTCGCGGCCGCGCGCGATTGCAGTTTCAACCGGATACACGCCATCTTCCAACCACACCGATATACCCGTACAATGCACCTGATGGACGATTTCGCGCGCGCCTTCCACGCTGCTGATCACGTCTATCTGCTGGATATTTATGCTGCTTCGGAAAAGCCAATTGTGGGGGTGACTTCCCAAGCGCTTGCTGAGAAGATGGCCAGCTTTGGGCACCGTTCGGTGGTCTATGCCGGAACGGTCGAAGCCGCGGTGCAAGCTGTGGCTGCAAACGCCGTGGAGGGTGACGTTGTCTTGACGCTGGGAGCCGGGAACGTGTGGCAAGCCGGAGATCGATTGTTGCAGATCCTGCGTGAAGGGGCATCCTAATAATGGCTCGAAGGTCCGGCGCCGCCACCGCCGATGAGATGAGTTTGCCGGGCCCGAAGCGGAATAGCGCGGCCCTCCGACAATTGAAGCAGTTCATGACCGCGATCTTGATCGTCGCCGGCCTCATTACGACAGCTTGGTTGTATTTCGCTGTGGATCACTTCCTGGTCTCCGATTCCCGATTCTTCGTTCCCGGTCCTCCTGAGCCCGGACAACGGAGCGAATATTTTCAGATACAGGGCGTGACCAATGTGCTGGATGAGCAGGTGGTCCAGGTATTTGCGGGTGATTTCGGCCGCAGCATATATCTCTGCCCACTCGAAAAAAGAAGATTGAAGCTACTGGGTATCGATTGGGTGAAGGACGCGTCGATCAGTCGTGTGTGGCCGAATCGTTTGGTCGTCCGAATTACAGAGCGCACTCCGGCGGCAGCCGTTCAGCTTCCAGCCGCCGATGGATCGCTGTTGTTGTCGTTAGTGGATGCCGATGGAGTATTGCTCGATCCGCAACGTGTCAGGCCGTACCGGCTTCCGGTTCTTACGGGAATTACCCGCAGGGAAGGTGACGCAAGCCGGAAGGAACGAATGAAACGGTTTCTGCGGATGCAATCTGAACTTAGTACGTACATGGACAATATTTCCGAGATCGACGTCAGCGATATCGACAATCTCAAAGCCATTCAGCAATTCGACGATCGCGCAATCACCTTAATGTTAGGTAACCAGAGTTATCGCGAGCGGTACGAAAACCTGATGAACAACCAGAATGATATTCGTAAGCGGCTGCCGGATGCAATCATCCTGGATCTGCGGCTTAAAGACCGAATCACTGCCGTCAGTTCGGCTCCGAGACCTGTTCCGACGGTGGTTTCCGGAGCAGCAAGATGAGTAACGGTCCCCGATACGCGGTAGGACTGGACGTGGGTAGCGCGCATACCCGGTGTCTCGTTTGTCTGCTTGAAGACGGACGCCTCCGTTATCTGGGTCATGCTGATGTGGACTCGACGGGCTGGTCAAAGGGACGGATATCGGATCAGGTGGCTGCGACAGATTCGATTCGCGCCGCTGTAACGGAAGCCGAGCGAAAAGCGCAGGTGTCGGTGGAAGGCGCTGTTGTCGGTGTCGGCGGCGCATCGATTGAAGGCATGAATAGTCGAGGACTCTATGAGTTCGGACGGCCGCGCGAGATTGATCCAGGTGATTTGAATTATGCGGTAGAACTCGCATCGAAAGTTCGACTGCAGGAAGATCGTACGATTCTACAGGTTGCTCCGCAGGACTTCACGCTGGACGGTCGAGCAGGGTATCGCAACCCGCGCGGAGTGGTTTGTGCTCGCCTCGAAGCAAATGTTCACGTAATCTCAACGTCTGCTCACGAACACCAGGCGTTGGTAAACGCCGTCCATCACGCGCATCTTGCCGTCGAGGAAACAATTTTCGAGCCCGTGGCCGCGGCCTATTCTGCCGTCATGGCAGAAGAGCGCAGCAGAGGTGTCGCAATCGTCGATATCGGCGCGCACTCGACCGACCTGGTTATCTACGACGGCGACGCTTTGCTCCGAGCAAGCAGTATTCCTATCTCGGCGGATCACTTCACGCGCGATGTGGCGATTGGATTGACGCTTTCGTACGAAGATGCGGAACGCTTGAAGCGTGATTATGGCTGCGCGGTGATGGGCCTTACCTCCGAACACAGTCTGATTGAACTGCCATCGCCTGATGGACGCGCTCCACGAGAAGCCCCCAGAACGTTCCTCAACGATATCCTGGAGGCGCGCGCGCAGGAACTGTTCCACTTCATTCGCGGAGAAATCGCGAAGGTGGGCATGGAACAAGCGCTGCTTGAAGGAGTGGTGTTGACCGGCGGCGGCGCGCTGCTGCAAGGCATGTGCGATGTTGCAGAACAGAGATTAAATTGTCAGGCCCGCAATGGCCTGCCCGTCGGGATTGCGGGATTGCCCGACGAGATTAACGACGCCGCCTGGTGTGTAGCCGCGGGTCTGTCAATGTATTCCGCGAAACTCAAAACACGGAAGGAATGGAAGCGGACAGTTCCGGGGATTCTCGGGATGCTGTACGACAAGGGTGTGACCGGAGGCCAGCATGGCGGAAATTAACAAAGACCCTCTGAAATTTGAAGTACAGGAAGAAGCGCTGCTTGGCACGCGGATCAAGGTGATCGGCGTCGGAGGCGGCGGATCGAACGCGGTGGCTCGCATGATGAGCGAAGGTGTCGCCGGTGTCGAGTTCCATATCTTGAATACGGATCTGCAAGCGCTACAGGCGTCGCCGGTGCCCAACAAGCTTGCGATCGGCTGCAAAGTGACGAATGGTCTGGGGGCCGGGTCGGACCCGTCGATCGGGCGGATGGCTGCGCTCGAAGACACAGAGCGGATCATCGAGATACTGGAAGGCGCCGACATGGTCTTTGTCACTGCCGGTATGGGCGGCGGCACGGGCACAGGCGCAGCCCCTGTAGTCGCTGCGCTTGCCAAAGAGCTGAACGCTCTAACCGTGGCTGTGGTGACCAAGCCCTTCGGCTTTGAAGGTCCCCGGCGGATGAAACAGGCCGACAAAGGACTTGCGGACCTTGCCGGCAGCGTGGACACGGTGATCTCGATTCCGAACGACAAGCTACTGTCGATTGTTCCCAAGGGGACGAGCTTCTACGAATCCTTCCGGGTTGCGGACGATGTACTGCGCCAGGCAGTACAGGGAATTGCCGAGATTATTACAACTCCGGGTATCATCAACCGCGACTTCTCCGACATTCGGGCGATCATGCTCGGAATGGGCTTCGCGATGATGGGTGCTGCGAGCGCTAGAGGTGAGAACGCCCTAGTCGAAGCGGCGAAACAGGCGATCAACTCGGCCCTGCTCGAAGAAGGTGGCGTTAAGGGCGCGCGGGGCATCCTTATCAATATCACGGGCTCGAGCAAGCTAAGCCTGCACGATGTCAACGAAGCGTGCGCATTAATTCGCGCGGCCGCCGAGTACGACGATGTTCAGATCAACTTTGGAATCGTGCTCGACGAGTCATTGGATGATGAGGCGAAGATCACTGTTATCGCTACTGGGTTTCAGCGCGCAGGATTGCCTGCAGTCCGATCGAATACGTTCGATCAGGTGATGGAGCGAGCGACAGAGCCGCGCTTCACCGAGCCACGGGTCAGCGCAACTTCCCAGCCTGCGTTCGACGAACTCGTCGAAGAAGAAGTGGAGCGCGACGCGCAAGTTGTGGAAGACGAGGTGCTCGTTGCTGCCGAAGCGCCTTCTCCCTCTTCCGAAGAGGCGAAGAACGATCTGGAACTTCCGGCGTTTATGCGTCGCGAGCGACGGCTGTTTCAATAACGCTTGGCATCGTAGAAATTTACTACATCCATTCGCGTCCATGACCGTCATACGGGCGGCGCGCCCGTTTAGTGGTTTACACTCTCGATTCTACCGGTGCCTCCCGATCGCGATGTCTGCACAGGCTAGGGGAGCAGAGTTCGTCGTTGTCTTACTCATGGCGCTTCTCGCCAACAATGCTCCCGCGCAGACCACGGCGGAAGATCCGATCGAACAGCTTCGCCGCGAGATTCGAGGGCAGCAGGAAACTCTCGACCGGCTCCTGCTGCGCCTGGATGTTTTGGAGCGTGAGAGAAGCGCTGCGGCAATCACGGCTCAGGAAACCAAACCGTCGTCACAGCCTAAGACGGTCATTCCACCCGAGGCAGAGCAGAGGGACCAGGTTGGCGATCTGAACGCTATTCAGGTGAAGCCGGGTGAGACACCCGGATCGATCATGATGACCGGTCCGCGGGGCGTTTCAGTAGGCATCGGTGGTTTTATCAAAACACTGGCCTTCTATGACAACCATGCCGAAGAGAGCGCAGCAATCTTCTACGCGGCGAATCTTGGCACAACTCGAGACGATCAAAATGGCGGTTCTGCGCTCACTGCGGAACTGAGTCGAATGAACTTCGATACGCGTGCCCGCGCGGGAGATGCTCGGGTGCGCGCCTATATTGAGTTCGATTTTAAGAACAACAGTTTTAACTGGCGCCACGGATACATGAGTTGGGATGACAAATGGGGACAGGTGC
>DASQLD010000391.1:0-5115 GCA_035630195.1 Bryobacteraceae bacterium
TCCCGGACCGCGATACGACTCGACACTGCTTCGATTCGCCTTGTCGAAAGAAGCTTTGAAGATAAAGTCCCCTGCGATCGCTCGAATCTCTCGCGCTAGAAAATGGACATGCTCATCACTTTCGATGACGCACGGACCGGCGATGAGACTTAGTCCTTTGCCAAACTCAACCGGCATGCGAATATTCGCGTGCGTCCACGTTGCGCTTGCGCTCGCGATGCTTCCACGAAGCGCCAATGAATGCGCTGAAGAGCGGATGCGGTTCGAGGGGCTTCGACTTGAACTCGGGATGGAACTGGCAGCCGAGATACCAGGGATGGTTCGCGATCTCGCAGATCTCAACGTAGACACCGTCCGGTGTCTGCCCCGTAAGCCGGAGACCGTTCGACGTCAGAATCCGTTCGAATTCTCGATTGAACTCGTAGCGATGACGATGCCGTTCGCTGATCTCTTCGACGCCATACGCAGCGCGGGCAAAGCTTCCTTCCGCCAGCTTGCAAGGATACGCGCCCAGCCGCATCGTACCGCCCAACTCGTCAACTCCTTTTAGCTCACGCAATTTGTAGATGACGCGATCTGGCGTGGCCGGATCGAATTCTGTAGAGTTTGCCTTTTCTAGTCCGCAAACGTTGCGCGCGAACTCGATCACCATGGTCTGCATGCCCAGGCAGATGCCAAAGTAAGGAACCTTCTCTTCCCTTGCGTATCGGATCGCGGTGATCATCCCCTCGACGCCGCGTTTTCCGAAACCACCGGGAACAAGAATTCCGTCGAAGCGTTCCAGCCGCGACTTGCACTCCGGCCATACGAGTTGCTCGGATTCGATCCAGTCGATATTCACCTTCACGTCGTGAGCCAGCCCGGCGTGGAGAAGCGCTTCTTTCAGACTCTTATAAGAGTCTTCGTACTCAACGTATTTGCCGATGAGCCCGATTTCCACTTCGCCTGTAGGCGCCTTGATACGACGCACCATGTTGGTCCAAGCGTCAAGATCCCGAACACCAACCGGAAGATTCAGCAGCCGCAATGCAATCTCATCGACGCGTTGTTCGGCGAAAGTCAGCGGAACTTCATAAACAGATCTCACGTCCGTCGCGGTGATAACTCCCTCCACCTCAACGTCACAGAACAAAGCGATCTTTTCTTTCACTTCATCCGCAAGTGGCCTTTCCGACCGGCATAGAAGAATATCGGGCTGAATACCCAGTGCCCGAAGTTCCTTGACACTATGCTGCGTCGGCTTTGTTTTCATCTCTTGCGCAGCCGCAATCCACGGCACGAGTGTCAAATGGACGAAAATCGAGTTCTCGCGCCCGACCTCATGACGCATCTGGCGGATTGCTTCAACAAAAGGCAGAGACTCGATGTCCCCGATCGTACCGCCGATCTCGACGATCACGATGTCGGTATCCGCCGCAAGCTTGCGGATCGCCGCTTTGATCTCATTAGTGACGTGGGGAATCACCTGCACCGTCTTGCCGAGATAGTCGCCACGGCGCTCACGGGCGATGATCGTTTCGTAAATCCGACCCGATGTCAGATTGTTGCTCTGCGTCAGCCTCGCATGGGTAAACCGTTCGTAGTGGCCGAGATCGAGATCGGTTTCCGCTCCGTCGTCGGTGACAAATACCTCGCCGTGCTGAAAGGGACTCATGGTGCCTGGATCAACATTTAAGTAGGGATCCAGCTTTTGCAGGGTCACCCGCAGTCCCCGGCTCTCCAGCAAACAACCAATGCTCGCGGCGGCGATGCCCTTCCCAAGAGAGGAAACCACGCCGCCGGTGACGAAAATGTACTTAGCCATGAATAGAAAAAGAAGCTTCAAACAGCTTAGAGACACGCTCGAAGTCTGCAGGCGTATCCACGCCCAGGGACTCATATTCCGTTTCGGCCACCCGGATCGGAAACCCGTTCTCGAGCGCTCGCAATTGTTCCAGCCGCTCGGCCCGTTCGAGCGGCCCCACCGGAAGGTCGGAGTAACTTAGCAGAAAATCTCGACGATATACGTACAGACCGATGTGCTTGAATCGCGTCATACTAGGTGCGTCCGCATCCCGGATATACGGGACGGGTAGACGGGAGAAGTAGATGGCGCGATCTGAGCGGTCCGTGATCACTTTCACCACGTTCGGGTTTAAAACTTCTTCCGGATTCTCGATCTTTTTTTTCAACGTGCCCATTGGGACGGTGGGATCGTCCAGCAAAGCCAAAATGGCTACGTCGATGGCCGCAGGGTCCAGCAGAGGTTCATCGCCCTGGATATTCACCACAACTTCGGCAGTGCTTGCCGATGCCACTTCGGCAACCCGGTCCGTACCGGAAGGATGGTCGCTCCGCGTCATTCGTACTGGCGCTCCAAAACTTTTAGCTGCGTCCGCGATTCGAACGTCGTCAGTAGCTACGATGATTTCGGACAGATATTGCGAGGCGCGGGCACGTTCGAAGACGTGCTGGAGCATCGTCTTACCGGACATGACAGCGAGAGCTTTACCTGGGAAGCGAGACGACGCGAACCTGGCTGGAATAACCCCCAGAATTCGGGATTGCACGTTCGATCATAGCATGGAAATATACGGCGCTATACTGAAAACGTCACTGTTGCGCCTCACGGAGAGATGGTCGTGAAAACCTTTTTGAAGTACGCTGTTTCCGGCTTCCTCCTGGTCACCTCTATCGCCTCTTTCCCCAACGAAGAGAAGGACAAAACGGTCGTCCCACCGCCGGAGCCCCGTGTCAATATCGAGCCGCGGGTACGCCCGTCGAAGGAGCCGGAGGACCCTGCCGCGAAACGCGAGACCAGCATTCGCGTGGAAACCCAGTTGGTCTTGATCAACGTGACCGTCACCGACCCCATGAACCGCTTCGTTACGGGTCTCGAGAAGGAACACTTCAAGCTGACCGAAGAAAAGGTCGAGCAGATCATCACGCAGTTTTCGAGCGAGGATGCGCCCCTCAGCATCGGTCTCGTGTTTGATGCCAGCGGTAGCATGGGCAACAAGCTGTCGAAATCCCGGCAGGCGGCCGCTCAGTTATTCAAGACGGCCAATCCGGAAGACGAGTTTTTCCTGGTTCAGTTCAACAACCGACCCGAACTCACCGTCGGATTCACCACGAATACCGAAGAGATTCAGAATCGACTGACTTTCACACAGGCGAAAGGCAGGACGGCTCTCCTCGACGGCGTCTACGTGGCCATGAATCACATGAAGAAAGCCCGAAATCCACGTAAGGCCATCATTATTCTGTCCGACGGCGGTGACAACAGCAGTCGCTATACAGAAAGTGAAGTAAAGAATCTGGTACGGGAAGCCGATGTTCAGGTCTACGCAATCGGGATCTTTGAACCTATCGCCGGCCGTCACCGCACAGCTGAAGAGATGGGTGGTCCGGGACTTCTGACTGAGCTCGCCGAATCGACCGGCGGTCGGCACTTCCCGGTTGAAAATTTGAACGAACTGCCGGACGTGGCGGCAAAAATTGGAATCGAACTGAGGAATCAGTACGTCTTGGGATATACACCGACTAATACGACAAAGGACGGCAAGTACCGGAGGGTGCAGGTGAAATTAAAGCAGCCACGGGGACTCCCGCCCCTGAAAGCCTTTTTCCGGACTGGTTACTATGCCCCTGCTCAATAGAACAGCTAGGCTGGCGTCACTCGCGGCACTCGCGCTCTGTGTGAAATCTCAGGATTCGGAGACCGTTTTCCGGTCGGACACCCGACTGGTGGTTTTGCATGCAAGCGTGGTCGACAAAAGCGGAAAGCTCCTGACAGCGCTTCCGCGTAGCGCCTTCAAGGTTTTCGAGAACAAGATCGAGCAGCCGATCAAGATGTTCCAGCGCGAAGACGTTCCTGTTTCTCTCGCGCTCGTCGTCGACAACAGCGGCAGCATGCGGAATAAGCGGAAGAAAGTTGAGAGCGCTGCGCTCTCAGCGGTAAAAGCCTCAAACCCTCGGGACGAGGTGACTGTCGTGAATTTCAACGACGAGCCGTTTCAGGACGTCGAATTCACGAACGATATCAAGAAAATGGAAGAGGCCTTGACAAAGATCGATTCGCGCGGGGGCACTGCTATGCGGGACGCGGTCAGTGCAGCTATCGATTACGTCAAGCAAAAGGCCAAGCATGAAAAGAAGGTCTTGTTCGTCATCTCGGATGGAAATGATACGGCGAGCACTCAGATCACGCTCGAAAAGCTCGTACAGAAAGCCCATGATGCTGAAGTATTGCTGTACTTCATTGGACTCTTGAACGAGGAAGACAAACGCGAGGGCAAAAAAGCGAAACGCGCCATGGAGGCGCTCGCGCAGGCATCCGGCGGGACAGCTCTGTTTCCCGCGGAGATCGATGACGTCGAAAAGATGGCCCTCGGTCTCGCTAACGAAATTCGAAACCAGTACGTCATCACGTACACGCCGATAAACCAACAACTCGACGGCAGCTTCCGGACAATAAAGGTAATCGCGGACGGCCCTGGTCGGCCACTAGTACGAACGCGCTCCGGGTACTACGCCAATCCCGAAACGACCAAGCGGTCAGCCGTCCGAGCGCAGTGATTGGATTCCTTTGGAAATCCGCCCGCGGCTACAGACTAACTCCATGGCGCAGTCCTTACCTCCGCTGGCGCATTGAGACATACTCTGGATTGCATGCCGACGCGATCGATTTCAGGTCCTTCTGGTGTTTCGTGTGGCAGAACCGGCGAGAATTGGTTCGTTTTTTACATTGGACGGAACGAATGAGGGGATAAATATCACTGGATTAGAACTAGTTCGCACTGTTACATTGAACTTCCTCACCAAAGAGTTCCCACAACCCCTCACATAGGGGCTTTTATCTGGTAAGCTTTTAAGCAAATTATTATTCATGCGCTGTTTGGAAGTGCTCTCCCGATTTTCGGGGGCGCGAAAAGTGTACTTGCAGGCGATTACCGGGAAAATCATGCTCCTGTTGTGCTGCATGCTCTCGTCCGCCATTGCCGTTTATCCAGAGGCCCCCGCTTCGTCCGGCGCATCGCGGACTACGGAGATGACGCGTCCCTCCGCCGGCACGCAGGAAACCCCATTGCTGACGCAGGAAATGGTGCAAGGCTGGGTCATGCGATGGCAGCGGCG
>DASQLD010000392.1:0-23237 GCA_035630195.1 Bryobacteraceae bacterium
GACGTGTGTACTCGTGAACGGAAGCCGCACAGAATGTTCTGAAACGCAAGTTGATCATGCTCTCCTCTCGGGTTGTTTAAGCCGCGATATGAACCACAACTGGACGCTAGCCATTCTCGAACTTCCGACCGAGCTAAGTCCGGAAGGGGTCGCATCCCGCCGAGCCGAGTACACTTTGAGCCTGCTTCGACATCGACAACAAGACGCAATCTTCCTCATCGGCGGCGACACAGCATTTGCGTTCATCGCAGCACTAGGACATCCCGTGTTACACCCGATTGCTGAGGTATTGCCGGGAGTAGCGGTTTCCCGAATTCTGGCGTCGGACCTAGTCAGCCACTTACCCAATTACAATTGCGACCTCGTCGTGATCACGAAATCAGGCGGATTCGGACAGATGGATGTAATATGCTATGTCCGTCGGATACTGGAGCAAGATGCAGGATAGATTGCCGTGCGGCGTCACTATTGGAGATCCGAGTGGAGTAGGCCCGGAGATTCTCTTAAAGGCCTTTGCAGCAGGCGAGATAACCTGGCCCGTTGTCGTATTCGGAGACGCAGAAGCGCTGCGGTTCTACAACGATCATCTCGGCTACGGTGTCAGTCTGCGCTCGATTCAATCCCCTGCTCAATATCAGCCCGACGCCTTGAATATCCTGGATCCGAAGATCATCGGATACAGCGAAATTACGCCCGGAAAACTCAATCAGAAAGCTGGCTATGCAGCGCGCGAATACGTTATTGCAGCAACGCGCGCCGCGCTTGCCGGAGAGATTGCTGCGATGGTGACGCTTCCAATGAATAAGGAAGCAACTCGTCTGTCGGATCCCACCTTCACTGGCCACACGGAATTAATCGGCGCGCTATGCGGCAAAGACGATGTCACCATCATGCTCGCTTCCGACGATCTGATTGTGACTCATGTCAGCACACACGTGTCGCTTTTCGAAGCCATTCACGCCGCCAAGCAAGCGCGAATACAAACGATCATCGAATTGACGGTGAATGCGGTCGCCAATCTTATTCAATCCCCCCGAATTGCTGTGGCCGGACTGAATCCGCATGCCGGAGAAAACGGTCTATTCGGGAATGAGGAAATCAATGAAATCGTCCCTGCCGTCAAGTGGGCGCAGGCCAAAGGATTTCCGGTTCAGGGTCCTTTTCCTCCGGACACCTTGTTTTATATGGCAGTTCGGCGGAAACAATTCGATGCGATAGTGTGCATGTATCACGATCAGGGCCACGTTCCGCTAAAGCTACTCGATTTTGAGGGCGGTGTGAACATCGCTCTTGGCTTGCCCATCATCAGGACATCGGTGGATCATGGGACAGCTTTCGATATCGCGGGAACTGGCGCTGCTTCCACACACAGCCTCATAAGAGCTATCGGATTCGCCGTCAAATTGGCTCGAAAGCCTTCGTAGCCCGCAGTTAGAGACTCGTTAGGTAGTCGAGTTTGCCGGTACTGTCAGCGAAGGATCGCGCTGGCACGCCCATTTGCTCCATCATCGATAAATGAAGATTCGAGAGCGGCGTGTCTGATGGATACTTCACATAACGTCCCGGATGGAACAGGCCATTCCCTCGACCGGTCAGCAAAGTAGGTAGATTATCGTGATCGTGATCGCGTCCAAGACCGCTACCGTAGGAAACCATCACATGGTCGAACAATGTGCCGTCGCCATCCGGTGTGGACTTCAACTTGCCAATAAAATAAACCAACTGCTCAATCTGATAGCGGTTGATCTGAATACATTTGGCGATCTTCTCTTTATCGCCGCCGTGATGAGTCAGCCCGTGATGCGAATCCGTGATGCCGATTTCGCGGTACGCCCGATTGCTCTGCTCAATTGCCATTAAAAACGTAATGACGCGGGTCGAATCCGTCTGAAATGCTGCAGTGATCAGGTCGAACATCAAACGCGCATGTTCCCCGTAGTGCTCCGGAACGCTCGAAGACGGGCGGTCAAGTGTAGGCTCAATCCGAGCCTTGTTCTCTACTTCAGCCTTCTCGACACGAGTTTCGATGTCGCGAATCGCATACAGATATTCATCCACCTTTCGCCGGTCAGCGATCCCGAGTTCCGATTGCAAACGTGTCGCGTCCGCCAGAACCGAATCGAGAACACTTCGCCGGTATCGCGCGTTTCTGGCGCGGCGCACCGGATCTTTCTCTACATCACTGCTGCCGAACAGCCGCTCGAAAACAGCGCGCGGTCGAATCTCAGGCGGATTCGGCGTCGATCGCGTCCTCCAGGAGATGCTGTTGCTGTACGCGCAACTATAGCCGTTATCGCAATTCCCGCCCTGTATCCCTTCTTCACATCCGAGCTCCAACGAAGCATATCGGGTTTGCCCGCCGATCTTCCGCGCCACCATCTGGTCAATCGACAGCCCAGCTTGTATATCTTTGCCGAACGTCTTCTTAGGATGTGCGCCCGTAAGGTAAGCGGCGCCTGCTCGACCGTGATCGCCCGGCCCATCGCCGTGCGCCCTGCCGCCATCGTTCGTCAGTCCGCCCAACAGAAGCACGTCGCCTCGATGCGCCGCTAGCGGCTGCAGCACCGCAGGAAGATCTTCGCTTAAAGCAGTGATCTGCGCGTCAGTTTTCGGCCACCATGATTCCACTTGAACGCCATTCGGGAAGTAGAGAAACGCCAGACGTGACGCAACCTTCGAACTCGACGGCGCTGCAAATGCGGGAGCCATCGCATCGAGTAGCGGTAGTCCCATCGCCGCTCCAATCCCTCGAAGGAATGTCCGTCTCGGCAGGTGCTTTTTCACGCTGATGTTCACAACTTCCCTCCCTCTCCGTCGCGCGCCAGAAATGGCCGGCTGTTCACTACACCCAGTACAAAATTGGAAAATTTATAGTCGTTGAGTGCAGCCTGCTTTACGATCTCCTCAACTGCGCTGCTGTCATAGGACTCCAAACCCCGTCCCAGTGCGAAGGTCATCAACTTCTCGGTGAAATTCCGCGTGAAAGCTTCCGACTGCGAACGCAGAATCTGCTTCAAATCCTTAGCGCCTTTGAATGATTTGCCGTCGGGCAACACACCGGAAGTATCGATCGCCACCTTGCCGTCGTGAGTACGCCAACTGCCGACCCCGTCGTAGCTCTCGAGGCCGAAGCCGATAGGGTCCATTGAGTTGTGACACGCCGAGCAGCTCGGATCCTTCCTGTGCTGCTCCAGCCGCTCTCGCAAAGACATCGCGCCCGCATTCTTCGACTCATCCAGCACCGGAACATCTGGAGGAGGTGGCGGAGGCGCAGCGCCCAACAAGTTCTCGAGCACCCACTTCCCGCGGACCGGCGGTGAAGTTCTGGTGGGATATGAGGAAACCGTGAGGATGGCTCCCTGCGTTAGCAGTCCGCTTCTCTGCTCTCCGTCGAGGTTGACGCGCCGAAATTCTTCTCCCGACACGCCCGCAATTCCGTAGTGTCGGGCAAGCGGTCCGTTCAGGAACGTAAACGGAGCATCGATAAAATCGAGAATACTTCGGTCCTCGCGAAACACTGCTTCGACGAACAGATTTGTCTCACGCTTCATTGCGTCCAGAAGCTCGTCATCAAAGGTAGGAAACCGAGCAGGATCTGGTTTGGTTCGGCCCAAATTGCGCAACTGCAGCCACTGAGCAGCGAAGTTTTCCACTAAATTTGATGCCTTCGGGTCCGCGAGCATTCGCTTGACCTGCGCTTCCAGCACTGGAGGCTTCCGAAGACTGTTGGCGTCTGCAGCGCGTCGCAAGTCCTCATCCGGCATGCTTGACCACAGGAAGTAGGAGAGCCTCGAGGCGAACTCGTGATCGCTAAGCGCGCGACCGACATTCCGTTCCGAACGAAAAAGAAAATCGGGTGAAGCCAGCACCGCCTCAAGCGTTAGCCGAATCCCTTCCTCAAAAGAATCGCCATCCTTTTGCGCGAGCGCGACCAGTTGCAGCTTCGCTTTGACTTCCTTCTGTGTCACCGGTCGTCGATAAGCTCTCTTCAAAAGGTTGTTGACAATTGTCCGTCCGCATTGAGAGGCGTGACCGCCTGGCGCGTGGCCGCATACGAACAATCGTTGATAACTCGGCGGGGGTTGCTTGCTGGCATTGAACGGGCCAACGATCTCCAGGTAGTCCACAAACAGTCCGCGACGTTTGTCCGGATTGATATTCAGCCGGGGATCTTCAAGGTCGGCCAGTTCCGGGTAGGATGCCCGGAGGAATCTTTCTCCCGCCTTGATCGGCGCTCGGGCGACGAACTCCCCTCGTTCGTATCCAAACGTGGCGGTACCCTCAACAACTGTGGTGATGACTGGCGTTCCGTCAACTGTGAGAATCAATTTCCTGGGCGGCGCAGCATTGCGAGCAGCCTCTTCCCGAGCCTTTAACTCTTCTGGCGTTGGTTCGCTGACAATACCCGCAGCGCGTTGCGCTCGCTGTAGCTTTCGCTCTTCCGCCGTAAGGACAGGCGCTTCAAGGCCGGGCCGGAAATTGGCGATACGAAGCCGAAACTCGTACTCTGCATCCACAGGAAATGTCCAGGAGCCATACATTGCGCCGCGTAGGGAGTACGGAAGATACGCGCCATAATTTCCATTCGACAACACGTCACTGGCATCATGAGAACGCCGGTTCAACAACCGGACCAAACGCGTAGGTTTCTCAGGAATGGCTTCTCCAAACACGGCTAATCGCGAGATACGATTAGCTGCGGCCATATACTTCTCCATCAACATGGGAGAAACAGTCAAAACATCCGCAATATTGTCGAAGCCATAACCCGAGTCGTCTACAGGAAATTCGTCTGCCGGCCGACCCGGAACGCCTAGAAGATCACGCACTGTGTTGTTGTATTCAACGCGATTCAGGCGGCGCGCCATCACACGTCCGGATCCGCTGACAGTCTCCACAGGCTGCGTCAAACTGTCGATCCAGCTTGTCACAGCCGATAGCTCGGACTTGCTAAGTTGAGCCTGTCCGGGAGGCGGCATCTTTCCCGCGACCACCTTCTCGCGAACCTTGGACCATGTCGCCCCATGTCCTTCACCCGCAAGGGCTTCCAGGTTCAAATTGGCGAAGGTCAGCTTCGCGTTATGACAGGAGAAGCAGTGCTTGGCAAGAACAGGTCGTACCGTGGATGTGAAGGGGCCCGCATCCTGCCCCAAGAGCATCGACGCTGATGTGAAGAGCGTGGTAAAGGCTGCCGGGAAACGAATCTTCATGCACTGCCGGTCCTAGTCTATCGTCATTGCAGGCCGAACAGGCGGTAGAGCACGATCGCGAAAAATGCGGCGGCTACTTTGAATATCGTCATCACAAAAATATCCGGGTAAGATTCACGATGTGTCAGGCCGGTTATTGCCAGCAGCGTTATCACCGCGCCGTTATGCGGCAAGGTATCCATGCCGCCGCTCGCCATCGCAGCAATCCGATGGACAACCTCGAGTGGAATCCCGCCAGCTTGCGCGCGCTCAGCATAGGTCTGTCCAAGCGAGCCCAGGACGATGCTCAATCCGCCCGAAGCCGAACCGGTGATGCCGGCCAGAACATTCGTAGTCACTGCAATGTTCAGCAAGGTGTCCTCAATCGTTCGGGACAGAAAACCGTTGATGGCGCGAAAGCCCGGAAGCAAAGCAATGACGGCCCCGAAGCCGTATTCAGATCCGGTATTCAAACAAGCGAGAATCGCTCCACTAACTGCGGAACCCGTCGCGGCCTGAAATGTTAGGCGAATCTTCCGCCAAGCGGTCGCGACAATCACGACTATGGCGCAAAACAAGGCAATCTGCACCGCCCAAAGTGCGGACACCGAGGCCACCTCGATGGCTACGGGACCTGGTATGCCGTGCGCCGCAAAGTCGAACTTCAACCCGTAACCAGAAGCAATTCGAGAAGTTAACAATTTGTTGAGTACACCGACCAGCACTAGAGGGAGTGCTGCCAGCAAAGGATGCGGCAATCCCCCGATGTCAGCCGGATTAGATGCATCGACATCCACTGGACCATAGCTTTCATCTGCGCGCGCGGCTTGGCGGCGTCGCCATTCAAGATAGAGCATTCCTGTCAAGAACAAGAACACGGCTCCACTCAGGCCAAGCCATGGCGCGGCCCATGCATCCGTCTTGAAGAACGTCGTCGGAATAAGATTCTGAATCTGCGGCGACCCGGGCAGCGCATCCATCGTGAAGGTGAACGCTCCCAGCGCAATCGTCGCGGGAATGAGCCGCTTCGGAATACCCGCAGTGCGAAACAACTCGGCGGCGAACGGGTAGACTGCAAAAGCTACGACGAAAAGGGACACTCCTCCATACGTCAGCACCGCGCAGACGAGGACAATCGACAACATGGCTTGACTCGGCTTCATGACAGACGCCAAGGCATGTATGATCGACCTCGCAAATCCGGATACATCCATCAACTTGCCGAAAACCGCGCCCAACAGGAATATCGGAAAATACAGCTTGAGGAATACTGCCGCTCTCTCCATGAACACGCCGGAGTAGAAAGGCAGGACGAGACTCGGCCCACTAAGGAATACTGCAAGCAATGCCGCAACAGGAGCGAACAGAATGACGCTATATCCCCGGTAAGCAACAATAGTCAGGAAAAGAAGGGCAGACAGAACAATCAGAATGTCCAACAAGTCGGCCTCTTAACGATCTTCGACTTTGACATATCCATGTCGCGCGAGGAAACGAAAGTATCCCGCATAGTCGAACGTGTCTGGGCCAAGTTCGAGTCTGGTAAGGCGAATCACCTCGTCCAACGGGCGCTGTCCGTCGCACCAGTACAGAGCCGTCATCAATCGCTCCGACCATGCGCCGGACGGATAACCTTCCCGCTTTTCTTCCGGAAGGTCATCGAGTGGAAGACTGCCGAAGCGCATGCGAGTCACAACAAACCTCGGAGCGTCGGAGCGCGGCTCTCGTTGTTCGACTCCTCGTCCAGCAGCCGCTTCGACGCGTTGAATCTGCTCGCTTTCAAACGAGACCACTCTCGAAATCAATGACTCGAGGATCTTCATGCTGCCCGGAGCGACTCGCGCAATGGATCCCATTGCTTGCTTCTGCCGTTCCGAGATGTAGCGTATTCGTTCAAGCGGATCGAGCCCGGACCCAGCGGCCGAGATTTTGTCGTATGCCCGAGCGAGCGTCAGCTCACCAAGCCACTGCGCGTCGGTATCGCGCGCCATCGCGGCGTAGTACAGGAACGACGCTGTGACAATCGAGATATCGCGCAACGAACGTTCATCCACACGGTTCGGAGTATCCTCACTGTTGTGGTGAGTCTCCACACCACTGCCGCTATAGGCCCACGTAGTTGGCACGCCGATCATTGGATCACTGAGGAATGTGTCGGTACCTGCTGTAAATGGTTTCTCGTGCCATGACCTTTTGACGAGCGGGAAATAGGTCGCAGCAACTTTCAGAATGAGAGCGTCCACCCAACTGGCTGCCACATGTGGATTCATGTAAAACGAGTACTCCGTGCCGGCTATTTCATAACTCCCCGCCGGCGCGTCCAAGCACATTGCCGCTACCGTATTCCGCATACGTTCCGGATGCTTCGCCACGTAATCCATCGATCCATATAACTCACCCATAACGAGGAGCCGGATGGACCGCTTTGGACGCTCCAGTTTCCCAGCGGTAATCAGCCGGTTGATAGAAGCCAGCGCTTCGAGCATCACGGCGACACCGGTCGCATTGTCGTGCGCTCCCTGTTCTGCCGCATGACCTAGTACAAGGACCTCCTCACGCGGATCAAGTCCCCGAATCACACCGGTCGCATAGGGATAAACACCCTCGTAATAACGGGTGTCGACAACGGCCTTTACTTTCACAGGCCCCTTAGCGAGGAGCGCTCGAATCAACTCGGTCTTCCGTGGCGAGATGGAAAACGATAGCAGCGGCGCATTGTCTTTGGTGAAGCCCCATCCGTTGTCGCCCCAAGCATTCATCCACTGATGACCATCACGCAGACTTGGATTCTCCGTGAACGTATTGATAGCGCCGATGGCCCCTGCTTTCGCGATGGCGCTCTTAAGCGAGCGGGTATCGCCAACAACAATCTTGCCTTTCAGATTCATACCCGCCACTTCCGAAGGGTTCTTAGTCTTCAGTTCGACTAGTTCCGCAGTCAAACCACCGGGCTCCGTAGGCCCGCTCCACATTCCAAGAGACGCAGGGATCTTAAGGTAATCAGCCAGCATTCTCTGGTCCTCTGGAACACGCGGCTCAACAACCTCGAGAGTGGCCTTGCGAACGTCCCAAGCCAGCGGCATGGTCCAGAACCCCGCTTGCGTCTTCCCATCTGCGGGTGCCCCCAGAATTTCAACATTCTGAAGACCGATCGACTTCATCTGTGCAGCGACGTAATTGGTTGTCTCGTGAAACTTTGGGAATGTGAACCACCGGTCAGTCGAATACACTCGGCGCATGCGGTCCATCGCGTCGCCGGGCCTCACTTCGGACCGAACGGCGCCGACGATATGATCGAGAGTGAGGCGGTCCGCTGCGTTGGCGATCGCGGCGAGCAGTCCAAACAACACCAGCAAACGAAGCGGATAAGCCATCTGAGGTTTGTGTCATTATCGCAGGAACGCGGGAATACAAAGGAGAAGATTCGTGGCAGAGTTGACGCCAATGGAAGTAGGCTTGATGTTTTGGGGCGAGAAAAACCCCCGAAAAACCATCCAAGCGGTCAAGTCACTGGGCTTGCGATGTGGGCATCTCGGATTCGCGGGGCACGTCCCCCTGGAAGGTGTAGCTGAACAATGGAAGGCCGCGGCCGACGCCGAAGATTTTGTCGTCACTTCGATCTGGGCAGCCTTTGAAGGCGAGAGCTACGCCGATAAGCCGACCATCGAGCGCACCGTCGGCTTTGTCCCGCCGTCCACGCGCGCTGCGCGAGAGCAGCGCGCGAAGAAGATCATTGATACGGGCCATGCGATGGATATATCGATCTTCGCTTGTCACATTGGGTTCGTGCCCGAAGATCACAACAACGCCGATTTCATCGCAATGCGTGATCTCGTGCAGCGCCTTTGCGATCACGCTTCCCCATACGGCATGACGTTTGCCTTAGAGACCGGTCAGGAACGAGCGGACGCGATGATGCGCTTCATGGATGAAGTAGACCGTAGCAATCTGAAGATCAACTTCGATCCGGCGAATATGATCCTGTATGGCACTGCGGAACCGATACAAGCGCTTGAGACGATGGCGAAGCGAGTCGTCTCCGTACATTGCAAAGACGGAACGTGGCCTCCCGAAGGGGTTGCAGATGCCCTTGGGAACGAGATGCCGCTCGGTGAAGGAGCAGTCGGCATGGATCGCTTTGTGGCGAAGTTGAAACACATTGGCTACCGTGGTCCCCTTACAATCGAGCGTGAAGTCTCGCTGGATCAGGATATGGATGATCGTCACAAAGAAGGCTTGTCGCACCTTGACGATATAAAGAGCGCCATAGCGCTTCTGAAAGAACTCCGCGCCAAGGCCATAGGAGCATAGCATGAGATTCATCTTTCTACTCGCATTCGCGGGTGTCACACTTGCCCAGGACTATGACCTCCTTCTTAAGGGTGGTCATCTCATAGATCCTAAGAACCGTATCTCCGCCCGTCGGGACATCGCCATCAAAGACGGCAAGGTCGCCGCGGTCGAAGTGAACATCCCCGCTCAAAAGGCTTTGAAGACGGTAGACGTGTCCGACTTGTACGTCACGCCGGGTCTGGTCGACATTCATGTTCACGTTTATGCCGGAACCGGAACGGAGTACACCGGCCCGTCGAGCGTCCGCCCGGATGATCACACGTTTCGCTCCGGCGTGACAACCGTTGTCGATGCAGGCTCGTCCGGATGGCGTAATTTCGAAGACTTCAAGCAGAACATCATTGATCGTTCACGCACACGCGTGTTGGCCATGTTGAACATAGTTGGGGCCGGCATGTCTGGAACTCCGGAACAGAACATGCAAGACATGGACCCCGCGAAAGTCGCTGAGACCATCGCCAAGCACAAGAGTGTGATCGTTGGTGTTAAGACCGCGCACTTTGCGGGGCCGGAGTGGACTGCGGTCGAGAGTGCCGTGAAAGCGGCTGACGCCGCGAAGGTGCCTGTTATGGTCGACTTCGGCCGCTTTCGATCGGAACGGCCTTTCGAAGAGTTGGTCACGAAGAAACTCCGCCCGGGAGACATGTACACGCACATGTTTCTAACTTCGGTACCGATGCTCGACGACCATGGCCGCGTACGTTCGTTTATGTCGGAAGCTCGAAAGCGCGGCGTGCTGTTCGACGTTGGGCATGGCGGAGGGAGCTTCCTCTTCCGTCAGGCAGTACCGGCCGTTAAGCAGGGCTTTCTACCCGATTCCATCTCGACGGATCTTCATATCGGCAGCATGAACGGCGGTATGCAAACCATGCTGACGACGATGTCGAAGTTCCTGAACATGGGCATGACTCTCGATGACGTGATCCTACGCTCCACTTGGCATCCTGCGCGCCAGATCAAGCGGGAAGATCTCGGACATCTCTCCGTCGGAGCTCCGGCAGATATCGCGGTTCTTCGGCTCGCGAAAGGTAAGTTTGGCTTCGTCGATGTGAACGGAGCTCGCATGCGTGGCACACAAAAACTTGAAGGAGAGCTAACGGCTCGCGACGGCAAGGTTGTGTGGGACATGAACGGACTCACTCGAAGCGATTGGGATACCCTCGGCAACTACGGAGCCCAGGGCGATACCAAATGGGACGGAATCGTCAGGGACGAGAATCGCGTCAAGAAGTAACGATCGACTTGATAACTGACCCTTGCACTTCCGTGAGGCGTTCGCGTCGTCCTTGATGTAGGTAGCTAAGCGCATCCTGATTCAAACCGAGTTGGTTCAGGATTGTCGTGTGAATGTCGCGCAGGTGGTGGGGATCTTCGACAGCGTGTAACCCGAGGTCGTCGGTGGCTCCTACGGTGACGCCGCCGCGGATCCCCCCGCCTGCCATCCACATGGTGAAGCCGGTGTTGTTGTGATCGCGACCCTTGCCGCCTTGCGCTTCCGGTGTGCGCCCGAACTCCCCACCCCAGACTACGAGCGTGCTGTCGAGAAGCCCGCGCTGCTTCAGATCCTTCAACAGGCCCGCGATTGGCTTGTCGGTCCTCGCGGCCATTCTCAAGTGGTTCTCTTCAATATCGTCATGAGCATCCCACTGCGAAATGGCAGGACCGCCCGAGACGACAGTCACGAATCGGACGCCCTTTTCCACTAGCCGCCTTGCCAGCAGGCAGCGGCGTCCAAAATCGTCAGTGACGTCGTCCTCCATGCCGTAGAGTTTGCGGACATGTTCGGGCTCGTTCGACAGGTCGAAGGTCGCCGGAGCTTCGGTCTGCATCTTGAAGGCAAGATCGTAGGTGCTCATGCGCGCGGAGAACTCATCATCATTGGCGTGCATGGTCGCCTGATCCAGTTCGCGAATAAAGTTCAGAGTATTCTTGCGTTGGGCCGAAGTGATGCCTTCCGGAAGGTCGAGATTCAATACGGGCTTTTTACCGGCACGCAGAACGCTCGGCTGATAGACGGCCGGAAGGAATGCATTGGCGTACACCGGTTGGCCCGCTTCGATTGTCCCGTATGGATCAGGCATGACGACGTAGCCAGGCAACGAATCGCTCTCGCTTCCGAGGCCATACAGTGTCCACGAGCCCATGCTTGGGAAGCCCGGCAGGATGCGTCCCGTGAATAGCTGGTACTGCGCAGACGAGTGAATGAAAGCGTCCGCCTGACAGGAGCGAATGACGGCCAAATCGTCCACACATTCGCCCGTATGCGGAAGTAGATCCGAGACCCAGAGGCCACTCTGACCCCGCTGCGTGAAGCTACGCTTGGTACCGAGGAGCTTCGGCTCTCCTTTGATGAACTGCCGCTTGGCCGGATGGAACGATGCAGGCATCGGCTGGCCATGCAACTTGTTCAGCAGCGGCTTTGGATCGAAGGTCTCCATCTGGCTTGGACCGCCTGCCATGAACAGGAAGATGACCGACTTCGCCTTTGCGCGATCGGGAGCGTGCGGCGCCTTCGGAGCCAATGGGTTGGCGCTTTGAGCCTGCAGCATGGCGCCGAAGGCAAGACTGCCAAAGCCGCAGAACGCGTCCGTCAGGAACTCCCTCCGGTTCCGTGTTGGCTTCGAGTGACTATTGAACATACAGGAAGTCGTTGGCTGCAAACAGCGCTAGCGCAAACTCGCGTGCAGGATTCTTCTTTAGGAATCGAAGCGAGGCCTCGCGTTCCTTTACGTTTGGCTTACGCCCAAACACGAGATCGAAAGCAAGGTCAATCTGGCGTCCGGTCGAGGGCCCAGCTTCGCGCTTCAACCGATCTGCCAGCGCGACAGAAGCTTGTCGCGTCACCGAGCCGTTCAACAGCTCCAGCGCCTGCGGCGCGTGCGTGCTGCTCTCACGGCGCGCGCAACTCAGAAGCGTGTCTGGGGCGTCGAAGACTTCCATGAACGGGACGCGCAGGTTCCGCTTGTGGAACAAGTAGATGCTGCGGCGATTGTGTTCTGCCGGATCCGGATCGACGACCCATTGCCCCGGTTTGTACAACAGATTCACCAATTCAAGCTCGATGGGCACGATGACGCTCGGCCCAAAGCGCTTCGAATTATAGAGACCGCTCGCAACCATCATCGCGTCACGCAGCTCTTCGGCTTGCAGACGCCGTCTGCTGAAACGCCAGAGAAGCTTGTTCTGTGGATCGAGTTCGAGCGCCTTCGCGCTTGGCTCCGGCACATACGCCTGCTGGTAGGTCTTGCTGAGCAGGATCATCCGATGAATGGGCTTCATGCGGAAGCCACCTTCGACAAACTGGTTCGCAAGCCAGTCGAGCAGCTCAGGGTGGGACGGCCTTGTACCCATACGGCCGAAATCATTTGGCGTCGCCACGATCCCGGCGCCGAAGTGGCTTTGCCAGATGCGATTGACCATAACACGCGCAGTCAATGGGTTCGCCGAGTCAGTGATCCATTTCGCGAGCGCGACGCGAGGCTTGTCGATTGCGTCCCCAAGCTCGCCTGAGCCGTCGGGAAGAAGCACGCCGAGCGGACGCATGCCCATCTTTTCTCCAGGGGCGTCCGAGCTTCCCCTGTCCAACACATGCACTGGCACATATTGCTTGCTATCGCTCAGGACCGTCTTCAGAGCCGGCAACGGCTCGGGAACGTTCTTTTCCTTCTCTCCGACAACCCGTTCGATCCTGGCCTTCTCGGGTCCGGTTGCGGCTTTCAGCTTCTCTCGAAGCGCCGTCAGTTCCTTCGAGGCGGCGTCCGATTTCTGCTTCCACGCCGCCTGTTCCGCCTCATTTGCCAGCGGGATGTCCTTGTGCTGCGTGGTCGCGAAGAATGCTTGCATTCGGTAGTAGTCCGTGTGGCGGATCGGGTCGAACTTGTGATCATGACAGCGCGCGCATCCCAGCGTGACACCCAGGAATGCGGCTCCGACGACGTTCGTCATCTCGGTCAGCATTTCGTTGCGGATATAAGCCGCATCCTGGTTGCCGGCGTTCTTCCGAAATGGACCTAGGCGGTTAAAACTCGCCGCAACTAGCATTTCTGGGTTGTTAGGCGCGATCTCGTCACCTGCAAGCTGTTCCTGGACGAAGCGATCATACGGCTTGTCCTCGGCGAAGGATCGGATGACGTAATCTCGGTACTGCCAGGCTTCGGTGCGATGAGTATCGTACTCGAATCCATCGCTTTCGGCGAAGCGGACTACGTCCAGCCATTGCTGCGCCTGCCGCTCGGCATATTCGGGACTGGCAAGCAGACGGTCTACCAAGCTCTCGTAGGCGTTCCCTGACTTATCGGCAACGAAGCGCTTCACATCTCCCGGAGACGGCGGAAGTCCGGTCACGTCCAGGTAGACCCTCCGGATGAGCGTCGTCCGGCTCGCCGGCGGAGCCGGGCTGAGGCCTTGTTCCTTTAGTTTCTGAAGGATGAACCCGTCGATATTTCCTTGCGCGACTGGCGCGCGGGGTCGGAACGACCAGTGCCGCCGCTCGGCTGCCGAATACTTCTCACCCGTCGTGACGAAGAAGCCTGCCACTGGAAGGACTAGCAGCCCAAGCACGAGTCCGGCTTTGATTCCATGCCCCACCTCTTTATAGTAGAAGGGATCGCCCATGGCCCGCTACTTGATCGGCACTTTGCTGCTACCCGCGGCTCTGTTCGCACAGCTCCAGACCGATTTCAGTCGTGTCGCCGACGGCGAGGGCATGCGTATTCAAGCTACGCTCCGCAATACCGGCACGGTTCCTATTCAACTGGGCCGTGTCGTACTTTCGGAGCGAGGAGATCCCAAGCCTGACCAAGGCCCATCTCTTGACCATGTCCGGCTGGCAAATAGCATCCCGTGTCAAGCGGCCAGCGCCCGGAACAACGTTGACCAGCAAGGTGGTCACCCAGCTTTATGAGCCGGAGACAGGTCGCTATACCCATGCCGGATTCCTATCGTTCGATCGAGTCTCTACCTTTCATGAGCTGGAATGGCCGGCCTCGGGCGAGCCGGTGTTCCGCTCAGTTTGTGACTTCGAAGGCTACAAGCTTCCTCCGGGCCAGTCGGTAACCACCGAAGAGCTGTGGATCGCCCCGGGCTTACACCTTGACGACTGGGCGCGCAAAGTCGCCGAGCGCTACCAGCCACGCCTTCCCGCTGAGTCGCCTTCCGGATGGGTTGGCTGGTCTTGGGTGGACCCTTTCAACGTCGAGTCTTATGAAGACGTCGCGCTTCGCAATGCCAAGGCTATTCGTCAACGACTGCCGGGGCTTCCGATCAACTTCCTTTGGGTCAGTTTGGGGAACCTGCCCGATCGCCGTCCTGGCGCTTGGCTTCAGTGGAACTCCAAGGCATTCCCGAGCGGGCGAGAAGGCTTCATCAAGCAACTTACGGCGCTCGACTATAAGCTCGGCCTCTGGAGTGGAGCATTTTGGCTCAACAGCCAACTCAAGGAAGAAGTCGAACGGTTACGGCCCGCCTTTCTTCGCAAAGATGGACAACCTCTCACTGTCCCACACCGTGATCTCGGTGAGATGTTCATTCTCGAGCCGACGCATCCACTCACACTCGAACAGCTCCGCCGCGTCTTCACGGAGTACCGAGAATGGGGCGTCCGCTACTACATGATCGACTTTCTGAATGCGATCGGCGGCTCGACACCTGGAACCTTCCGGCCATCATCGTACGCCGATGCGGACATCATCCCTGGACCGGCGCCTTATCGCAAGGCGCTCAAAGTGATTCGCGAAGCTGCCGGTCCCGAAACTTTTCTGCTGAGCAGCACCGGGCCGACCTTCTGGAACATCGGACTTTTTGATGGGATCCGCGCTGGTTCGGACTACGGCGAAGGGCGTCCCTTAGATGGTCCCGGCAAGGGATTCTGGCCCGGAACCTTTGTCATCAACAAACCTTCTTATTGGACATCGCATCGCACAGCGACGGACGCCCTCGCTTCGCACGCTTTTCTACACCGCAAGCTCTTCTGGTCCGACCCCGGCAACGTCCTTACCGTCGGTCAGCCTGTACCACTGCAAGATGCGCAAATCAGCACCACCATCTTCGGCTTGAGCGGCGGTCAGATAATGCTCGGCGACGAGATCAGCCAGCTTCCAGCGGAGCGGCTTCGGCTTTTGCGTCTCGTGTTTCCACGCTTTCCTGAAGCTGCGCGAGCGATTGATTTATTTACAAGCGTCGAGCCCGATTACCCTAAGTTCTTCCACCTGCCCATCCGCACTGCTTGGGACAAATGGGACCTCTACGCGATCTTCAACTACGGCGCTGAACCGCTAACCCGATCTATCCCGCGCTCGGGCGCTTCTATCGCGTGGGGCTTCTGGAACGAACGCTTCCTGGGAGCTGGCGAGAAAGAGTTGCAGGTCACTGTTCCTCCTGAATCCGTTCGACTAATTCGTTTGTCGCGCCGCCGAGATTATCCCTGGGTGATTGGAACGAACTTGAACATCCGCCAGGGTCAAGCCGAGATTGCAACGTGCAAATGGGATGAAGGGACGAATCAACTCGACATAACATATCGTGCTTATCCAGAGCAGGAGGGAGCCATCTTCGTCCATGCCCCAGCTGGATGGTCGGTTGCGAATCCGAAGGGACTCGCGATTGCGAAGGACGGCAATGACGAGGGGCTGATCATTTCCGTTTCTATCCGGGAACCGAACGGCTCGGTGTTTATTTCCTTTACACCTGCAGGGCCTCGCGCAGGGCTTGCTTCATTACCGCTTCAGGCGCGGAGCGACCGGTCCAAAGCTCGAACCCGATGACTCCCTGATAGACGAGCATCGACAGGCCATCGAGAACCCTCAATCCTCGTTCTCTGCACGCTTTTAGGAGCTGAGTCTCGGGAGGATTGAACACGGCATCGCATAGCAGTAATGTGTCAGCCGCTTTGGACAAATCGATGTTCGGCTTAGCTCCAATATCCGGATATAGACCAATAGACGTGGCGTTCACGAGAATGTCGACATCCTGGGGAACGACGAATGTTCCACTCCACGGTTCCAGACGAACCGAACCGGGGATGTTCCTTTTGAGATCATCCGTCATCGGCTGCCCACGGGCGGGATCACGATTCACGACGACGATCTCCGAAGCCCCCGCTAATCCCAATTCCATCGCTATCGCTCTCGCGGCTCCTCCTGCGCCCAGCAGGACGATTCGCTTCCCGTTCGGATCGAGGCCAGCGTCCTGGCGAACAGCGCGAAGGAAGCCTTTGCCGTCGGTATTCTCGCCGATGAAGCGATCGCCATCGCGGCGAACGGTATTCACCGCTCCGATCATGCGAGCCTCAGGCGCGATTGCATCGAGGTGTTCCATGACGGCGACCTTGTGCGGGATGGTTAGATTGAAGCCCTGCCACCCCATCGCGCGAGCGCCAGCAACGGCATCCTTAAGACCACCAGGAGCGACTTCGATGGTAAGGTAGCGCCAGTTCAAACCAGCGGCGGCAAAACCGGCTTCCTGCATTACTCCGGTCGGATTCTCTGCGACCGGCTGTCCGAAACACGCGACTATCTCAGCCTTATAGTCCGCCGGCATCGCTACTTGCCGCCTAGCTTCAACGCGGCGGCATCGAGCACCCATCGGCGCAGAATTTCATAACCTCGATCACCAGGATTGTAACGGCGTCCACCCTGATGACCATCTTCTTTCCCGCTTTGCACGTTAAGAGGCTTACGGAGGATTTTACTTTGCTCCACGTCATTCTCATTGATACGTTCAAGCAGAGTCACGTAATTGGCATGAGTGGCCTTGGGACTCAAGTACCCGTTGTTGTCGGCGGCCATCAGCGGCATCGATGGAACTCTGCCCGCGACAGCATGGCAACCCAGGCAGGCTTGCTCGTCTTCGCGGTTGGATTTCGTGAACTCCGGAGCTACCCAGGTCTTGAAATACTCGAAGTTTTCCTTCCAAGCTGGCGACATTGCCGATACCTCCGCCACATCCGGCTCCATATAATCAGGTTTCACTTTGTGAAGTACCGGAGCTATACGGGGATGAGACCGAACCTTCGTATCTGCCGCCAGGTTGAGCGCAGCTCCGCGAAGCCGCTTGTCCGTTTTGGGATCCGTGAGCTGCTTTAGATAGAGATCGACGGATCGCTCTCTTAACTCCGCGTTCACATTCGATTCTGCGCTATTTTTAGATCGAACTTCGGGAAGGGGCGTGTTGTAGGTCAACAGCCATTTGATGCTCGGCAGCCAGAGCATCTCCTCCATCGGAGTTGCGAAGGTCTTTGGGAAGCGGGCGAGGAGAGCCGGAGTCTGCAAGTCGGGATTGGTGTGAATCACCTGTCCGATGCTCCGCGCCAGGTACCAATCGGGAGACTCTTTGTCCATCTGGAGAAGCTCCCTCGTGTTTTCTTCGAGCCTTCCGCGCTCCGGAGGGAACGTGGGAACCAAGAGCCCGAAAAAGATTTGCTGCTGTTCTTCTGTCTTTGGAATGTCCCAGCGCGCGCGGGAGAAGAGTTTGATCAGCGGGCCGACCAACTCGTTGCGGCGTTCGGGCTCTTTGGCGCCACGTTGGATCTGATCGGCGAGCGGCTCGAGAAACTCCTGCGTTCCTGGTAGTGAGATAACACGCGGATCAGACAGTGACGTTGCCGCGAGCGTTCTCAGATGCTCCGGGCCATTGCTCGAGTACGACAGCACTTTCTTCTGGAGCGGCTCCCATGTGGCATTCGCCGAGGCTTCGATGGCGAGCCGGATGGCAGCTTCGTCCTTAGCTTCTTCCGCTTTGGTCCAGTAAGGCAACAGAGCCTTTCCTACCATCTCGGCAGACTTCGGTGTGACGTAACCCATCTGTCCAGGCCCGCCGTCACCTCCAGCCATGCTGTAGTAAGTCGCGGCAACTTTCGCTACGCGTCGGGAGAGATTGACGGAGTCTCCACGATCCAACTTGTTCGTGATGTCTTCGAACAGCATCGCCAGTTCCGGATACTGATGCTCCTTGCTCCCGTTCGCGCGCTGCCCGTTGGCGATGAATAACGCCTCCGTCTGATAGCGCTTGGCTGTTTCTACCAAGCTACTTTGCTCGGGTTGTTCAAGGCTGGTGAGAAATGCCTGGTTCAAACGAAGGCGTGCCGGAGGATTCCACACCCACCAGTTCCATGCCGCGCGAGACGCCCAAGCGCGCACACCCGGATGCGGATCTTTGTTCATCATCTGATCTAACGCGGATGCCAAACGTGGGTAGCCAGCGGCCGTGCGCGAGAGTACCCCATCGGCGCGCATCAGGAGGGTGCCGGCCATCGACTCCCGTGTAAGATCATCCGCGGTTTCGTATGCTGCGAAAAGATGATCCCATCCTTTATCGTCGAGTAGGGTTTGGCGCATTCCCCAACGCGCGGCTTCCCGAACCATCTTGACCGGATCGCCCAGGCCTCGGAGCTGTGCCGCGATGCCGCGCTCATTGTGCACTGCGCCGAGCGCTATCTGCGCCCAATAGCGAACCTGCGGACTGGTATGATCGGCGCCTGGAAGGATCAGATCGACATACTGACCGTCGCTAGGGTTGAGTCCTAATTGCGCCATTGCGCGGAAGCGCGCCACGGTATCTGACAGCGATTCGTTCGGAGCGGGACTGAAGTCGCTCTTCTGCGGTCCTTGCGCATTATCGGGATATAGACGAGATAGCGCATGCAGTACGTAGGCGGTTGTAACGAACCCAGTAAGCGCATTCCGATTCCAACGGCCGTAGGAATCCTGCATTTTTAGTAGGGCGCCTACTCCACGCTTCACTGCAGGATCGCGATCGTCAAAACCAAGCGAAGCGAGGGCTGTCAATGCCAATGCGGTGGGAGCGGGATCGACGTCCTTTGGGTCTGTGGTTCCGTTCACGCCGGGATGGAAGCCCCACGAACCATCCGGCTTCTGAATGGCTCGGAGACGCTGCTCGTCGGCTGCGATCTGTGTGCGGCTGCGAGCCCAAAGGGCTTTTGCGGCATCCGACTCCTCCCGGATGACGACATAGTTCGCAGGCATCGTTTTCGCGAAGAACTCTATGCGATTCGACAAGTCATCGCTGTACTTCGGGACAACAGTCAGCAGCTTCTCGGCTTTCTGTTCCAACGCGACGAGATAGCGCTCGTCCCGCGTCTGCTCCCAGGCCCGGCGCAAGATCTCGCCTGCGAATCGGTAGACAATCGATTGCCCAACGTTGGAGCCCGGCCCGGCCGCATTGATCCCGCTCGGATCGGCCGACTGAAGGACGAAATTGGCGGTTCGGATCTGTTGCGCAGAATGAAGCCTGCGAGCCGGGAGCAGGGCCTCAAGAGTCGTCACGTTATATCCGGCGACACGAGTACCGGCTGGTCCGTCGCCTAAGTCGAGCGGCGCCAAGCTTGTGTTGTTTGCCGCATCCTGGAGAATGTTTGTCGGCCGCAGCGACTCATACATGACGTTGACGAGATGGCGGAGATTCGCTACATTCTCCACGCGATATCCGTTGGCCATTGCGCCGACAGGCCCCCAGACACCCGACTGCGTGTGACAACTCATGCAATGAGTGCCGAGGAGACTACCCGTATCACGAATGCGCCGGTCTACGCTGGCTCCGCGAGGACGGTTCAGCAGCCATGCATCGACTTGCGCGAGATGATCGTACATGGCGAGTCTGACGGCTTCACGAGAATCGGTGTATGGCGCCGGTTTACGTAAGCGCAGCTCGACCTCGTAGCCGGGCGAATTGGCTTCTACTTTCAGGAAGTAAGTTGTCCCGGCCTGCAGCAAACGGCTAATCTCAGTGCGATGTCCTTCGGTCTGCTGATGAACTCGCTCGTTTGCGTTTGCTCCTTCACGATACTCTTTACCATCGGCAGTGTAGAACAAAACCTGCGATACAACGAGTGGATCGGGAACTGTTAGATTGGCCGTGAAGAGACGCGGTTCTTTGCCTTGGAAATCGATGCGAAACCAGTCGAGGCCGGACACGCCGACCTTGCCGTTATCAAAGTATTCGATATCATCGGCGCCGCCAGTGATGTGAAGATTTTCATTGCCTCCGGACCCGCCGATGCTGATGGTCTGGGCTTCTGCGATCGAGTCGTTCGGCTCAGCCTCAATAGTCATGCCGCGGGTCGATGTTCCATATTGAACTGGCTTCACGTGGACACGCAGCGGCAGACCATGACCTGCCGGCCAGGGCGTTTGTTTAGGAAACCGCTCGATCTTCTGGATGCTACCTGCTTCGCGCCAGCGAGGCAGATTGAAGATTGGCTCTTCGTCCTCGACGGCTGAGACTTTCACTGTCACTTGGCTGGCTTTAGGCGCTCGATAGACCAAGTGAAAATCTGGGTCGAGGGCATGCAGCACCTTACGGTAGCCTGCCCATTCCACGGCGACTCTGCCATTGGCCGGCAGCCTTGAAGGCGCCGGCAATCCAACACTGACGTCTACTGTCTCACCGGCTTTGAGCCCATAGGCTCGGGTGTAATGGCCATGGAAGTCAACGGAGAGTGGCGGGGCCGCGATGAGAGTCGCAGCGGTGAGTAGAACCAATAGAGCGAGATGGATCATGGCTTGGCGCTTGCAGTTTAGAATGTTCGCGTGCCTGACACTTTGGTTGGCAAGTGGTATACGGACTTCCTTGCGGTGATGTAGAGTCCCCGAAACCCTTCTCCCCAGCAGCAGTTGCTGGGGCCTTCCGGTGTTCTGATAACTCCGAGTTCTTGGCCGGCGGAATCGCGCACATAGATCCCGTCGCGCGAAGCCATCCAGACATTGCCCGACTCGTCAGTCTTCAAACCGTCAACCCGGACGTTCGCGAAATCGCGTCCGGAGTCCAGGCGACCATCGCCCGCAATGTCGTGGACTTTGACGACACCGGTCTTGACGTCGGCCACATAGAGCTGCTGCTGATTGGGAGAGAGAGCGACACCGTTCGGAGCAGGGGTTTCTGCGACAAGACGAACCTCACCTTTCGGGGGAGAGCCGCCGACACCGCTGCGCTGGCGAGTGATCTGGTAGACACGCGACTTGGGAAGGTCAGTGAAATAGATACTGCCGTCGATCGAGTAGACGAGATCGTTCGGAGCCTGCAAGCCATCTTCAGCAAGCACGGTGACTGCGCCACTCTTCTCGGTTCGGGTCACGCGACCACCGCCCTCTGCAGCCAAAAGACGACCTTGATGATCGAACGTCAGACCGTTCGCCTTATTGCTGTTTTCGCGAAGTGTCGTAAGCTGACCGCGCTCCCATTTGAGTATTTTGTTGTTCGGAATGTCGCTGAATAGCAGAAATCCACGGCGGCTGAAAACGGGACCTTCGGTGAACGTGAAGCCCGTACTCACCTGCTTCACTGTCGCGTCTTTTTCGATCAACTTCCAGAAATTGTCCGACTTCGCTTCCAGGCTCATTAAGACCCCTCTCCCTGTGCGTACCAACTTTTCACAGGAGCCTTATAAGAAATCTTGAGGTCCGGAGTTTCCAAACGCTTCCCGGTCTGAAATCCGGAGTCCATTAGCGCGGAGAGCGCTCCGCTGACAAGTAGCGTACGCTCGACCGGATAGGGCGTCTTGCCGGTCATGATCATTTGCGTAATCCCGTGAACCAGCATGGAGAAATTGTTAGAGTTCTCTATCGGGATATAGCACAGGGTAGCTAGGGGATCCTTGCCTTTCGGCTTCAAGGCCACGATGTACTCCGACACGCCATCCAGCGCTAGCACTGCGCCTCTGAAACCGTCGCGATATTCTATTAAGCCGAGCACCGCCCGCATATCTTCGGGACGCTTCGTGGAGCGCGCTTTCTGTTGACGGGCAAGCGCAGCATCCAACACATTACGCCGCCATAGTCCCTGTTCAGCCGCCTTCCACACTTCGGCGTTCTTGAGCATCTGAACGGATCGGACCCCGGTCTCCGCGCCTTTCCGGCGCTCAACGAAAGCTTGTAGCGTTTCGAGAATGTGGAAGATTCCGCCATCCGCCACCCACCCACCACCGATGCTAAGAGCGGACTCCATCTCTACGCCGAGCGGTGGGTCGTACTCGGGACGGCGAAACGTTACCGGTACGCTGGAACCAGCCATCAGCGGGAACTTTAATTCGCGGGACCAATCGTACATCTGTTTGGCCTTGCGCCAATCGTAGGACAGATGCTTGTCCACGAAGACAGGGCAGGATTTTCCGCTGTCTTTGAACACCTTTACAACCTGTTCGAAGAATTCGAACCGAGGATAGAGTTGCTGCTGTTTTTCGTTGTGCGGATAGTTTCCGTGCTCGCACACAAGAATCACGCCGTCAACCGCAAGACTACCGGTTCCCAGGGTGAGCGCATCAGCAATGCTTTTTGCGACAGATACACCATAGGCGTTGGCAAGGCGCTGACCTATATCGCCGGCATGCGTTTGATCCATCCAGAGGGACGCAACGTCGAATGGAGGCTCGTAGTATTTTTCGTGAATCCAATAACCTTCGAGGAATCGCGTAATGAAGTTATCCGAGTGCGAACGAACGTGATAGGTCGATGACAGGCAGGCAATGCGCTTTCTGCTCGATTGGCCGAGCAAAGAAGCGGATGCCGTGACTGCGAGAAATTCGCGGCGCTTCATCTTTTCGTTGATGCCTCCTCGCTCATCCTTTTCGCCACCGTCTCACAATCGCGCAAGACGCGAAGTAAGTTCAGTCCCATAATTTTTCGAATGTCCTGATCTGAATATCCCATCTCTATCAAGCCTTTTACCAGCACAGGATACTTGGAG
>DASQLD010000393.1:0-8316 GCA_035630195.1 Bryobacteraceae bacterium
AAGGTTTCTCTGTCTTGATGCTGCCGTTCACAATCTCTTTCGAGTGGGCCGGCACCTATTGAGATCGAGCAATCACCGGCTCTTGCGATTGCGGTCATTCGCAATCTGGCGGACGTTGACCATAGCTTGAGCCCCTCCCCAAAAACCCAGCGTTCCAGGTCGCGACTGTCCCCAGCCGCTCAAGTTGACAATGCCATTCCCAGCGCGCGCAACCGCTGCACCGACGGCCGGATGCCCAGACAAGCCGCCTGTTAAACGTGACGGCGTCTGGCAGGATCCGCATCCGCGATGTGCCGATGCTGCTTCTAGAGCCTCACCGCGGCGCAACTGCGGCTTCGGTCGTCGCATGGCCCCCTGTGCACCGGCACTCGGTCACTGTAGCGAGTTTGCGCGTCAAAGTTGACAAACGAGCCATTCTTGTGCGGTTTTGCCAATTCTGCAAATCTGAAAATCAATAACTTCCGTGTTAGCATAGGGCGCAGGCCGAACGAATCCCTCTTCCTCCGCCATCATTTAACGAGGCGCTTAGGGCTGCTCAGGAAATAGTCCGGGCATCCACCGTGACGCTAGAGATGCCGGGAAGGCGAGACGCAATGGGGCGCGCGGGCTCTCGGAGACGAGCACTTCTTTGTTGAGCAGCGCGGCGATGATGCGGCGGGCTTGGCGCTCTCCGGCTCCGACGATCGAGGCGGCGTCGCCACGAGGTAACTCTCCGCGATACAGTACGGCTTCGAGAAGGCTGCCGGATTTTGCAGGTAGCAGGCCAAGGCGACTCTCCTCTTCGGCCCAGAGCAGGATGCGCGTGCGTAAGCGATCAGGCTGCACTAAGCCCTCCATGAAATCCACTTGGTCAATACAGATCCTGAGAAAGAAGCGCGTGAATTCGGCGAGCGCCTCTTCGCTGAGCGCGCCCCGGCCATCCAGGTCGTTACGTCGCTCGATGTCGCAGTTTGCCAGTAGTGTCTTGTACTGCCGCGCATTGCGCGCCAAGCCGCGCGCCACCGACCACACTGCCCCGGTGTCGAGGAGTTCGAGGAGCATGGCGTGCGACATCAAGCGCGCAACGCGGCCGTTACCGTCGATGAAAGGATGCATCCATAAAAGCCGATGATGGGCCGCCGCAGTTGCGATGATTTTCTCCGCCCTGCCAAGATTGCCGTACAGGTCTGAAAAACGCTCTAGGAACCGGGGCAGGGCGCCCGGGCTGATTGCTATGTGCGTGCCCACTTGGACATCGCGACTGCGGAGGACGCCGGGGACGACGCGAACGGCTTCGCCCGTGGTCGGATCTTCGACGGAGAGGAGAGTTTCGGGCAATGACTCGCAGAAGCGACGATGAATCTCGCGAATGCCTTCGGGGGTAAGCGCGACGCCGCCGTGCAGGGCTCCATTGTCGATCCATTGCTGAACTGCTATATGGGCTTTTGCCTCCAGTTGGAGGTCACGCTTTGATGCATCATTGCTATAGTCGTTCTTTAACGCCCGCTCGATCTCGACCGGGTGAGTATTGTGCCCTTCGATGAGGTTTGAGTAGTAGCAGTTCATCGCGCGGACCAGATCAGCGAGCGAAGCTAACAGGCTGGGAGGCAGACTGCGTTGGAACCCGGCTGATTTCTGTGTTAAATCGATTGCTAAGTCGGCAATCTCGCGTCTGTGGCGAGAGTGATCGCTAAGACGCATGGGCTCCATGAGCGATATAAGCTCGCCTCGATCTGCCGCTTGGATGTCCGCTTTCATGTCCGCTTGATGCAATTTATAAGTTATTGTACAGCAACTGGTTGATGGAGATATAGTTTGCGCTTGTCCGCTTGTATGTCCGCTTCTATGTCTGCTACTCCGCTCGTTTGTACACTGAAGATAACCCATGCCTATCCTTATTTCTCAACCGACTCGAATTGAAGCTGCGGGTAACAAGCCCAAATTGATCGATGAATATGTGGGTCGCGTCAATTCGGCGACACCGGGTGTGAGTGTTGCCCACATGCGCAGTCCTCAAGGCTGGGTGGAGCCGGGGCAGACGCCGGAGTTCGATGAGTACACCGTAGTGTTGAAGGGAATGTTGCGGGTTGAGCACCGGGGCGGAATGTTCGATGTCCGCGCCGGGCAGGCAATCGCGACGCAGAAGGGCGAATGGATTCGCTATAGTACGCCCGAGGATGGCGGCGCAGAATATATCGCGATCTGCCTGCCGGCCTTCTCCATTGAAACCGTTCACCGTGACGCTGAGGGTTCCTAACTGTCCGTTTAGCGTCCTCCGATTGAATCCTCCGCCGCGCTTCGATACACTAAGATGTCTGGTTTCTTCGTAGGCGCCTCCACAAAGCGGGTCCAGAGAACCAATCTCGGGCGCGTGGTTCAAACCGCGTCCGTCTGATGTCCCACTGCGGCATCTAAAAATCTAAGACGTTAGAGGAAGTTGAATGGCAGATCATCGGCACATCTTTACTTCGGAGTCTGTAACCGAAGGCCATCCCGATAAGATGGCAGACCAGATTTCGGACGCCGTACTCGACGCGGTTCTGAAAGACGATCCGAACGGCCGTGTGGCTTGTGAGGTGCTCGTAACAACGGGCTCTTGCATCGTGGCCGGCGAAATCACGACGACGACGTATGTCGACGTTCCGAAGCTGGCGCGCGAAGTGATTGCCGATATCGGCTTCACGGATGCGGCTTACGGCTTTGACGCAAAGACCTGCGGCGTATTCAACGTGATTCAGGCGCAATCGCCTGACATTGCGATGGGCGTCGATACGGGTGGCGCTGGTGACCAGGGGCTGATGTTCGGCTATGCCTGCGATGAGACTCCGGAACTGATGCCGCTCCCGATTATGCTGGCGCACAAGCTGGCGCAGCGTTTGAGCGAGGTTCGCCGGAGTGGGGAAGTGAATTTCCTTCGTCCCGACGGAAAGAGCCAAGTCAGCGTAGAGTACGTCAACGGCAAGCCGAGCCGGATCGATGCTGTTGTTATTTCGACCCAGCATCACGACACGGTTTCGACAGAAGAGCTTCGGGAAAAGGTGCGCAAGCACGTCATCGACGCGGTGGTTCCGAAGAACATGGTGGACGCCGACACGAAGTATCACATCAATCCAACCGGACGCTTTGTGGTTGGTGGGCCTCATGGTGATACAGGGTTGACCGGCCGCAAGATCATCGTTGACACCTATGGTGGAATGGGACGTCACGGCGGCGGCGCGTTCTCGGGTAAGGATCCGACAAAGGTCGACCGTTCGGCCTGTTACATGGCTCGCTATATCGCCAAGAACATTGTTGCCGCCGGTTTTGCATCGCGCTGTGAAGTTCAGTTGGCGTACGCGATCGGTGTTGCTGAACCGGTATCGGTGATGGTGAATACTTTTGGCACAGGAAAAATGGAAGAGACGGCGATCACGGATCTGGTTCGCAAGCACTTCCCGCTGACGCCCAAGGGAATCATCGATCACCTGAAGCTGCGTCGTCCTATCTATCGCAAGACGGCGGCGTTCGGTCACTTCGGCCGGTCCGGCGAGGGATTCAGCTGGGAGGCCACAGATAAGGCTGAAGCCCTGCGGTCGGAAATCCCTGTCGCTGCTGCAGCCCGCTAGTTTTGGCCGGACGCTCCTACGAGCTTACTTATTAGGAGCGTCCGGCTCCTCATTTTTCCAGCCTGCGTGGCTCTCCGAAACAGTCTAAAATGGAAGACAGCCGCCCCTTAGGCGTCGAAAACCTCTGCTGAATTCAGATCGAAATTCCCAACATGCCCCTGATTGAAGGCTGCAAGCACGAAGTTGAAATTGTCGTCCCGGTGGACGATGTGAACCACGAGACGCAACATGTAGTCGCAAACGTCCAGAAGCGGGCTCATCTCCCCGGTTTCCGCCCTGGTAAGGCTCCGGTCAGCATCATTAAGACTCGTTTTAAGGATGCCATTCGACAGGACGTTTTAGAACACATTCTGCCCAAGGCCTTCCGCAAGAAGGCCGACGAGGAGCACTGGAATGTGGTCGGAACCCCGAATGTTACCGATATTCACTTCGATGAGGGGGAACCGCTTCGGTTTAAGGCCGAATTTGAGGTAGCTCCCGAATTTGATGTAAACGGCTATCGTGGCATCGAGGCTCCTTATGCGGAACCCCAGGTGAGCGAAGAAGATGTCGAGAAGCGGATCAACGAGATTCGTGAGCGCAAGGCCGAGTATGTCAATGAGGATCCACGCCCGCTCGTCGCCGATGATCACACGGTGGTCTCAGTGGAGAGCGTGGGCGGGATCGAAGGCGATCCGATCAAGAGCGAGGACATGGCTCTGCATTTAGGCAACCCGGAAACGCTGCCCGAATTCAACGAGCATCTTGTCGGCATGTCGCCTGAGGAAGAGAAAGAGTTCGACGTGACGTATCCTGCCGATTACGGTCAGGATCGTTTAGCGGGGAAAACGGTCCGCTTCAAGGTTCGGGTCAAGTCTGTCAGACGGAAGGAACTTCCCGAGCTAAATGACGAATTCGCTCGCGATCTGGGCGATTATCAGAATTTTGCCGAGTTGCAGGAAGCGATCCGGAAGGTCATTCTTTCTGAGCGTGAGTACGCGGCGCAACAGGAATCAAAGGGCCACATTATAGATGCGCTCGTGAAGAGCCACGAGTTTCCCGTGCCGCAGGCCTACGTCGATTTCCAGATCGAGAATAACGTGCGTCGTTCCGTGCGGGAGATCATGGGTCGGGATGTCGATCCGCGATCGCTGAATCTTGACTGGAGCAAACTGCGGGAGCAGCAGAGCGAGCGGGCTACGCAGGACGTGAAGGCTTCGCTGCTGCTTGAGAAGGTGGCCGATGTCGAGTCGATCCATGCGACGAACGAGGAGATCGATCGTGAGTTGCAGCGGATTGCGAAAGCGGAGCGGGAAGCAGTCGCGGCCCTGCGAATGAGATTTGAGAAAGACGGAACTTTAGGGCGGATCGCTTCGCGGATTCGAACGGAGAAGGTTTTGAACTTCCTGTTCGAGCATTCGCGTAAGGTGGCGCCGGTGGAAAAGCCTGCCGAGTCAACGGCTGAAACTCCGATTGAAACTCCGGCTAGCGAGTAGCTATCGTTTCAGGGCTTCTGCGGGAATCCCTTCGATGAGATCGTCGATAGAGCAACTCCAGCCGTATTCTTTAAGTTCGAGCTTCTCGACGGTGGCGAAGGAATTGGCCGTCCATATTTGGAGTCGTTTTGACCACGGGTCGATCAGCCAGATGTGCGGAACGCCCCATGTAGCGTATTCCGCGGCCTTTTCGACGACGTCGACGTAGAGGTCATCGCGGGAGACAATTTCGGTGACCATGATCGGGGGGATCGAAGGTGTACGTTCATAAGGATGGTTGGCAACAAGCGCGATATCGGGTAGGCGGTATACGCCTTCACTCAGCCTGCAACGCATATTAGTTACTGGAGTAACTGGGTGCTGCTTACGTAATAGGCGCAGCAAAGCGGCGAGGGTGGTTTCGATTTCCCCGTGAACTCTATCAGGCATTGGCCTCTCGATTAACTCCCCATGGACATACTCCGGCTCCCACTCGAACCGCATTGCGAGGTATTCTTCCGGGCTGATGGCTGTCTTGGTGGCCATGATCGTTAAGATAACATTATAGTTAACTGCTATCAGAAGAGACTGATGGACGAAACCTACACTTCAGGCGATAATAGACGATATATGGAGAAGACATCGGGAGCGGGTTTTGTTTCTGCTCTCGACGGAGTATATTTGTGAAGCGTGCCGGATCCGACGACTCGTTGCGTTGTTCTTTTTGTCATAAGAGTCAGGACGTCGTAGGTAAGCTGATCTCCTCCCCCAGCGACTACCCTCGAGCCTACATCTGCGATGAATGCATCGCCGTTTGCAATTCCATCCTGGAGGATGACCGCCAGGATCAACCTTATGGGGCGCCACATAAGCTCCCCAAACCGCTCGAGCTAAAGGAATATCTCGATCAATACGTTATTGGTCAGGAAGCAACTAAGAAGAAGCTCGCTGTTGCGGTCTATAACCATTACAAGCGCATTCAGATGAATAAGCAGCGCGGGGGCGATGTCGAGCTCTCCAAGTCGAATATTCTTCTGATTGGACCGACCGGAACCGGGAAGACGCTGCTTGCGCAAACGTTGGCGCGTATCCTTGACGTTCCGTTCGCGATTGTCGATGCGACCACGCTAACAGAAGCGGGATATGTCGGCGAAGACGTTGAGAACATCGTTCTCCGTTTGCTGCAGAACTCCGATTGGGACGTGCAGCGATGCCAGCAGGGAATTATCTATATCGATGAAATCGATAAGATCGGCCGCAAGGACGAAAACCCGTCGATCACTCGTGATGTATCGGGCGAAGGTGTCCAGCAGGCGCTTCTGAAGATTCTCGAAGGTACGATCGCCAATGTGCCTCCGCAGGGTGGCCGCAAGCATCCGCATCAGGAGTTCACCCCAGTCGACACGACGAACATTCTATTTATCTGTGGTGGAGCGTTCGTTGGGCTCGATAAGGTGATTTCGCGCCGCGTGGGTACGCGGGCAATGGGATTCTCAGGGCCTGAGGACAATACAGACAGCACAACACGACGCCCGCATCCGCGTCGTGATATGACTTTGATGGAGCAGATTCAGCCGGTGGACCTGATCAAGTTCGGTTTCATCCCCGAATTCATCGGCCGTTTGCCTGTTGTCGGAATGCTGGAAGATTTGGACCGCGAAGCATTGGTTCAGATTCTGACGAAGCCGAAGAACTCGATCATACGTCAGTACCAGAAGCTGTTCGAGTTTGAAAATGTTAGACTGAGATTTACCGACGACGCGCTGGAGGCCATCGCTCAGCTCGCTATGGAGCGAAAGGTTGGCGCGCGCGGTCTTCGCATGATTCTTGAAGATCTGATGCTGGATCTGATGTACTATCTTCCTTCGTATAAGAAAGTCAGGGAGTTTCTGGTTACGAAAGAGATGGTGCTGACGCAGAAGATCAATGTGACACTACTCGAGAAGGCGGGCTAAGAAGAGCCCGCCACCTATCCGGCGACAGACTTCGAGCCGCGAATCTGACTGTTGGTTCGTGCTTCTGTATCACAAACACATGCTCACCTCGAAAGAGAAATCCGATACAAGACGATTGCCGATGATGCCCATCCGGGACGTCGTCATCTTTCCGTACATGATGACGCCGTTTGTCGTCGGCCGCGATTCGAGCGTCCGCGCCCTCGAGGAAGCATTGGCCGGCGACAAGAAGATTTTCCTTGCTACTCAACATGATGCAAGCGTCGATGAGCCCAGGCCAGATGAGATTTATTCGGTCGGGACTATCGCGAACATCGTTCAAAGCTTGAAGTTGCCTGATGGCAATATCAAGGTACTGGTGGAAGGGGTTGAGCGGGCCAAGGTGGTCTCGGTTGGCGAAGATGAGGGGTTTTTCCGCGCGGTCGTACGCACTTTCCAGTACCGCGTTGAGTCAGGTACCCAGCTGGATTCGCTGACGAGCCGAGTGACAAGTCTATTCGAGCAGTATGTCAAGCTGAGCCAGAATCTGAATTACGAGACGATGATCGCTGCGATTCGTGTGGACGAGCCAGGCAAGCTGGCGGACACGGTCGGGGCGAACCTGCAACTCAACATCGAGGAAAAGCAGGAGCTGCTCGAAATTTTCGATCCGATCGACCGGCTCACCCGCGTTGCCGAGATGCTCGACATCGAAATCGAGAAGCTCAACGTCGATCGTACGATTCAGGGTCGCGTGAAGCGCCAGATGGAGCGCGCGCAAAAAGAGTATTACCTCAACGAGAAGATCAAAGCCATTCAGAAAGAACTCGGCCGCGGCGAAAAGAGCGAATTCGACGAGCTGAAGAAGAAGATCGAAGCCGCCGGGATGACCAAGGACGCTTACGACAAGGCGCTTGCCGAGTTGAAGCGTCTGGAGCAAATGCCGCCCATGTCGGCGGAATCAACCGTCTCGCGCAATTATCTCGACTGGCTTCTGGCGGTACCGTGGAGGAAGAAAAGCAAGGAAATTCGCGATCTGAAATTCGCGCAGGAAGTGCTCGAGTCAGACCATTACGGGCTTGAAAAAATCAAGGAACGCATCCTTGAATTTCTCGCCGTGCGTCGTTTGGTCAAGAATCCCAAAGGCTCTATTCTCTGCTTCGTCGGACCTCCCGGTGTTGGAAAGACATCGCTCGGGATGTCGATTGCGAAGGCGACCGGGCGGAAATTTGTGAGAATGTCGCTGGGCGGCGTGCGAGACGAGGCCGAGATTCGCGGTCATCGCCGTACGTATATTGGCGCCCTACCCGGTCAATTGATCCAGATGATGAAAAAAGCCGGTAC
>DASQLD010000394.1:0-8725 GCA_035630195.1 Bryobacteraceae bacterium
CAACGTTTGCTGCGGCTGCTTGCGTCTGGTCATGCCCCAGGATAAAACCAGTCTGAAACAAGATCAATAGTGAATGTTTCAGCACCTACTCGGGAGCTGAGTTGGTGTTTGGCGCTGGCCGGAAAGCCTAATTTTGCGACGGAAAGTAACTAATAGAGATGGACCGAAGACATTTACCGCAAATATTTCGTTTATCGCCACCATGGTTGCAATTCTCAACCGGCAAAAGGGCTCCTGCTCCGGCGGTGTTGACTAACACATCGACACATCCCCAACGCTCGATCACGGTGTCATTCAGCCGCGGTGCATCATCAGGATTCGCCGCATCTGTAACGACGAAGTCCAGATGCTCCCGACTCTTTGTTAGACTCTTCAGCCGTTGGACCCGACGGCCAGTCACGACCACGCTTGCTTCGGACTCAGCCAAGCGAAGCGCTACTGCTCGCCCTATGCCGGCACCGGCTCCGGTAATAAGCACGACCTTGTTTTTCAGGGAATTCATATGTTACCGTCATCAACCGTGAAGCCGATCTCAAAGAATGCGCACCCACCTGGAAAGGCGGGTGCACAGCCTCATGCAGGTGGATCCAACTGCTTCATCAGGAGGATGCCTCGGTGGAGGTCAGACGCTCGATCAGTCGCGCCTCCACCTCGTCGAGATACGCCTGCTCCTGACTCGCAAGTTGCTGGTATTCATCTGTCTCAGCTTGCGTGTTTTCGTCTCTACCTTTTGTGATTGACATGGTAATTACTTCTCCACAACCAACACTGGGGCGCTCTTGTCCTTTACTAGGAACACGAGGAATTTCGCCGAGTTCGTTTTGCTCGCGTTGCGCCCAACGATGTGAACATCCTTGGGTCCCTCATAATAGGTCTGGCCCGGCATCAGAGTGACCTCCTTTCCGCCTTTCACCTGCATCACGATTGAACCCTCCAGCACGTAGATGAAACCATGTGCATGATGACGATGAACAGGGTCGGAAGCGCCAGGTGGATATTCAACGGCTATCAGTAGACCTTCCTTGCCGGGGAATTCCGCCAAGTCCTTCGCCAGGAGCGGACCTACCTTGGCATCCTGCGCCATCACGCTACTGCCCACCAGTAGGGCGAGCACCAACAGTGGTCTTGCGATAGTCATACTTTCATCGCCCCCGTTTCTAGTGTTGGCTGCCGTTTTGCCGCCGGGATCTGGGGTGCGAATTCACTGAGCCACTTTGCGAAATGACTCTCGCCGAGTCGCGCTCCAGGGTCGGGGACGAGCGTGTTGTCGGTGACCTTCACTCCGTAGTACCGCGCTTCCGGATCGCCGATCACCTGGCGGGAATCGTTGTGGGCAGCCAATCCTTTCCGGACAAGTTCATCGAGCCGGAATCGTTCCGGCCCGCCAACCTCAACAGTGCCATTGACAGGCGCACCAATCACGACTCTCCCGAGCGCGGTGGCAACATCGTCTGCGGCCATCGGTTGTATGAAGACATGTGGCAGGCGTATCTCGTTGCCCACTGTGGACAGATCGGCGATGCCCCTTATGAACTCGAAGAACTGCGTCGCGCGGACGATCGAGTAGGGAATCGCCGCCTCCTTGATTAAGTTCTCCTGAACCAACTTTGCACGGAAATATCCGCTCTCGAGTAGGCGGTCAGTTCCCACGACTGACAACGCCACATGGTGTCCCACCCCGGCGGCCGCTTCATAGTTGAGAAGGTTGCGAGTTGACGTTTCGAAGAACTTCATCACCGCGCCATCTTCCCAGTTGGGTGAATTCGAAACATCCGCCACGACCGATGCATCTTTTAGCACCTCCGTGAGCCCCTTGCCCGTTAGCGTATCGACCCCGGTATTTGGCGAGGCGGCGACCGCTTCATATCCATGCTCACGAAGCTTGGTCACAAGCTTCGATCCGATTAATCCACTACCACCAATTACAACGATTTTCATGTTTGTCCTTCCTTCCGATTAGGGGCATTTAGTTGCTCCACTCCTGTTTGTAATCACACCTTTTCAAAAGTCTGCCGGTTCCGATGCTCAACGATCATGGTGGACTCATGCGGATAGTCCTTCAAAACTCTTTGATGACTCCATGGGAGCCACACGCACAGCGGAAACGGGACAAGCCTCGCTACAACACAGAGCGGATAGCGTGAGCACTCCGTCTGCCGACTCGGGTAGTGCACGAAGAAAGCCAATCATGACTGCGCGCCTGCTGCTTCCTGCTATCCCTTGAAATGGCAGCCCTTTCGGTGGATCCGCCCGTAGAAAAGAAGTAATCCCCGGCCACGGCATATCGTGCCAGACCCCACGGATAACGCAACCCTTCACGAAATAGGGTGACTGTCGCCTCCGCGATACTTTAATTAAAACTTGTCCCTTGGTTTCCCCACGAACTGAAACCACCTGGCCAATCCGGCAAAGAGTTGAGCGTTGCAAGATGCTATTCATGGATTGTGCAACCTGCCACAACCTGGGCTTCGCGGCGTGGATGTCTTGGATCGTCCATCTGTCAACGCTCGGACGCGACGGATTGCGGGCTGAAGTTGAGAAGCATCAATCCGGAGTGGTCATCTATGGCGACGTGCGGGCACTCCCGCCCAACCCCCGCACCGCGACGCCACGGAACTCCGGCGATGCGATGCCGGACAACGCGTACTCTAGGAAGTGTTTTGGGATATCGAGGTGGAGCAGTTCTCCAAGCGAGTCATATCGCCCGCTGGACCGGTTCGGCCGGCTCCGCGAATTTAGACGAATAAACCTTTCTGCTGCAGGCTGCGACAAACTGGGCCTTCGAACAGCCCGGTCGCATTAACAATGCGAATCGCGAGCACCTTGCGCTAACTACCGCTATTAACGTTCACTCCTGTGTTCCTGTGACAAGGCGAGATGTCGTTCAATGCGTTGGTCCGGAATGAACCAGATCAGCGCGGCGACCACATACACCGCCTGCGCGATCCACGAGGAAACCAGGGTTGCACAGATCGCGACGATGTACAAAGCTGGCGACATCTTGCCCTTCCAATCTCGCCCGATCGCCTTCTTCAAGAGTGAGTCTCGCCCTTGCGTACGAATGATCGCTTCTTGGAGCAGGTAGTAAGCGATGCCTGCCATTAGAAGCACGACTCCGTATACCGCTGTAGGCACCGCGGTGAAATGGTTCTCACCCATCCACCCTGTCGCGAATGGAAATAGCGAGAGCCAGAACAACAAGTGCAAGTTTGCCCAGAGCACCTCACCTGTCACCGAGGTGCAGGCGTGCAGCATGTGATGGTGGTTGTTCCAGTAGATTCCGACGTAAACAAAACTCAGGATGTAGCTGAGAAACACCGGTAGGAGGGCAGCCAAGTCTTTGATACCGTCGCCAAACGGCACCTTCAGCTCCAAGACCATGATGGTGATGATGATGGCGATCACCGCGTCACTAAATGCTTCCAATCGCCCTTTGGGCATCTATCCTCCGCTGCTCCTTCCGAGCAAGAATGCCAAGTATTTTCCCGCCGTCCGATTTCACCTAATACAGTCATGCGGTACATTATGAGGGTTCCACCGCCGGGAGTTGCAGCACGCACGCGAGCGTCATCAGCTCGTTCGCTTTGACATGCTGACCGAGAACAGAGGCAACTCTTGCATCGACAACTCGAACCGGCGGTACTGCCTCTTTAGCAATTCTTCGGCAAGGAGCCAATCAGACTCAGGCGATCCCATGGGCATACCTCGCTGCTGCCATAGCCAATATGCCAATCGTTCGATCTGTGAAGTTTTCATATCTACTCTGTTTGAATCAGACCCGCGCACGTTCCACGTCTACCGTGGGGTCATCGGCTCGTTACGCCAGCTATCGAAGCGCATCTCTCCTAATGCGCGCCTCGCCGGACTCTATCAAGGTCACTTCGCCTAGTTTGGCGCCGAAATACGGCGTGTCCGGATCGACAACTACCTCGCGTGAGCCATTGCGCGCGCGGAGACCCCGTCCGATGAATTCGTCAAAACGGAATCGCTCTGGACCTGCGACTTCCAATACGGCGTTCAAGGGTGCGCCAACCGCAACCTGCGCGACCGCCGAGGCCACGTCCTGAGCGGCATTGGGCTTTATGAATACGGAGGGCACGTGCACTTGGCTACCGACCGTCGCTGCATCGGCGATGCTCTTTACGAATTCGAAGAACTGCGTTGCGTGGACGATTGAGTAAGGGATGCCTGACTCTTTGATTAGCGTTTCCTGTACGATTTTTGCGCGCATGTAGTGGCTCTCTTGCGCCGTTCTGTCCCTACCACCGATAACGCGACATGGTGCCTTACCCCCCCTTCGCTCCAAAGGACAGCAGATTATCTGGAAGAACTCCATTACCGCCTTCTCATCAAATGAGGGAGAATTCGAGACGTCAACAACGGCGGAGGCATTCTTGAGAGCCGCTGCCACTCCCTCGCCGGTGAGCGTGTTGACACCCGTGCTGGGAGCAGCCACGACCGCCTCGTGGCCGCACGCCTTCAGTTTTGCGATGGCCCTTGAACCTACAAGACCTGTTCCGCCAATCACCACGATTTTGCATACTCATTTCGAACCTCCTTGGTTCGTGCCATTTGGCTTCCGATATATAGTTCGCGTGGCCGGTATCAACGATTGACAACGGCATATGTGTGCATAAGGCACTTACCCACGTTGGGCCACGGTCGGTATCATTGCGCGACCGGCAAACGACCAAGAATTCGGCCGACTGCGGCGCAGCAACGAAATGTAATCCGCTGACAGAGAGAAGGGCGGCTGACATTCTTGACGAACGCGCCATAGGACTGATCTGGATGCGAAGTGCTTCCGTCAATGGGTCACAGGCCTGCGTCCTCGGGCCATCCGTCATCAGCCGCCCTATCAAAAACAACCGGCGGCCCCAGGTAGGTGTTCTTCGGTTCTTTCATACGTCGCACCTTGGGACCTCAGGTCGGATCTTCTCCGCTAGGGCTCAAGCAGCTTTAGACTTGTGGCCGTCCTGCTTCAGGAACTGCAGCAAGTCGTGGTTGACTTGATCCCCGTGCGTTGCTGTTATGCCGTGTGGTGCGCCCGGATAGTAGATAGTCTGAACCTCCCCAATCAGTTTGGCCGCCTTCTTCGCTGTATCGGCCACAGGAACAATCTGATCGTCCTCGCCGTGGAGCAAGAGGGTCGGAACATCGAATTTCCTGAGATCCTCAGTAAAATCGGTTTCGGAGAAGGCCTTGATACATTCATAAACGTTCTGTACACCGGCCTGCATGCTCAAGAACCAGATCTGGTCGAGTAGACCCTGAGAGACTTTCGCTCCAGGCCGATTAGCGCCGTAAAAGAGAACTGCGAAGTCCTTGTAGAACTGGGACGGATCTTTGGCAACACTGTCACGCAAACCATTGAAGACCTCGATAGGTAGTCCCTCCGGATTCGCATCCGTTCTGACCATTACCGGAGGAACGGCGGAAATAAGCACTGCTTTCACAACGCGCTTCGATCCGTGCCGGCCAATATACCTGGTCACCTCGCCTCCGCCAGTGGAGTGGCCGACCAGCACGGCGTCAGTCACATCCAACTGGTCCATCACTGCCGCGAGGTCGTCAGCATAGCTGTTCATGTTGTTATGATCCGCGGTTTGACTCGAGCGGCCGTGACCACGGCGATCATGAGCAATCACGCGGTAGCCATGCTGAGCGAAGAAGAGCATCTGTCCCGACCAAGCATCCGATGACAAGGGCCAGCCGTGACTGAATATGATCGGCTGCCCGTTCCCCCAGTCTCTGTAATAGATCTCTGCTCCATCATTGGTCCTTACTGTATTCATCGTGTATCTCCTTTTCTGTAAGCTGATGAGGCGTACTGTCGCCGGCGGTGTGCCTTCAGGGGGCGGCGGTAGCGCACGACAACCTTGAAAGCACGCGCTATGCCAATCGAAAACAAATGCCGACTATCCGCAATCTGCAGATAGGTAAAGCATTAGTGTCATCGCGCCAGATCACTGCCCATGAACATGGGACGACATGTCGTGAACGGCGTAGCGCAGTTTTCCACGACTTGCGACATTCCGTAATTGCAGCGCAAGCTGAGTGTTGCGTCAGGGCAGCGTGCGCTGATGTACCACACAGATGCCCTGAGTTAAAACCGATAGATAAAAAAGGGGAGGTCGTGGCATATGCGCGCAATCGACACACTCATTCTGAAGATGTGCCCACGCCTTCCTAATTTGTAACTCCACTGCGATCGGTTACGTATCTCTACCAATATGTTCCGTACGAAACCAGTGAGTTATAGTCTAGAAGCCCGGGCCGAAGGTTCACGCCATTTCGTAAACCTCGATCGTTCGTTTGGCTTCGGCCACGAGATATCAGCTTCGACCTAGTCTAGATACGGACTTCTTAGGTTGCGGTGTCGCCACGTGGACATCCGCGACATCGGCAGTTTTCCTCACGGAGTAGCGCCGGCTCTCATTCCGCTTCGCCGTTGCCGCGCACTTTGCGTTATGTTTTCTGAGAGCCGCTTCGCTATGTCCGCCCCTGAAGGTGCGCTCATGGCGTTTAAGAATGACCCAGCCCATGTTAGATTCAGTGCCTTTCATCGCCAGCAGGTGACCTCTTCCGGTACGGAAGCCCTTCTCATCGCGACCGCTGGCATGCACATAGGTATTTCGATTCTGCTTGGGTAGCCATTGTCGGCTTTAACGCGGGTCACTTCCCATCCAAAGCGGTATCGCCGCTATTTCGTAAGCCTCGACTCGTCGCTTTGAATTCCCTCACGACATATCGTTTTCTACCTCTTTGTGATCTTATTGAAGCGAACTAGCCAGCACAGCGGACACTCTGGCTTTCGTCCACGCAAGTACTACTAGAAGAAGAGCTTAGGTGGTCACGTTCCCAAGCCACGGTCCCGTGGCGCTCCACAAACCGAGCAAAAGCTCAGCAATTACTACTACAGCCATTGTTGGCGACACAGTTGCGTAGAGGGAAGACAGGAGGTTCTTACATGACGAACACTGTTGTTGCTGATTCTGGTCAGCAGATGCATACAAAGGTGAAGTTGGGCAACACCACACTCAATGGATCGGCGCGCGAGGAGTTGGTTCCGTCGCGCTACGCGCTGCGGGTTGGGGAGATTGACGTGCTGGTGGTCAGCGATGGGGTGCTGTCGCTGCCAAGCGCAATGTTGGGCCATAACGCCGACCCGGCAATCCGGGCGGCCTGGCTGGAGGACATGTTCTTGCCGCCGGACGTCTTCGAGTGGGCACTCAACGCTGTTGTTGTGCGTAGTGGCGGTCAGACCGTACTGATCGACGCTGGTATAGGGATGGACCCCGGATTAGACTTGCCGCGGGCCGGTCAGTTGACCCAGCGGCTGGAGGCCGCGGGCATCAACCTCGCATCCGTCACCGACGTGGTGCTTACTCACTTGCACATGGACCACATTGGCGGGTTGCTCATCGACGGAGTGAAGGAGCGGCTGCGCCCGGACCTACGCATCCACGTGGCGGCCGCCGAGGTTGAGTTCTGGGCGTCGCCCGACTTCTCCCACGTCTCCATGCCGCCGGGGTTCCCGGACGCACTTCGGCGCACGGCCAAGCACTTCTTGAACGAGTACCGCCGCCAGCTCCGGACATTCGAGACAGAGCACGAGGTCGCGCCGGGGGTGGTCGTACATCGCACCGGCGGCCACACCCCCGGGCACAGCGTGGTCCGCCTGGCGTCCGGCACCGACCGGCTCACGTTCGCCGGCGACGCTGTGTTCCAGGTCGGGTTCGATCATCCCGACTGGTATAACGGCTTCGAACACGATCCCGAGGAGGCGGCCCGCGTTCGGATCCGTTTGCTGCGGGAGCTGGCGGCGAGCCGCGAATCCCTGGTGGCCACTCATCTGTCGTTCCCGTCTGTCTGCCATGTGGCGGTCGACGGCGATGTCTTCCGTTGCGTACCGGGCCCATGGAAGTACTGATCGCTTAGATGGGTTACGCCCGAACCGGGCGCTGCACCAGACTGGGGTCGGAAAAGCCGGCCTCAATCTGGTGATCTCTGTTTTCACCTCAGATGGGCGTCGGCGGCGGCGTCCCCTCCCTTCCTCCCAGCTTGAGATGCACAAGGATCACACTGCGCTTCGGACCGATGACTTCAGCGCACTTAGCTGCCCCCTTGGCCCAATCTCGAACCGGTTTGGGCACACGGATCGGTTGGGCACCCAGGATGCTTCAGCTGTGCCAGCACGGCAGGTGCAATTAAGATTCTCACGTGGACATGTCTGAGGAGGTCGAGGTCTTTCTCATCGGGGCGGAAGCGACCAGACGTTTATAGATCAGGTGCTTCGAGAAAGCCCGCAGTGGTTCCGGCCTAGTCTAGGCACCGTGGATTCGTACCGTTTGAATTCGCCGACGCAGCTATCGGAATGCGACTGTCAGATTCGCCACGGCTATCGATTGAATTTAGAAGCTGATCTCGTAGCGGTTTTTCCTGACCTGGATTCCGTGCCAACCTTATGCGGTGCTCCCTAGCGCGGTCTAGCGATTGACCTTACAGGTGTATACAGTGGACCGAAACCGTGATTCCTACCCAATGCCAGAATGCAGATCAGCTTCGATCGGCAAGCAAGGATACTAGTCTCCCGTTTCTAAAGTCTCTTTATATTTATTGACCTTACGAATGATCTTGCTGGCACTGGCGACCCACTGAAATGGTTGTGGATTGCGATTGTAGTGCCGGACATAGTCCTTGATTGTCCTGATCAGGTCACGTA
>DASQLD010000395.1:0-5164 GCA_035630195.1 Bryobacteraceae bacterium
TGGCGCTCGCGCAGCGGGGGAACGGTTATTGGGATGACGGCCAGGCGGTAATACAAGTCTTCACGGAATTTTCCTTCGGCAACGAGGGTCTCAAGGTTGCGATGTGTCGCCGCGAGGATGCGCACGTCCACCCGGATCAAGCTGGTTGCGCCGATCTTTTCAATCTCGCGCTCCTGCAGAAGGCGGAGCAGGCGTACCTGGAGCTCAAGCGGCATCTCTCCGATCTCATCCAGAAAGATAGTGCCGCCAGCGGCCATTTCCACCTTTCCCTTTTTGTGATTCACAGCGCCTGTGAACGAGCCTTTCACGTGACCAAACAACTCCGATTCGAGAAGTTCGGCCGGAATAGCGCCGCAATTGATGATGACGAACGGCCTATCTCTTCTCAGGCTTTTGAGATGAATAGCTCTGGCGATCAGCTCCTTCCCTGTACCGGTTTCCCCGAGGATAAGCACAGTTGCGTCGGTCGGCGCTACACGTGAAGCCGACTCCAACACCGTAAGCAGCGCGCTGGACCGACCGACAATGCGTTCGAAACCATACTGTTCGTAGAAGGTGCTTCGCATCAGACGCACTTCCTCGATCAGCCGGTTCCGTTCCATGACCCGATTGACAAGAGCTTTTAATTCATCGGGATGCACGGGCTTCGTAATGTAGTCGTACGCGCCTGCCTTGATGGCTGCCACCGCCGTCTCAATGGTCCCGAATGCCGTGATGATGACTACGCTAGTCTCGGGATACTCGATTCGAATTCTCTCGAGGAGGTCCATGCCGGACATCCCGGGCAGATTCATATCCGTGAGTACGAGATCGACAGGCTGCCTCTCTAGCACTGCGAGGGCTTCAGGAACATCGGCGGACACGGCCGTTTCGTAACCGCACTTCTCCAACTGCGCCTGAGTGGCGCGTCTCAGGCTATCGTCATCTTCCACCAAAAGTATGCGGCCGACACTCATCGGTATCATCCCGTGCCGTCCTTCCGGCCGCCGGGTCGCGAGATCCAGTTCAGCATGTGTTTGCCCTTTGACGGTCAGAACGGCAGTGTAGAATCAATTTCTTCGCAAAGCTGATCCATCTAGCGAGGACCCGGCTTGAGCCGCCCGAAATGTCGGTTTCGCCGCTGGCGGTCTCGTGTCACCAGTTAGATAGCTTGCTGGTGGGTATTTCCAACTGAGGCAGAACGTGCGGTAATGGTGTGTATTATACCGACGGGCTCGCAGCACCGAGGAGAGGATTTGAACAGCAAAGGCCGCATCCTGGCGATCGATGATACCCCCGCATCGCTGCGGCTCTTGAGAGATATCCTGACCGCGGAGGGCTACGATGTACGTCCTGCGGATAATGGCGAACTGGCGCTCGCCGCCGTCACCGAGGCAAAACCGGAGCTGATCCTGCTGGATATTCGGATGACAGGCATGAATGGGTTCGAGGTTTGCCGCCGCCTTAAGCAGGAAATCGACACGCGCGACATTCCATTGATGTTCATCAGCGCCATGAACGACAGTAGAGATCGTGTCGCCGGCTTGAAGCTTGGCGCGGTCGATTTCATTTCCAAGCCGTACCAGAAAGAGGAACTACTCGCTCGCATACGAACTCACCTTGAGCTGGGCCGGCTTCGGAACCGATTGGGAGAAATGGTAGCGGAGGGAATGGCAAATCTAAAAGCCGCAAACGATCAATTGCGTCTGGAACTTGCCGAACGACTCCGCGCCGAGCGGGCGCTCCGCGAAAGTGAGGAGCGCTTTCGCAGTATGGCCGATAACGCTCCCGTAGGCATCTGGACATCGGGCGCCGACACCATGATCAACTTCGTCAACCAATATGCCCTGACCCTCACTGGCTTGACGCTAGACGCGTTCAGAAGGGGTGGCTGGAAGGAGGTTGTACACCCCGAAGATCTCGAGCACAAATACGCTAAGTACGCTTCTCTCGTTGCAGCTAAGCGCGAATACCGTGTGGAGTATCGGGTGCGTGGCGCAGATGGACAGTATCGCTGGATGCTCCAAAGCGCAATGCCACGGTTTCTCGCCGATGGCTCCTTCGCAGGCTATATCGCAATCGCTGTGGACATCACCGAAATGAAGCGCAACCAGCAACAGCTACTGGCTGCGCAAAAGCTGGAGAGCCTGGGAGTGATGGTTTCCGGCATGGCGCACAATTTTAACAACCTGGTTGGCGCAATCATCGCAGAAGCCGACTTGGCCCTCTCGGAACTACCCGCTGGTTCACCCGCGCACGGGAATGTGGAACGAATTAATGCCGTCGCGATGCGAGCTGCCGACATAGTTTTCGTGTTGACGGCATATGCCAGCGCCCAGTCGGACGGAGCGCTTACGACGCTCGATCTTTCGAGTGTTGTCGAGGAGACTATTCAACTGATAAAGGCAACGGTCTCGCGAAACATTGCATTCTCCCTGAGACTTACTAAGAACCTTCCCGCCATCCAGGCCGAGATGTCACAAATTCGTCAAGTCGTTATGAACCTTCTGACGAATGCCTGCGAATCACTCCCAAATCACCAAGGCTCAGTCGCCGTGAACACCTCATGTATGCGCATCACTTCGCAAGACGCCACGATGGATCAGGTAAGTTTGCCGGCAGGCGCCTATGTCCAACTATCCGTGACCGACAATGGCTGCGGTATTCCGCCGGAAGCCCGGGAGAAGATCTTCGATCCGTTCTTCACCACCAAGTTTCCGGGTCGTGGCCTTGGCTTAGCGGCGGTTCAGGGGATCGTTCGTGGCCTCGGCGGGAGGATCGCCGTTGAGAGTACTCCTGGGAAAGGCTCAACGTTTGAGGTGCTGCTTCCCTGTACGATTGGCGCCGGAGCTCCCAGCTCTGAACCGGAGGCCGATCGCCAGATGAGTACTTTCTGAGCACTCCACACGAGTCCACCATCCGGCCTTTTTCAGAACGCACGGAATAGTCAAGATGCGTGGAGGACGTTCTGCAACAGTTCCACAAGAGTGGCGAGCCTATAAGGCTTCCGGATGAAGTGATCGACCCGAACCCCCACAAATGAGGACTCGATGCCCTTCTGACTAAATGCGCTGGTTAGAATCACAGGTATTCCGGATCCGATACGCTGGGCTTCTTCAAGTACCTCCCGGCTCGACAAACCCGGCAAATTGACATCCAGAAGTATCACCGCGATCTCGTCGTTGTGCCGGCGAAGTAAATCAACAGCGGTGTTGCCATCGCCCGCCTCTATGACCGAGTAGCCCTTCTTTCGCAGCATCTTCGAGACTGCCACCAGAAGCATCTCCTCGTCTTCCACAAGAAGGATGATGCCGGCTCTGCCCTCTCTCCGTCCCGTGGACGTGGTCGAAAGCGTCGGACCATGCGTTTCTTCAGGTCCATCGGACGCACTGTTGACCAGATCCCCAGGGCTCGCGCAATCGATTCGTCTGGCTACGGCGAGTTCGAGGTCGCAGCAGGCGAGTTTTTGAGCGAAAATGAAGCTATTCATCCTGCCGCCTACCTCCGATATCATCCTGATTTTCTTATCGCGGACATCAAGAACGCGAACAGCAGAGGGCCACTCAGCATTCGCTAATAGCCGTGATGGCAGAGCTGTGACACTCGACTCAATTTCTCTAGCTGCACACTGAACTTCTACCCTGCGGTTTCAAGTCCCCGAGCGTTGGTCGCACATACGACTAGTCGAGGCGTCGTCGAGTTCACGTTCGCACGCATGCGACTCGGAACGCTCGCAGGGCGCGTATAGGCGAGAAGTTGTAATAGATCTTGTATCTGAGCTACTTTGCCACGACGTCGTAAGACTGGATCCGCCACTGACCGAACTCCTTTTTCCACAACAGGATCAGAGCGCCTTCGTCAGCAGAGCGAATCTGGAGTCGGAATACGGTCGCGTAGTAATTACCAAAAGCCGCTTCGGTCCGCTGTCCGCGCGGGACGCGATCCTTCCGATTCCGGCACAAAGAGCTTTCTCCGGCCGAATCGGTCACCTCGACCAGATCGAACTCCTGTGAGTACCGATGTTCCACCTTGCGAATGTTTGGCCCCCACGAGCTTGCGGCGGAAATGACTGTACTAAGCGAGGAGTGCTCAGCCAAACGTTTGCCGGCTGCTTCGAGGACGTCCCGCATCGCCTTCCTGGTTCCTTTTTTCAAGTTGGATTCGGGACTGATCGAAAGACACGTTAGGGATTCGTCGGAGATGAACTCCATCGCCTCGTCATATTTGTGACGCACCAGCCAGTCGGCGAGGAATTCCTGAGCGGCATCCGAAAGTTCAGCGATGTCGGCTCCCATCGGACGGTCTGGGGCTAAAGGAGTGATCTTGCCGGGTGGAGGCAACCTACCAAGCAAGTCTCCCTCAGGCGCTTCCTCATACGTCACTCCCCCAAAAATCTGCCGCCACCAGTTCACGAGTCCGTCCCAACGTTTGTCGTGGCGGGTATGGTTATCACCGGCCCTCACGTCAGAGTTTGCGGAGCTCAAATGACCGTTCCACACTGCTTCCGGCATTTTGCTGGAACGGTAGTCTACGTCAATATCAGCCCTGGTCCCATCTTCCGAGATCGATATCTGGAGAGCCGGCTTTTTGCCCGCCTGTCGAAAATCGGTAGGAAATCCGGCATGATACACCGTGTTTTCCCCGCCACGGGAGAATTGCTGGCACTTTTCAAGAGTCTCCTGCGCACCTTTCCGAAGCCTCACGTAGAGCCTGAACTGTTCGTCGCCCTGGCGCCCGTATTCCTGCCCGGAGATGCGATCAATCCCGGTCACGAGTTCCAATGCGCTGCCGAGTGACGCACCTGACTCATCGGATAATTTCGTCTTCATCAGAGCGTGGGTGACTGCGTCGAATGTAGTGCGCTCTGAGACACTGAGTGAGTCAAAATGACGTTCGGGTGTCAGCGCAAACCCGGTCTGCTTGTTATATTGCGTTGTAAAGTCGTCGAAGAGTCTCTTGCGTGTTTCCTCAAGATCGGGATAGCGGCTACGAACCTTTTCGCTGTGCTCCGAGCTTGCAGCGATGTGCTTCCCCGGCCAGGTGTATTCGACTCCAACAATTTTTAAGGTTGATGCTTCCTTGCGGACGAACACATCAACGCTCTTGCCGTACTCGCCCCCCGAGAGCCGGACTGCGAAGTAAGCGCCCGTGCGAGCATCCGCTGCTTGCTTAGGCACGCGCAGTT
>DASQLD010000396.1:0-4412 GCA_035630195.1 Bryobacteraceae bacterium
GGACGCGTCGACCGAGCGCTCTGATCTCATCTGGCAAATCGGCGTGGTGGTTTAGGTCGCGCAGACCTAGCGCTAGGTCGGCCCCAGCATTCGCGAGAGCAAGAGAAATCGCACGGCCTAGACCACGGGCAGCGCCGGTTACTAAAGCTACCTGGCCCGCCAAACCAAAGTCGGGGAATTGATTCACATTGACTAGATTAGTCAATTGATCCGGGTGTCCGCCTACAATCGTGGATGATGCCAATGAGGGCTCCTCCGGACGTATTCGCGCTGATTGCAGAGACCTCCTTCGAGGGTATTGTCATCATCGATAGCGACAGCTCGCTTCTATTTGTCAATTCAGCGGCAGCAACGTTGTTTGGATATACGCCCGAGGAGTTGATTGGTCAGTCATTGACCGTCCTAATGCCGGAGGAGTTACGCGCAGGCCATAGAGCGGGAGTCTCAACGTATCTCGAAAGCGGAGTTCGGCGGCTCACGTGGCGTGGTATCGAGTTGCCAGGTCTTCATCGATCCGGACAACGAATACCTCTGGAGATTGCCTTCGCAGAGGCGCGGGACGGCGAGCGTGTGTTCTTCGCCGGTTTCGTTCGTGATCTGACCGAGAGTCATTGGAGCAATGCGCGCCTGGCAGCACAGTACGCTGTTGCAGACATCATGAGCACTGCCGAGAATGAGCATGATGCGCTGACAGCTATTCTTCCAGCACTCGGCAAACATTTGGACTTTGCGGCTGGCAATTTGTGGATGTTGGGGCACGACCGTCTTCAATGGATGTCGGCATGGCACGCTTCAACGATGCGGGCAGAACATTTAGAATCAGACAGCAGAGTTTGGGTGTTTCACCGAGGAGAGGGTCTGCCCGGACGAGCGTGGGCCGAAGGCGGTCCGGTGTGGATTGCGACCATCGACGATGAGCTAAATTTCCCGAGGAAAGACACGGCGATCGCATCGAATGTCCATAGCGGTCTGGCATTTCCCTTGTGGTCCGGTGAGCGGATCGTGGGCGTGATAGAGTTCTTCTCGACTTATGTCCGACCACTGGAGCCTACGCTGGTCCAGATCCTGGACGCACTATCGAAACAAATTGCGCAGTTTCTCGCGCGCCATACCGCACAACAGGCATTACGCGACACCGAAGCACAGCATCGTACATTGTTTGAGAATGCGAATGACGCTTTCGCCGTCTCCGCCGGCGAGCACTTCGTGTACGTTAACCAGGCGTACGCGCGGATGTTCGGCTACGATCATGTCGATGAACTGACAGGGATTTCCATCTATGAGACGCTTCCTCCGGCGCAGCAGGCAGTGGTTAGGGAGCATCGACAGCGCCGGCACGGGGGTCTGCCGGAACCCATGCGTTACGAATCTCGGGGCAAGCGCAAAGATGGCTCCGAGTTCTCCACCGAGGTTCGCGCGACTGACTATTGGATCAATGGCCTGATGTATACGCTGGCGATCATGCGTGACACAACTCTTGAACGCGAAGCGCGAGAGGTATTAACGCAATCCCACGCAGCGCTACTGCGCGCCAACAATGACCTGGAGCAATTTGCTTACGCCGCCAGTCACGACCTCCAAGAGCCTTTGCGTTTGATTCTTCTCTACAGCCAGTTGCTTCGCCGCCGCCATAACGAATCCCTTTCGGTTGATGCTCAACAGCTGCTCGATACGATTACTGAATCGGCGCGGAGGATCAATGTGCTCGTCAAAGATTTGCTGTCGTACACAAATGTCGCTAGCTTGGACGCGGTTGTGCCGGCATTGCTCGATCCTAACTCGGTTCTTGAGGACGTGAGGTCCACGTTGCAAGAGACGATCGCACAGACGCAGGCGGTGATTACTGCCGATGCGTTACCTCGCATTCGTATTCATCGGACTCATCTGTTTCAGCTATTTCAGAATTTGTTGAGTAACAGCATTAAGTACCACTCGCCTGGACAGGCTCCTGTTGTCCATGTGACTGGGTCGCCTGACGACGCGTCGGGCACGGTTGAAGTCGTTGTGCGCGATAATGGCAGCGGCATCGCGCCGGAGTATCATGAGCGTGTCTTCGGCGTCTTCAAGCGTCTGCATGCGAGCGATATCCCCGGGACCGGAATCGGACTGGCGATTTGCAAAAAGATTGTCGAGCATTATGGTGGCCGGATTTGGGTCGAGAGCACTGTTGGGATGGGCGCCAGGTTTCATCTGACGTTGCCCGGGTGAAGTGTATGGTGGTGGGTGGAGTGGATTAATGGCCTGTATAGTCGAATGTTCGTACCATCCGACGTATCCGACTGCTACCAGGCCGTGTTGATGCCGATGCCGATGTCGAGAGTCCTCGAGCAGCACTGATGCTTGGGGTATTCGGGTCTGAGACCGGCAGGGACCTGTGTGGAGAAGGAATCGGCAAAGCTTGCAGCACACGAACGATTTCACGATCCCTGCGTTGATGACCAACTCGGGTACACGTTCGATGTGAATTAGAACGTCCACAAAAAGGCTTCAATCGCGAGGCGAGGAGTTGCGGTTGATGAATGAAGTCGAAAGTTGAAAGTACTGGAGCGGGAGACCGGGGTCGAACCGGCGACGTCCAGCTTGGGAAGCTGGCATTCTACCACTGAATTACTCCCGCTCGACTTCGCAGTTAAAGTATAACGCTTGCAAGGGATTGCATGCAACCAGTAGTCTTGTCTCACACAAGATGAGCCTGGAGGCGCGAGTTCGCCTGCTGTGAGTTGATTGTCAGTGTACACGGCACAAAAATCAAGCCTGAACGGGCAAGGTGTTTCTGGATGCAAGCATGAGGTCGAGTTAGCGGTAAGCAGCAGGAAGATGATCCCGCTTGACTCAACAAGCTTGCCACTGTACTGCTAACCTTTCATCGAATATCCAGAAACAGTAAAACTCGCTGCCGTGCTTATCATCAAAGACTCTTAGGAGGAACTTGATTAGGCGTCGTGCATTTGAACTAGGGTTCCTGCGTCCTGAACACCGGCTACTCCCAGCGCCGGTAATTCGCGCAACGAGAGTGCAGTCGCCCTAGTCTGGCGATGGTTTGGCCTAATGAAAATCGTACGCTGGTTGAGGGGGGTTGTCAGCGTAGCTCTTGTGCTCTCCGGGCTGACGCTCTATCTCATCCACACTAGCCCGGTCCGCCGTTTCACTCTGACAAGGATTCAGGCTTACCTGCGTGAAAACCCGGGCTTGGTACTCCAGGTCGGGGAGTTCGACTATAACCTATTCTCTTCGAAACTTGAGTTTAAGCAGGTCGCTCTGAACGGCCTTCCCTCGCAGGCCCCGCGGGCCAGCCTCAGGGCAAGACATGTGGTGGTGAGGATTCCGGCTTGGCGAATGGCTCTCGGATCGCTCGACCACGCGCAGATCTGGATTGATGGTCTGACCGTAGATTGGACGAGGCCCGAGAATCACGCTACTAACTGGCCTGCGATACAGCATGCGAAAGCCAGCAGTATGTCCCGCTTACCCAAGATATTAGCAATAAACTGTGAACTCAATTTGCAAGACCGTGGGAGTGGGGCCTCCATACATCTTCCGAATGGACGATTATCCGTCGCTTGGAGCCCTGCCAGGAATGAGCACGGCATCACGTTCGGCAGCTCTTCGGGATATGTGCAGTGGAAACAGAGTCGACTCGCACTCGACCAAGTCCAGTTGAACTCGGCCCTCGTGAGTTCTGGATTCTCTCTATCTTCGTTGCAAGTAGTATCCGGCGCATCACGAGCAGAAATCAGCGGCACGGTGAGCGGGTCTCCGGCGCAGATCCACGCGCAGGGCGCCTTTGACGTCGACTTGCGCGAACTCAGCACCCCATTGGGGTTCACAGAGCCGGCGCAAGGGCGTATCAAAGCAGAACTTTCCGCGGCGGGGCCGGTGCAGACGGTGCAAATTAAAGGCCAGCTCTCCAGTGACCGGCTCACGATGCGCAAAACCCCGATCACCAATGTCAATGCGGCAGCACTTCTCGACACGGCAACCGGCCAGTTGGAGATCTCTAACCTCTCCGGCGAAATCTTCTCAGGACACCTGACCGCCAAGGGCAATCTCCGTAGCGGAGAACACGAGCCCCGAAGCGAGCTCACCGTCAGGCTCGCTGGTATCGATCCTCGGCAGATAGCTCGGACCGCCGGTTACGTCATCCCCTACGTCCCAAGGACGAGCGTGGAAGTCAGCGCTTCTTGGCCGGGGCTGGAATGGCGGCGTGTCAGTTTAGCCGGATCGGCGCGGTCTGGCTCGGCAAAGTTGAATTTCCGCGCGGCTTCCGATCCGAAATCCATCCGCGCATCGCTACAGGCCACCTTGGGCGACGGGGCCACCACACAGGGCGACATCGCCGTGACTCTCCCGGCACACGTACTCTCAGGAAATTTCACAGGCAAGATTTCGAGTATTGGGGCAGTGACGGAAGA
>DASQLD010000397.1:0-21815 GCA_035630195.1 Bryobacteraceae bacterium
CGCAAATTCCAAAGTGACTGAGATCCTGGGAGTTGCATCTGATCTGCAAACTGGTTGGTTGGATGTCCGGGTGGGGGATGATCCTGCCGGCGGGAGCCTCATGTGCCGTGAAAACGCGCGCCGCTCTGCAGCTGGAGAACGTGGCGCTCCGGCATCAGATCGGCGTCCTTCAACGGTCTGCGAAGAAGCGCCCGCAGTTGCACACACCTGACCGACTCCTGTGGGTTTGGCTGTCGCGCGTGTGGGCAGATTGGCGCTCGGCGCTCGTTATCGTGAAGCCGGAAACCGTGATCGCCTGGCACCGCAAGGCATTTCGCCTTTTCTGGACGTGGAAGATCCGGCGAGGCAGCCCGGGCGGCCGCCGGTCCCACGCGAAGTCCGCGATCTCATCCGCCGCATGAGCAGAGAAAATCCCGGTTGGGGAGCACCGCGCATTCACGGCGAGCTTCTGAAGCTCGGCATCAACGTCGGGGAGACGAGCGTGAGCAAATCTCGTGCGTAATCGGAAACCGACGTCTCAAACTTGGCGGACCTTCCTCGAGAACCATATCAAGTCCCTTGTGTCCGTAGACTTCTTCACCGTCCCGACAAGCCGGTCTCAGGTCCTTTACGTCTTCTGGTGATGGCACACGAGCGTCGCCGCATCATCCACTTCGCGGTGACTGCACATCCCACTGCCGAGTGGGCTGCGCAGCAGCTCCGGGAAGCTTTTCCGTGGGACCGCGAGCCGCGCTTCCTGCTGCGCGATCGTGGCCGCATCTTCGGCCGTGATTTCGTCGAGCAGGTGAAGGCGATGGGTATCAAACAGGTACTGTCGGCCCCACGCTCGCCGTAGCAACGCGCCTATGTCGAACGAATGATTGGCACCATCCGTCGCGAATGCCTTGATCACCTTATTGTGTTCAACGAGGCCAGCCTGTGCCGGCATCTTCAGGCGTTCATCGGCTACTATCACCGCACTCGCACGCATCTCGCACTGGACAAGGATGCGCCGGATCCACGCAGTGTACAGCTCCCCGACGCTGGCCGCATCATCTCCATCCCCGAAGTGGGCGGGCTGCATCACAGGTACGAACGCCGAGCGGCCTGACAAGGATCCTCGACGCGGCAACGAACAGATACCGGCTGCCCGCCGGTGTGCAATTTAACAACAGGGCGCTGTCCGATTCATTTACCGCCACAAGCGATCGCGTGCGCGACCTTCTCTGGCCATAGCTTCCCGGTGCAAACTGCAGCTGCAGCTTATCTACCACTGTAAAGCCGGGCTGTCGCGCCGCAGTGACCTGATCGTGGCTTTCCGCGTCATCACCCCTCAAAACGCCGCCGAGGGAATTTCCGAGAGGCACAATCTCCGCTACAGCCTCTCGTACCGCGAAGTTCAGGAACTCCTCGCCGAGCGCGGCATCAACGTCGACCACTCCACGATCTGGCGATGGTGCAGCGCTACGCACCCGAGCTGGCGCTGCGCCAGCAAGCTCACCTGAAGCCGACAAACAAGAGCTGGCGCGTGGACGAACGTACGTAAGGGTGAAAGGCGAATAGTGCTACCTGTACCGCGCCGTACACTCTGAAGGTGCGACGGTCGAGTTCTTCTTATCAGCGTTCCGCGACAAAGAATCTGCCCAGAGCCTTTTCCGACGTGCAATCCGCCACGCGCTCCTCCACCACGCGTCATCAACACTGATCTCGCTCCCACCTACCCCACAGCCATAGCCGGGCTGCAGCGCTCCGTCGATCTGCCACGCCGCTGTCGGCACCGGCCCGTGCAGTACCTCAATAACATCATGGAGCAAGATCACCGCTTTGTGAAGAAGCGGATTGTGGCGAAGCAGGGCTTCCGAGCGTTCGGATCTGCGCGGCGCACGGTCGACGGTTGTGAAGCGATCCATCGAATGAGGAAAGGGCAAGTGCGGTGGTTACCAGCGCGTGACATCGTGCGGAACAACCTCTACATCGACCGGCTCTTCGGCCTGGTCCGCTGACACCTTTGAACTGCCCCGGGAACCGCCCACCCTCTCGCGGACGTTCAGGGAATCCTTGCAACACAGCCCGCGGGCGAGCGGTATGTTGGACTGGTTCGCAAGCTGAAGCTCGACCCATAGACAACGATGTAGATCGATCAATTGCCGATCGTGCCAGTAGCTGATCTTTTCAAGCCGGCCCTGACGTAGCACTGAAATGGTCCCCAATAATAGGGCTTCGAGTAGCGAGTTGTTCGCATGTTCAGCTTCGCTTGCCTTAGGGCGGCGACGGGGCTCGCGCCTTGCTTCAGGCCGGCGTACATTCCGTCCATGATCTCCGCTGTTGACTCGTCGGCGACGTCCCATAAGCCTGCAACAACGGAGTGCGCTCCTGCTCTTAGAAAGGCCCATGCGAAGCCGACGAAACCCTCGCCGGAGTAGGCGCGAGCGCCGGACGTCCGGCACGCGGAGAGTGTCACGAGGCCTGCTTTCAACGGCACATCCATGACATCCCGGGCGTAGAGTTTGTAGCCATCGGTCGAAGGCGACAGGATGATCGCGGAGTCAAGAGGGCTATCGCGCTTCACTTCCGCGTGGGCGGAGATATGGATCATGTTGTACAGACTCGGATTCGCGTGCTTGTAGGCTTGCGGGTGCGCAGCCTCGCGTACCATCACGCGGCTGTCGGCTGGAACGAAGTTGCGGATACGCGATATCTCAACTCCCGCGTAGGGAAGGCGCGGGTACTCAGTGGAGACCAAGACGGGGTCGCCGATCAGCAGCGCGTTGTGTCGAGAAGTATCGCGTGTTCCGTCCTGAGCTTCCTGATAGATGCCGAGGGAGGGAGCAACGGCAACGGTCACGTCGTCAATCCAGTAGTGGGGACGTTCCGTGTAGACCGGCAGGGTTTCGAAATTTAGGCGGTGTAGCGCGCCATCGGGAACGATCACGACTCGGGCTCCGGAGGGGATCAAGGAAGCAGCCGGCGCGACGAGGCTCTCGTATAGCTTCCGTCCCGCGTCGGATTCGCTCGCCATCGGATCGCGCATCGATCCTTCGATAAAACCCTGGTAAGCCTCAACAAGTTTTGTGATCTCGGCGGCGGGCGGCAAAACGAACGAACGGATCCCTGATCCGGTGACGACCCAAAGAAAAGATCGCTGCGGGCCAAGCCAGTAAGAAAGCCAGATACTTCCGGAGTCTCTTGCCGTTCGTTGGAAGGCGCCGGGGGAGCTGGAATTCCTTGGCGAGGACGGAAGGGAGAAGCGCGCCGCCATGATGCGGGCTCGGCTTGAATCGGCAACGCTCAGGGCTGCGACGGGATCGCCACGAACCATCAACGTGTTCACGTACGCCTGATAGAACGAGATCAATCGGCCGAGGAAGGTGATCTTATGCTCGCTCCGGCTTAACGACGATTGATTTTCTTCGATCAACCGCAGGGCTGCTTCGAAGTGTTGATCCGCTTTGCGCGTTTGTTTCAACTCTTTCCAAACCAATGCCACGCCAAAATGAGCCTGCCAAGCTACCACCGGCATCGCGGCGGAGGCGATCAACGTCGACTCGTAGATGGATCGCGCCTGGTCAAGCCTTCCCCTGCCCCGCGCAACCGCCGCAGCGTTGAGGTTGAGAAAGGCCCGTGAGCGCGGCTCGGGCTTCAATGCGAGCGCTTGCTCTAATGCCGCCTCCGCGCCGTCCCAATCCCGTGTTTCGACCAACGCTGCTGTGAGGTTACCGGCCCACCTGGCTGCTTCCGGCAGGACACCAAACTGCTGCGCGGTTGCGAGCGCTCGGCGGTAATAGCGAATGGCTTCCTGTTGATTGCCTTGCGCGAGATAGGAAGTTCCGGTTTCGCCCAGAACCTCGGCCAGGCGCGCACTCGGCCGGGCAAGTTTCATCGCCTGCTCACGATACGAGATCGCCCGCTCGAAATCTCCGAGCTGGGAGTAGCACATGCCCAAGTTGTTCGCGGCTCCCGCGGTACGAAGATCGGCGCCGATGCGTTCGGTGAATGTCCGCGACTGCTCAAAAAGCGGGATCGCCTCATCGCACCGTGAGCGCATCATCAGCAGCAATCCGAGACCAGTAAGCGCCTGAGCTTCGCGATAGGAATCCTTCCGGTCCGCGGCTTGCTGCCTTGCCCGGCGGAATGTTTCCGATGCCTGATCCAACCTTCCCTGCCGCGCGAGGACCTGTCCGATGAGCAGATCCGCTTCCGTGCGCAGTTCGCCCAAATTGCGCCGGTTCGCAAGATCGACAGCCGCCTGCAAGTTAGCGAACGCGTCACCGAACCGCGATTGCCGCATTTCGTACTTCGCCTGCAGGATGCGGCGCGTGATCGCGAACTCGGGATTGTCCTCCTCTAACGGCGCGTTGGTATTCAGTAGAGCGAGCGCTTCATTGCTGCGATTCTGCTCCATGAACACTTCGGCGCGCAAAGCACGGAAACGCCAGAACCAGTCGGAATATTCGCGGCCGACCGTTGGGGCGCCTGGCCGGTCCAGAAGCCTTGTGCTGTTTTCGAAGTCGCCATCGCGAAGGTGTTCAACTGCTTTGTTGTAGATCTCCTGGGGTGACATCTCCGGCGTTGTGCGGAACGCGAGCGCACAGGCAAGCAAAAGATACGATGCCGGGTTCCAGCGTAACATCATCACTATTTCCGGAGAAGGAGGTTTAATCCCAACTGCCGTTCGGATCTGCCTCGGCGCATGCGGACTCTGCGTTGATGTGCGAGCCCATGGCCAGGCGGATTATGGTGAGCCGGCGGTTGTACTCATTCATCAGCAACTCACCGAAGTAGATCTTTCCGAAACCTGTTAAGGGCAGCACATGCCCGTTAATCTTTTTTCCGTTCCACTGGATGCTCCGAACGATGGAGGTGGACACGTATCCACCGACTCGCGGCAGGCGCTCGCCGAGAAGAGGCGCCTTTGTCGAAGATCTTCGAAAGCGTCCGTTGTATCTCGTGTAGAAGGCGTTGTTGGTCCTGTACTCGGACTCGAAAAGCGCAAGCGTCCCAAATTTGGGAGTGAAGTCATCGAGTTCAACGACGATGCGTTTCCCGTTCAAGAACATCCCCACAGATCCGCCGAAAACCGCTTCGGTAATCTTTATGGATGGCTGCCCGCGCGTGGGATGGTCAGAAACGATGACAGCCTTGAGGACGTCCGCCTCGAAAGTAATGGGAGCGTTGGTTGCGGCAAAGGACTTGACCATCGATGTCACGGTGGTCACCGCATGATTATCCGCGGGCCGAATGAGCCCAACACTCTCGGCTACGGTATCTCCCCATTTGAATATGTTGTTGAACGAAGAAGGTTTGCCGGTGGCGTAACTACGGCCGCCTGCTACGGTAAGCGCGCTGGAAGGAGGGCCCTCGATCGGCTTTGATACGGGCGTTCCTCCGATGTTAACAACCCGGCCGCCGAACGGCATCGCGTTTCCCCGGAAAACAAATCGAGATTGATCTGTAGTGATCGCCATCCGTTGCTCCTTGTGGTTTTAGTTGATTTTCAATCTATACACCGAGCTCCGCTTGCTGGCGCTGGATTCGCCACCGATTGATTCTATACGTAGGATGTACTCAGTCGACGCCAGTACAGATGAGGGTATCAACAATTTCAAAGTAGCTCCGGGCTCGGGAGCTTTCGCTACGCCGTGCCGCAGAATCTCATCGGAGCCAGCGCGACGAAGTTTCCACGAGATATTCCGCGCCTCCAACGGAACGTCACATTCGAGCAGCACGAAGGGGCCTGACTGGCCGGGAGTAAGAGTGGTCACCTCACCACGGCTTTCGGGACGAAGCATCACCGCTGCGATCACCTGTGGTTCGATCGTCTCTCTTTTCTGCGTCGCTTGCCAGATAGCGCCGAGGACGGCGGCCACAAGCGCGCAGGGAACGAGCAAAGCGAATTGGGGACGCAGCCACCATGACCAGGAAAAGACCCCTTGTTTCCGGTCGGCCGACTCACCGACGTTTCGCTCCTGCGCGAGCCGTTGCTGCGGAGAGGCGTCCTTCCATACGATTTTTAAGACCGACAGGTCTTTCACTTCCTGTGCGCAGATCGCACACGTAAAGTAATGCTCTTCGAAGGCATCACGCTCGGCCACCGTCAACTCGTCAAGAACATAGCGCTCGGAGGCAAGAATTGCCGCTGCTTGATGGTGCTCCACTAGACCTTCCTCCGATCCTCATTCTCTCCTGGCTTTCGATGTTGCTGCAGGGCGACTGGTCCGTGCCCGGAATCGGTGAGCAACTGGCGCAGCCGATTTCGAGCGCGGTGAAGAAGGACGCGAAGATAATCCCGATTCACTCCGCACATCCGGCAAATTTGATTCTTATCTCCCTCTTCGATCAGAACCGCTTGAAGGATCGTTCTGTCCTTTGCCGGCAGCTCATTCATCAGAGCGCGCACGGCCTGGCGCGATTCCTCCATTAGAAGTTCCGTTTCGCCATCGCAAGATCCGTCAGCCGGCTCCGGAGTGTTCTCGCCAAACTGTGCGGTTTTTCCGGCACGCCGGCCGTGCTCGAGCAGAACATTGTTGCAGACAGAGTTTACGAAAGCTCCGAGACGGGAGGGGTCGTGCAAACCGGAACCTGCGCGCAAGGATCGGATCACTCGCAGAAATACTTCCTGGCGGATATCCATCACATCCTGACACGATCGCAAACGGTACCGGATCTTGATGAGCAGGAGAGGTTCAAAGTAGCCGACAAAGTGACGTTCGATCGCGGCATCGCCCTCGGTTAGAAGGCGGACATATTCGCTGTCGAACGAAAACAGTTCCGGCCGGCGCTCGCTGCGGTCTGATACCCATCCTTGCGGAACGACAGCGTGCGGTTCGCTCATCCGACCGGCTGTGACGTTGTCCCGATGAAGGTCCCGATGAAGCATCATGACCGGGGTCCCCTCAGTTGCACGTGGCCCGCCGGGCCGACACACCATTCGACAAAGGCAACAGATCCCATTTGAGGCGCTGTTCCCGGGGCTCCTCGCGGATGAGGACGCGGTTTGCGCATCCTGCCTCGTTGAAAGTCTCGGGCAGAGGACGGTATTTGAGGATCGTGGTCAACCTGGCGCCGCCAATACGCTCCTCAGGGTAAAGCAGCCAAGTTGAGCGAATGCCCAGTTTGTTTACGAACAAACGCTGCGTCTGGAAGATGAGACGCACGGGAATCCCCCAGCCCCGGTACTCGGGCAGGACCATCATCCCCCCGTAAAACGCCGTGGAGCCATAGATCGGCGGGATTCCGTAGATCAGCCGAGATAAGGCGTCTTTCGTCGTGTCCACTACCGTCACCGCTCCGACCGGCCTCTTACGACCTTCCAGATAGGCGAGGATCGACATTGACGTTGTCCGCAAACCTTGGAGCGGTAGCGCCGGCGGCGCCGGATTCTTACCGAGAACAGGCCCTTGCAATTCTTCAAGATGCGAGCGTTCGCCGGTTGAAGTTACGGGACGGAAATCGAATCGCAGTTGCATGCCTTTCGCTTGCTCCTTCTTTTGTCGGATGGGATCTGCTTTTGATGGATGGGATCTACCCACCTATTCTTTACTGCGCGAAAAGTAGCCGTATTCCATCGCTTTATCACAGAGAAGAACAAAAGGGCGAACGCCACTGCAAATGTGAACACAGGTTCAGGCACAGATTGGTCACTCTGGAGGTTCAGGGTGTAACCGTAGGCGTCCGCGAGTAATGCCAGGTCGAGGTCTGATGGCAGCATTCGCTCGCCGCGGCCTTGAAAGGCAGTCAGCAAGTCGTATGCATGAAATGCGTCTGACAAATGTGTACCTTCGTAATCCGGGGCCAGGGTCGCTGTGACGCTGTCCCCGATATAGTTGCGAAGAAAACCGTCGTCCGCCAGTTCTACTCGTGAACCGAACCGACTGTACGCTATGGTGAAGCCGAAGACGTGCGCCAACTCGTGATGTAGAACCGTCAACAGGTCGTACTGTTGGGCGGCGGCGTTCGACCGCTTGCCCCGATAGTGCCAAGGAGCGGAACCCGCGACGAACTCCTCGGCACTTTCGGGAGTGGGATCGACGAACCATCCGAAGACGGCGCCCTCTCGTGAATCGATCTCCACTGTAGCCTCCTTTGGTAATCCGCGGGCATTCTGCACGAAGCCAAACGAACTACCGAGGAGATCGCCCGCCAGATTGCGCATGGCGAACGACACTTTGACCGTAATCGGATCTGCTATCGTGTCTTCCCAAAATTGGGTTACATGCGAGAGGACGCTCAGTTCCGCGTCATCGAATCCGGAGACGCGCGCGTCAATGATCGCGGCATTTATCCATGAGCTGAAGCAGAGTCCGACGATCGACAGCAGTAACGGTCTTCGCATACACTTTTCTCCAAAACAGTTCTGTGTCTTGTTGTTTTATTCGCGCGCGCCGGCGCGTTGCAGGATCTCGGCGATCTTCGACTGGCCGGCGGCTGTCGCCACTGATAATGCAGTCTTGCCATCGTCGTCGATTGCCCTAAAGTCAGCTCCCCTTCTGGTGAGCAGTTCGACCAATTCGGCTTCGCCACGCGACACGGCGTCAATTAAAAGAGGAGCGCCGGTGTCGGTCTTCGTGTTCGGATCCGCTCCGTTCGTGAGGAGCAAATCCACCATTGCGATATTTCGCGCCTGAGCTGCCACGAGCAGCGGTAGTTTCTCGTCGTGCGACTTCGATTCCGGCCGCGCGCCTTTGGCCAGAAGAACGCTTGCTGTTCCCACCTGACCGGCTTCGACTGCGAGGAAAAGCGGCGTTCGTCCCTGTTCATCGGTGGAATCCAGTCGCGCTTTGCGAGCGATGAGCAACTCGACCAGGGGGACCGACCCACGCTCGGCCGCGGAATGAAGCGCGGTGCCGGATCCGCCATTCAAATTCGGATCCGCTCCGTTTTGCATCAGAGCCTCGACGATCAGCGTGGAATCGTCGAGGACGGCTTGCATGAGAGGGGTTGTTCCCGACTTGTTGGCCGCGTTGACTTGCGCTTTGTGACGGATCAGTGTGGTTGCAGCCTTCAACTGACCTGCTTCCACGGCGCAGAAGAGGGCGGTGCGTCCCTCCTCATCGATTGCGTTGACTTCGGCGCCCGATCGAATCTCCGCTTCGATGGCTTCGATGTCGCCGGCAGTGGCGCTGGCGAACAAACCGGCGGATTGCTCGGGTAAACCATATTGCGCGGTGAAGAGGGCTAATGCAATGACAATAGAAGTTCGGGACATACGAGAGTTCTCCAATCCAAGGACCGCCTGCTCGCTGCAGGCGGTCCGCGCTTTGATAGGGTTTTGACCTACGATCCAGGGGGTTATAGCTTGTCGTATTGCACTCGGACACTCCGAACCGCATTCGCCACAAGATTGCCGAAGCGATAGGAGAGACGCCCAACGAAATCACCGTTGGCAGTAGGCGTCGCTACCGAAGTCTGACCGCACGATGCGGCGACAAAACCACCGAATGTATGAACGGCAGTGCTATGCGCGGGCGCGGCTACTCCGTTGATGTCACGGAGCACGAGGGCGTGCTGTCCGTCCTCACCCCACACTGCATCGGCGGAACGGGTGTAACGATCGTCCCCAGCATCACCAGCGATGTCGCCGTCAAAATAGCGATCCATCATGACGTTGAATCGCGTGAGGCCGCTCACGTTGCGCACGGTCATGGTAACGACCACTTCCTTTTCGTTTGCGTTGTGAGAGAAGCACTGCTGAAGTTCGATGTTGCTGGTCGTTCTACGGGTTATGCAGAGGGGTAGCGCATTTGGTACCGGCTGCGTGATGGTGACGGCCGCCAGCCAGCCGGCCTCGACATTTCCTGAGTCATACGAAACCTGTTGGGCTCCCCCCGCTACAGCGGAGGAACATACCGCGTATCCTTCACGAATTACGCCGATGCGAATGTGTTCCGGGGCTGCTGCCGGCGACGTAAACCTTACGATATTGCCGTGTTCGGAGACACAATACGTAATTGTGCCGATGGCGAATGTAGAGAAGCAGTTGGTGGACGCCTCGACAACGGGCGTAGCCGGCTGCTCGGCTTCCTGGGCAAACATGGTTCCGACGCTGGACAACACGACGAGACCGGCTAGACGCACGAAGTGCTTGGAACTGAAATGCATGGTGAACCTCCTTGGGATTCAGATCCGACTTTTTCGTGCTCTTGGGTCGAAACGTCGGTCTGTATGCCGGATAGTGAAGGCAGGATCTATAGCGTTTCAGGACGCGCGAGAATTTCGCAGTTTTCACGGTGTTAGTGGTGCGGCTTGGGACTTGAAACTCATGGGGCACACAGGCGACAAGCCTGCGGCTGGAGGAATGAGTTCGGCCGGTCTCTCGGGTTATATCACTTCGCGTTGCGTGTGCAAGAGAACTGGTCCTCTAATGTGGGGTTGGGTTGCCATGTATCACCGCGTTGACAGCCAATCGCGTTCTTGTGCATAGACACAGAGGCGCACGCGCTGTGGTGCCGGAGGATACCATTCCAGCCTTTGAGCACGTTACTGCGGCGGGGTCGGATACTGAACAGGACTTGAGCGTGACAAAGAAAAAGTTCTCGTGTTTACTGATGAATAGAGCAAGCGTACGAACTCATTAGGACTACCAGGTGTGTACTAGTCACGACTTAATCTGACATTCCCTGATAAACTGCGCAGAACGCGCAAGGTGAATGATCGATGAACAGGGATCAGAAAGTAATCAAGAACAAGGTCGGGCTGTTGAAGCTGAGCGAGACGTTAGGTAGCGTCTCGAAAGCGCGCAAGATCATGGGGTACTCGCGCGACAGCTTCTACCGGTTCAAGGAACTCTACGACAAAGGCGGCGAACTGGCCATGAAGGAGATCAGCCGTAAGAAGCCGATCGTGAAGAACCGCGTGGAGGATCACATTGAGCAAGCCATGGTGGAGCTGGCGATTGAGAAGCCGGCTTACGGCCAGGTCCGAGTGGCGAATGAACTCACGCAACGTGGACAGTTCGTTTCCCAACCGGTGTGCGCAGCGTGTGGCTTCGTCACGATCTGGAGACCTTTCGCAAGCGACTGAAAGCGCTCGAAGCCAAGGTGGCACAAGAGCACATGATTCTTACCGAGGACCAAGTACGCGCGTTGGAGAAAGCCAAAGAAGAGAAACAAGCGCATGGAGAGATCTAAACTGCGCATCCCGGCTATTTAGGAGCACAAGACACGTATTACGTGGGCACGATCAGGGCGTCGGCCGGATTTTTCAGCAGACGTTCATCGATACATACAGCAAAGTTGCGCAGGCCAAGCTGTACGACCGGAAGGATGCGCTTGTGGCGGCCGATATGCTGAATGATCGAGTGATTCCATTCTTTGATGAGTCAAACGTTCGTTTGCTCCGGGTTCTTACCGATCGGGGAACTGAATACTGCGGTAATCGCGAGCATCACGAATACCAGTTGTATTTGGCGGTCGAAGACATTGACCATTCACGGACGAAGGCGCAACACCCGCAAACCAACGGCATCTGTGAGCGGTTCCACCGGACAATGCAGGATGAGTTCTACAGCGTGGCTTTTCGAAAGAAACTCTACCGTAGCCTGGATGAGTTGCAAACCGATCTGGACAAGTGGATCGCCGAATACAATGAGAGCCGTCCGCACTCGGGCAAGTACTGCTTTGGCAAGACGCCGATGCAGACATTCCGGGATTCCAAGCACTTGGCAGATGAGAAGAATTGCTCGACACGGTTTCTCTTTCAAAGGAAGGTTTTTCCGAAACATCCGACATACTAAGACAGCCGCAACGAAGCCAAGATTTGGGCGGGCAATCTAACGCCGCCTGACAACCCGAATGTCAGATCAAGTCTGAGCGAGAACAGCTAATGCCGCCCTTTGCAATAAGCCTCGCCAGTTTCGTATGACTCGTATTGCCGTTATCCTCCCAGGTAACGAAATCCGGAGCTAATCGCCCGTTGACGTGCGCGTTGACTAAAATCCTGCCCCTCGCCAGATACGCGTCAATCCGCGTGTCTCTTGCTTGCCGTGCTGCCACGCGTGCAGCTTGTAGAGCTTTGATGGAACCCGTCTCAGGCGTTTGCGCATTCCTGTGATTCCAGTTGTACGTTGACGATTCGAGCACTCCGCGCTCGAGATACTTCAAAGTCAACTGGGTCGGATGCAGGATGATTTCAGGATCCACGGGAATTTGCCCGTCCAATGCGCGGAACCAAACGATTCCTATCAGAGGTGTTCCTGCGGGAGCTTCCCTCATCAACGTCTGGCTTTCCTTTGACACCCTGATCATACTCGGGGACACAGGCCAGTGCGGTTTTTGTAGTTCTCTCATTCCTTTCCCGGGCTCGGGTGCCCAGATGTCTGACAAAAGGACCTTCGCGACCTCCGCGTATTGCGTAAACTGTGGGATGCTCAGAAGCGCCTTGCCAGCCCGTTCATCGTTGACACGGGCAGCCTTCTCGATCGTTTGTTTCGCAACTATTGGCGACTCCGGAATTGAACAGATATCATTCCACCTCCCGGGTCAGTTCACTATACGGGCAAGCGCCGAGCCTTCGATCCCCAAGAGTTATCGTGATCCAAGCTCGACATGTAGCATTCGATGTACCGCGTGGCGGGCTTACAGCGCCTTTTGAGGGCTCGCGAAAGTGTGACACCACAGAAATGATCGGCAACGACACGTCAAAACTAGAGGCTGAGGCCGGAAGAAAATACGGATTCAGCCACTACTCGCAGCTATGAACCTAATCAATGACCGCCCGACGGCGGAACTGTGGATTCGGAGGGATCACCAGATCTCGCTGGATAAATAATCAGAGCATGCCAGCTTTTGCGGAAGTTGAACATCGTTTGAATTCGTGAGTATGTCGCCGCTCTTCAGTGCGGCGACGCCGGTGATGCGCTGCGCCGGTTTTCAGCGAGGATGCGCTGCAAATCGAGCTTCCGAACATGTCGAACCGAAATGGTCAGCAGGGCAATGTGGACGAGCTCGTGCAACGCAGCTTGCTGGGGCAGAAGTTGCTGAGTGCACAACGATACGAAACCCCTGTCGGTAGTTGCTGAGGGCGACAACGTCGCGGTAGAGGCACTTTGGATCGGCCGTCTCGCGGCTCCACTGGGAACGCTCGCGGCTGGAGCTGAAATGAAAGCGACGATCGCGATATTCTTCCGACTTCGCAACGGTCGCATCGTAAGCCAGAGGGAATTACGATTGCTTCTATCCTGGCAGGTGTGAGGGGACGACGCACCGCGGGGCGAGTCTGGACGAACGCGATTGAGTAATGGCGATGTTCCTGCAAGCGGATGTTGATCTTCGAAGCAGGTTCGCTGGAAGAGCTCATCTGCCGCGGACCATCTTCCACTGAGCGCAGAAATATCGCCAGAATCGATTGACGAGTGAAACGTTCTGCCGTTGAGTTTCACCACTTCCAGAGAACTCTTCAGCATGGCGAACGCTAGGTATGTCACGATTTCTTCTGATGCTCTTCCGTCATCCGTAGAGCTGAATGAAGACCGTGAGCAGTCCTTTGATGCCGTCTACGAACACCACGCATCAGATGTGCTGCGCTATGCCATCCGATGCACGGGCCGTCGCGAAATCGCCGAGGAAATCGCAAGCGAAGCCTTCCTGCGGCTACACCGCGAGTGGGACCGGATCGACGGGGTGACAAGGGTGGCATGGCTCATGAGCGTCGTAAAACACCTCGGCACGGACTACTGGCGACACTTGCGCGTCGAACGGCAGCATGGCGAACGATGCGCGGCGGCGACGAAGGATTTATCAAGCTGCCCGGATGCAGAGAGCTTCCTGCTCGACCATGAATCGCTGAAGCACGAGCATCGGGTGTGCCTGGAATTGCGATACCGGCGCGGAATGAGTCGCGGCGAGATCGCTGCACACACAGGGCTAACGGATAACCAGGTAAAAAGCTGCCTTCAATATGGTCTGCGGCTGCTGCGGGCGCTCGAAGGCTGGCGGAGGGACGCATGAGGCCTCAAATGAGTGGCCGTTCACCCCGGTTGCCCCGCCCGGACATGCTGATCGCGGCCGGAGGAATTGTGTTGCCCGAGAACCTTGAGCGCATCGATCAGCTTCATATTGAAGAGTGCGAAAGGTGTGCGAGATAGCACTGTAGATCGTACTATCACCGTCGGCGAGATTTGAGCAACGTGCACAAGAACGGACCTGGTGTGGTTGAGCGCAGGCGTTGCGGGATCGAAAAAGATATCTGCGTATGGGCTACTTTGATTCACGAGCCTTTGCGGGCCGTCCGGGTTGTTGTGAACACGCCGGCAGGCCCGATCATTATTCTGGAATACTCGTGCCTATGGCCGGGCTTCGTCGTGCAAGGGGCCGGCGGACCTATTTCGACTTCCATTCAACGATGCCACCACTAGCCTGCTGGATAAAACCGCCGAGCAACCAAGTTCTGGCAGCTATGCTGCCTCGCACGTTCGCATCGAGAAAGGCCAGAGCAGAGGATCCGAGCCACTTGCTAAATGCGCTGCACTTGCCGGGGGCGACACCCCTCGAGATGCACTCGGCAATGTTGAAGCCGAAGAGCCCGTGAAACGTATCTGTGTCATGGATGTGCATCAGGTATTTGTTGCCGGCAGGCATCAGGTCATAAGGGATCCGCCGGACGCTCGGTGATGTGCCAACACATTCGCCGGCCGAACTGCCGCACGTATTATCGCCGTCGCCCGTTGCGACGAGCACGGGGCGCGAGATGTCATCCCATGACGTGTTCGGAAACCGAAAGTCAGTCTCGAAGAAGCCGTCCGAGACCGGACCTTGCGGTGAGAACGCCAGGAATGCGATAGGACGTGGGTCCGCCAAGTTCCTTGGGGTATTTGTGAAAACGCGGAGCGCTCCAGCTACACTGAGCGTTCCTCCGCTGCCGGCCGAATGGCCACCGACGGCGATTCTACTGATGTTGATGCGACCCTGAAGCGGTCCGACCGCGGCGTTGATGGCGGTTAGACGATCAATAACTTTAGAGATGTCGTGCGGACGATCCCGGTTGAGATAGTTGAACGTGGCGCAGTCAGATACTCCGAGCGCGGAGCAAAGCAACTGCCGCGAAAAGTTTGAGCGCGGCGCATGGGCGATACCGACGGAAATGTATCCGGCGCGAGCCGTCAGTTCGCCCTATTCGCTCAACGCAGTCAGTGGATTGAGATGACCCTGGCTTCCACCATGGGACCAGACGATGACGGGCAGGGCTCCAGCGAGTCCGATCGGCATCCGGATGGAGAACGAAATCGTACGCGGTGAGGACGACGTGTCCTGGTAAGTCACCGAGGAAGTGGAGACCGCAAAGTTCACGTTAACGGGCGCGACGTAAAGACAGTTTGGATACGGCGCACATGACGGCGCCGCTGGTACAAGCTCGGCTGAAGCGGCCAGCAGGGACAGAGCAAAATAGAGCTGTTTCATGGTGTTCTTTCCTTTCGAAGACCATCGGTTCCTCGTTGTATCTACGAGTCAGCGGGGTGAAGCGGAAGAAAAGGTAATTTGGGGTTTAAGAGTGTCAGGATTGAGGTCTCGGAAACCTGCGGGAACGGAGGGCCGAAAAACGGTTTTATTGCGAACTTGCAGTAAGGCAGCGCTATGGCCGTGCAGATCGATCAGAGGGAAAACTGGGGTTTACGCAGCGATACCGAACAGTTTAGTAATGAAGCGCGCTTGCCCAACGGAATCGGCTTTAGCCAGCCGTCTCACTCTTCCTTTTCGAATCATGTGAACTGCTTCGATGCCTTGCAATGTCCGCCACGCGCCGAGGAACGAGCCGTAGCCCTTGGCGAGCCACATGCGTTTCTTCACGGTTCTGTGATCTTGCTCAATCACGTTATTTAAGTACTTGTTTTTCCGCAAGCGAACGCGAGGTGGTAGCGTACCCTCCGCCGTCATCGCTTTCATTGCTGCCAGATAGGCAGGATTCTTGTCGACGTTTTATGACCCGTGGCATTGGATTGCCAGATGCCTCTATCGCTTTCAGCAGGAAGCGTTTCGCTGCGGCAGCGTCACGCTTGGCCGTCAACAGGAAATCAATTGTTTGGCCAGTAGAGTCGACCGCGTGGTATAGGTAACGATCTTTGCCTTTAATCTTGATGTAAGTTTCGTCTACGCGGTAAGACTTGTTGGTCGGCTTTAGATACGGACGACACCGCTTGTTGATTTCTGGCTCATAGGTTTGAACCCACCGCCAAATGCAGCTGGCATCCACTTCCAGACCTCGTTCGCCCAATAGCTCGGCGACGTGTTCGTACGCCAGCGGATAGCGCAAATACCAACGCACGGCCAACAGGATCACCTCACCCGAATACTGACGTCCTTTAAATGGATTGGACGACGTGATTGGCATCGCTCTACCGTATCAGCTCTCGTTCACCAAACTTCGCAACGGAACCGATCGCGTCGCGAGCACATCAGAAATCGAAGCGCAGACCGACCTGCAAAACACGCATAGTGGTTCCGACCAGAATTCCGGTTATCCGCCCGGCGCTATTCGGACCGGAATCCACCTGTGTGTTGGGATTCGCCATGTTCGTGTGATTGAAGGCGTTGTAGGCTTCTCCCCGGAGTTGGAAGCTTTTGGTTTCGGTGACAGAAAAACGCTTGGCCAAGCTGTGATCGGAGTTGATCAAACCTGGGCCGCGGAGCGAACCCCGGCTGGATGTACCGAACTGATATTGTCCCGGGACCTGGAACGCAGCGAGATTGAACCAAAGGTTTCTCGATTGGCCGCCCGGCACCTCGTATGGGTCGACGCCCGGCACACGATTGGGTCGAAGAGAGGCTCCGGTGACATCTGCATTTAGGTGTGAGTTATTCACTAAAGTCGGCGTGATCGCTAATCCGCTCTGCAGGAGCGTCACGGTACCAAGCTCCCACCCGCCAAGGATCAAGTCTACCGCCCCGCTGGCATTCGCGAGATAGCGACGCCCCTTGCCGAATGGAAGCTGCGCGTTCAGCCCTATAGTAGCCACGTGAGTCCGGTCGAAATCGGCGATGCCGCGGTTGAGTCTGCCGTTCACGAGCAATCCGCCAGCGGTATCCAGCGTCTTGGACCACGTGTACGTTGCGAGCAGCGACACACCTTGGGAGAATCGCTTGGTCAGCTTCGTCTGCAATGCCTGGTAACTGTTGCTCCCCATATTGGACGCATCGGTGATGCCTTGCGTGAGACCGAACTTGACGAACAACGGGCGCCGGGGATTCAGTGGTCCGGGACCTGGAACCGCCTGATTCATCGGCCATCCGATCCGAAGGTGGCGCCCTACGTTTCCAACGTATGTGGCCGTTGCTGTCGTGTCGCTGCCGATGAGACGTTCGATGGAAAAGTTCCACGAATCGACGTAGGAGTAACCAAGGTCGTCAGGGCGATAGCTTGCGCCCACGCGATCCGGAAGGGGCAGGATCCCGTTCGAGGGAATCGCCGGCACGATCGGGGTCGGCGGCCCCTGATTGAGGGTGAACACCGGAGTGTACAGGTTCGGCTGTTGTACGGTCTGCGTGATAAGCGTCGGGTAATTGTTCGCAGTGTTGTTGAATGTGTTGCCGAAGATCTCCTGAAAGTACGAACGTCCCCAGCCGGTGCGTAGCACTGTTTTGGGAGTGAGTTGATACGCGAAAGCAAGACGCGGCGAGAAGTTCGTCCATTGCGTCTTGACTCCGGCAGACTTGCTGTTGGGACCAGCCCCGGCAATGATGACGGAGTTTGTGACCACGTCATACCGCGACCCTTGCCCTTCGTTGACGCTTTGGTTCGGGAACCAGGTGTCCCACCGCAATCCAAGGCTCATTGTCAGTTTGGGAGTTATGCGCCACGTGTCCTGGACGAAATAGAACATGCGCCACTGCATATCTTCCATGTCGATGGCATTTAAGACGAAACGCTCAAACAAGCTCGGGGCGCCGAGCAGAAATGTCGCAGCTCCGATGCCCGACCCTGGGACATCGGCGGATCCAGTGACGGTAGGCGCGAACGTGAAGTTGCCGTTGCGCTTGCGATCGCTTGGCAGGCGGCGATTTTGAGCGCGGCGAATATCGGTTCCCCATTTCAAGTTGTGATTGCCATGAATCTTTGTCCAATTGTTGACAAACTGAAACACGAACTCCCGTTGGTCCAGCGGGCAGTTGCACTGGTTCACCTGCAAACTGTATCCCATGCGGAAGGCGCCATTGCCCGTGACCTCAATGGACGGTAGCCCGGAGGTGTCAGGACGGTCGGGCAGATTGACGTTCGGGATACCCGCATCGAGAGCGGTGTTACGGCCGAAGTCGAGTGGAAGCACGTTTACTTTGTATTGGGAATATCCGAATCGGAAGTCGGTCAACAGCGATGAGCTGATCAGATAGTTGAATCCCCACACGGCGTTCTGATTGCGCGCCGGAGCCTCGCCGGAGAACAATAATCCCGACAATCCGGGGCCGCCTACGTACTGCCCGAAGGCAGCGGGCGCGACACGACGAAAGTCAGCAAAGCTGTACCGGGAGAAATATCGGAAGGAATCGGAGAGGTAGTGGTCGACACGAATATCGAACTGGTCGGCGTCATAGCGGTCTGAATCCTGCGAAGTGAAGTTGTTGTTGATCGCTCCAGCCGCACCGGAGTTGGGGAGCGGCAGCATGGTAATAAGATTCCTCGCCTGAGGCGATATGCGATCCGCAGGAATGCGGTTGTTTGGGAAGGGCATACGGCCGCGTCCATCTGCGTCTCCGGTCAGCGGGTCATAAATGCGTTCGGCGAACGCGCTGAAATCTCCACTGCGGACTGCCTCGGTAGGCACTGTTGTGAGGACTGAGGCGCCTGTGCGACGGCGTGTTCCCTGGTAGTCGCCAAAGAGGAACAGCTTGTTCTTCATGATGGGTCCGCCGAGCGAGCCACCGAACTGATTCCAACGGAGAGGCGGTGGTCCGAGAGGTTCGCTGAATGGATTGCGGGCATTCATGATATTGTTCTGCAGGAACTCAAACAAAGACCCGTGCAGTTGGTTGGTCCCTGATTTGGTTTCTACCTGGATGACCGCGCCTCCGGCTTGCGCGAACTCCGCGTCGAAGTTGCCGCCCGTGTACTTCATTTCTTTGACGGAATCGATGCTGGGGTTGACGATCACTATTCCCAGCACCGGGTCATTGTTGTCGGTGCCGTCGATCATGAAGTTCGTGGAGCCGAAGGTTTGTCCATTGTTGTTGATCTGAATTCCACCTTGCGGGTTTTCACTCGAGGCATGCTGGCCGAGGACGCGCTGGGCGCCGGGCATCAGCAGTTGAAGTGAAGTGATATTGCGATTCAAGGTGGGCAAATCCTGGATCTCTTTACTGGTGAGAGCGGTGCTGACTTCGGCGCGATCTGTGACGAGCGGTGGAGCGGCACTGGTGACGTTGACCTGCTCCGTTACTTGTCCGACTGTAAGTTGCGCATCAACACGTGTGGATGTTCCCAGCGCGATGCGAACCTCCTTCTGTACAAGACGCTGAAATCCCGGAGCTTCGAATTCCGCTGTATAGTCGCCTACGCTGAGCTGCGTGATTATGTAATTGCCGGACTCATTGGTAACGGCGCCGTAACTGACACCTCTTTCTTCGCTACGTACAGTGACTTTGGCTCCAGCGACGATGGCGCCGGCCGGATCGCTTACTGTTCCTATCAAGCTGCCGAATGTGGCCTGTGCGAAGAGAGACGGCGCCAACGCGATAACGCATAGGACACCGAGGAAGAGCCGTGGCATTGGGGCCTCCTGAAACCGAGTTTGCTGCAGATACTTCTAACTTGTCTTTCAAACGTTGTCAACATTATTCGGAAAGCTAATTCAAAAAGCTTCATTCCGTTTGAGGGGGCGAATCCCGCTATAATCGATCCACGCCGAGCGCCGGCAATCACTATGATTCGGATGTTTCTCTTTTTCTCGTTTCTTGCATGCGCTTGCGCAGCGGACAATGCCGAGCTGTTCCGGCGCGAGATTCAGCCGATTCTCGAGACCCATTGCGCTTCGTGCCACAGCGGAGCCCAAGCCCAAAGCGGATTCACTGTTCGCAGCTTTGAAGACGTGCTTCGAGGGGGTAAGCGCGGGAGCGCACTCACTCCGGGCGCGGCCAAACAGAGCGCGCTGATTCAATACATCCGAGGCGAAAAGTCGCCGCGCATGCCGCTCGGCGCCACGCTGCCGGATGCCACCGTCGCGAAACTGACGGCGGTTATCGATTCGATGCAGCCGGTGAGTGCCCCAGCGCCATCCGCAAGCGACGACCACATGCAGTGGCTTCTGAGCAAGCCACAGCGCCCCGCTACGCCAAACGTGAAGCAGGCGGCATGGGTGCGCAATCAAGTGGATGCGTTCGTTCTCGCCAGGCTGGAAAGCCGAGGATTCGCTCCGGCTCCGGCAGCGGACCGGCGTGCCTTATTGCGTCGAGTGTATTTCGACCTGATTGGAATGCCGCCCTCGCCAGAAGAGGCACGCGCATTTTTGAATGACGCTGCGCCCGATGCTTACGAAAAGCTGATCGACAAGCTGCTGGCGGACCCTCGCTATGGGGAGCGCTGGGCACGCCACTGGCTAGACTTGGCCCGATACGCGGAATCGGATGGGTTTGCGGTGGATACGGAACGGCCCACGGCATGGCGGTATCGGGATTATGTGATCCGTGCCTTTCAGACGGACAAGCCATATGACACGTTTGTCAAAGAGCAGATTGCCGGGGACGAGATACGCGGCGAAGGCGAGCGGTCTGAGCGATTGATCGCAACGAGCTTTCTTCGCATGGGCACATGGGAGGCCGATGCTACATCGAAGCAGCAACTCCGCCAGGATTTCCTGAACGACGTGACAGGTACAACCGCGTCCGTGTTCCTGGGGCTGACGGTGGGTTGCGCGCAGTGCCATAACCACAAATACGATCCGATACCGCAACAGGACTTTTATCGCTTGCAGGCGTTCTTTGCCGCTACTGGTGTGGGTGAGGAACCGGCTCCTTTCACGAAAGATGAGAACGCGCGCGAGATGAAGCGGCGCTTTCGCGAATATGAGGACCAGTTGGAAGCGGCAGCAGCGGAGCTCGAAAAACGACGCGAAGAGCTGAAGCAGCGGTTCCTTCTGTTGAAGAACGTGAAAGCGGACGACGCCTCGGTAAAGGAGTTCCTTCGTGAATTAAATGTTGCGAACGTGTTCTTTCAGGAGCGCGAAGACGCAATTTTTAAGACTTCGGAGTGGGAACGTTACGGGGAGGCGCGGGATGTAGCACAGAACACGGCCGAGTTGATGCGGCGTTATCGCCCAGTCGCTTATGCCGTTCACGACGTAGCTCCACCCAATGTGCCCGCGCTGCCGGATACCCACGTGCTGGCCTCGGGAGAACTCGATGCAGAGGGCGAGAAGGTGGAGCCCGGATTCCTACGGTGCGTCACGGGTAGTGCGGATGCTGCGAAAATTCCGTTTGCAGGAGGCAGCAGCGGGCGGCGAATGGCGCTTGCGGAATGGCTCGCGAGCAAGGAGAATCCGTTGACCGCCAGGGTGATGGTGAACCGAATCTGGCAGTATCATTTCGGCAATGGGATCGTTCGCACGGCCAGTGACTTCGGCAAGAATGGCGCTCGGCCATCGCATCCCGAGTTGCTCGATTGGCTTGCCACGGAATTCATGGAGAAGGGTTGGAGCGTGAAGGCGATGCACCGTTTGATGCTGACGTCGAACGCCTATCAACAATCCACCAGCCATCCCGAAGCGGCGCGCTATGCCGAGGTGGATTCGAACAACGAGCTGTTGTGGCGGATGAACTGGAACCGGCTCGATGCCGAGTCATTGCGCGATACGTTGTTGTCGCTAGGGGGGCAACTGCACCCGGCGGCGGGTGGTCCCGGGGCGCTGCTGGATGTCCCTG
>DASQLD010000398.1:0-14840 GCA_035630195.1 Bryobacteraceae bacterium
CTAGAAGAGTTTTTGCAGCGCCTCGGTTGTCTTCACGAGTCCCGGAACAACGCCCGGAAACCTTCCTGCTCGAAATGCCGGTCGTTGGTGAGAACGTCCGTGATCCCCTCATGGGTCATCGTCGTCATGGCGATGCAATCCGTAAGGCTGTAGCGCTTGTCGGCACGGGCGGCGTAAAGCTCGAACCCATCCTGAAAGGATTGGCGGCTCTGCGGAAAGATATGAACGTTTGGAGCGCGGCCCAGCTCGCGAACGGTCTCAACCGCCCTGTTGCGCATCCACAAATTACCGGAAAGGAAAGTCAGGAATTCACTGAGAACTTCATCTGTCGTGACAATCCGGACCCCGGCCAGCATCTCGTCCAGTTTAGCGGCCTGCCTATAAAGGTCATCATTGGGATCGGTTAACGCCACCCAATAAAAAGTATCGGCAAAAACAGCCTTCATCGTTTCGGCAAGCCATAGACATGGTGATCGATCTGGCGTGCGCCGCCTTCGGGATATTCGGCGCGGACCTCTTCAGGCATGTCAGACCACAGTTCGCGAATTCTTGCGGCAAGGGGTTTGTGCTCGGATGACAGCGCTTGTTTCAAAAGCTGCTGGGCGCACTGCTCTGCGGACACACCCTGCGCCTGCGCCCGCGCCTTAAGCGCGGCTTCCTGTTCATCCGGAAGATTAATCATCAACGTCATGGGATTTCCTTGCTATCTAAATTCAGAATAGAGGATTTAGTCTGTTCTGTCACGAAGTTGAAGTAGGGAACTTGTCCAGATCCGTAGCTGGGCTTTTGTACAACTTTTCCCGAGGCCGTCTCCACAACAACCTGAATCTTGCGAGTGCTTCTGCCATCTTTGCTCAACTGTTTGCGCAAGCCAGCTTCTGCGGCGATAACAGGCTGCCACCCTGAACGGGTCACCAGTTGCCAAGTTTCAGTAGCGGCGAAGCCGCGAGCGGATGCGCTTGCTCAGCTTCTCAATGTCGTCGAGCTTCTTCAGCATCGATACCGAAAGAACATGCCGATCGTTCTTCTCTAGTTCGATTTTCAGATCCTCGGTCAGTTGGATCAACTTGGACGCATCCTCAAGCGATTTCTCGTGATCGGCTTTGAGAATTTCCTCCTTCTGGGACTTACCGTTCGGCAAGCGCGGGTCGGAAGGATCATGCGTCGTTTCTTTCGGACCTTGGCCGGTCGCCGGGGCCGCGCAGAACAGCGTCAGGAGAGCAAAATACACCAGTTTGCGACGGAACATAAGAACGCTACTGCTATGATACCGGCATATGCAGCGAGTGAATGTTGGCATTGTCGGACTAGGCAATGTCGGAATGGGCGCAATCGCTGTGCTCACGCAAAACGCCAAGCAAATCAAAGAAAAACTCGGCTTCGATCTGAAGATCAAATTCGTGTGCAGCCGCTCTGTTATGTCGGTTGAATTGCCCGCCGAGTTGAAGGGTGTTACGAAAACAGCGGACTGGCGTGAGGTGGTATCGAGCCCGGATGTGGACATCGTAGTGGAGCTTGTCGGCGGTACGGGCGTGGCGAAAGACATCATTCAAACTGCCGTCAAGCAACGGAAATCGATTGTCACTGCGAACAAAGAATTAATGGCGCTGGCGGGAGCCGAGTTGTGGGACAGCGCGATAAAAGCAGGGATCAATCTCGCCATGGAGGCGAGCGTCGCGGGTGGTATCCCTATTCATGCGGTGTTGCGCGAGGGGATTTCCGGGGATCGGGTCACAACGCTGCTCGGGATCTTGAATGGCACTTCGAATTTCATTCTGACGGAGATCGAGAAGCGGCGTGCGAATTTCGACGAAGTCCTAGCCGAAGCACAAAAGCTCGGGTATGCCGAGGCGGATCCTGCTGCGGACGTCGATGGCTACGACGCGCGATCGAAGTTAGCGATTCTGGCCGCGCTTGCGTTCGGAGAAAAGATTACGCCGTCGGATATCTATACGGAAGGGATTCGCCGCATCCAGCCGATCGACTTTCAATATGCGCATAAACTCGGTCACACAATACGACTTGTCTGCGCTGCCAAGCAAACGGCGGACGGATTGATCCTGTCAGTGCGGCCGGCGTTGATTCCAACATCGACGATTCTTGCTAGCGTGCAGGGATCGTACAACGCCGTGTGGGTGCGTGGGAAATTTGGCGCGGACACCTTTTACTACGGGCGCGGCGCCGGTCCACACCCAACAGGTGTGGCGGTGGCAAGCGATCTGATGCGGGTGGCGCGCGAGATTCGCAGTGGCAGTCCGGAACGGGTGTCCCCATTTGCGCATCCACGGCTCGGAGAGTATAAGCCGATTCCCGTTACATCTCAAAAATCCGCGTATTATTTGCGATTCCGTGTCGTCGACAGGCCCGGTATCATCGCGGCTTTGGCAAAGATTCTGGCGGATAAAAAAATCAGTCTCGATGCAGTTTTGCAATTGCCTTCCGATTCGAAGGACAACTTGCCGTTCGTCATTACGGTTGAGCCGACCTCGGAGAAGTCGGTTCGTGGAGCGTTGTCAGAGATGAGCGAGCTGGACTTTATGGCAGAGCCTCCGCTCGCGATGCCGATGGAGCTCGGACTATGAAATTCCTGATTCTGTGGGGCGCCGTTGCACTCGCTTCGGCGCAGGTCGCCGAGAAAGCAAATGAGCGATACCAAACTCCCGATGCGCGCGAAGGTATTGCGAGGACGCTGACGGAATCGTCTCGGGATGCGAGGCAGAAGCCTCGTGAGCTGGTTGCCGCGCTCGGCATCAAACCGGGAATGACGGTTGTGGATTTCGGGACGGGACCGGGGTACATGCTGCCGTATCTAAGCGACGCCGTTGGTAAAAACGGACGTGTTATCGGTCAGGACATCTTTTCCGACTTTCTTGCGAAGGCCAAGGAAAGAGCGGTTGCTCTATCGAACGTCAACTTCGTGCAGGGGAATGCGAAGGAGACAAAGCTGAGCCCCGAATCAGCCGACTTGGTAATGGCGCTCGACGTTTATCATCATCTCGACTATCCTGCTCAGACTCTCGCGGAGGTAAAGCGGGCGCTGAAACCGAATGGCCGCCTGGCGATTATCGAGTATCACAAGAACGACGTCGCTATGGGTGGACGGGCTAAGGAGCATGTCCGCTTAGGCGAGGATGATGCAATCAAAGAGATTGAAGAAAACGGTTTCCGGCTGGTATCCAAGAAGGACTTTGTCCCTCAGGTTCAATGGCTGGCAATCTTTGAGCAAGTAACACTTGAACCCAAGCTCCGGAAATTGAAGTAGCATAAGAGCAGGAGTGAAGATGCTGATACGGACGCTGATTGCGTGCAGCTTCCTTGTAGCCCCTGTGATTGCGCAGGCCCAAGCCCTTCAGCCTCTGCCTGAAACAAAGACGGATCCGCGCATTCAGCGCTTCCTGAATAAGCCTCACTTCTTCGCCCAGAAGAAAGCAGTGCCTGTTTCGGCGCGTGTCCAGAAAGCCCAGCCGGCGAAGGTCTGTTCGATACCCCTCATTGATGTCACACCTCCGGAGGTTCCATACATGCCTTCGATCAAGCCTCCCGCGGATACGCATCCGATGTCGATCGCGCCTCCTGCGCCCCCTTGTGATACAAAGCCGCGTGATGACAAGCGGGTGGAAGCTCCTTGATAGGCTAGTAGCCGGAGCAATGAGGCCGGCGCTCAGTTACAGATGAAAATTTCAGGACGGATACTGCCGGCCGCGTTAGTTCTTGTTTCGTCCGCATTTTCGCTCGACCTGGCCTCCCTCAAACCACAGGGGTATCTGAGTGACTTCGCCGGCGTAGTCGATGCCCAGAGTCGTCAAGCGATTGAACGTTACGGAGCCCGGCTTGAGAAGGCGACCGGCGCGCAGATTGCGATTGTCACGCTGGACACACTCGATGGCGAACCGATCGAGGATGTCGCGAATGATTTATTTCGACGCTGGGGTATCGGAAAGAAGGGTGAAGACAACGGCCTGCTCTTTCTGCTGGCGATTCGTGATAAGAGATCGCGACTGGAGATTGGCCGGGGATTGGAGCCTATCATCACAGATGGGCGTTCGGGCGCGACGCTTCGGGCGATGCGCCCGCCGCTAAGGGAAGGACGGTATGGTGAAGCGCTCTCGATTGCCGCTACCTCTTTAGGAGATGTCATTGCACAGTCGAAAGGCGTGCAGGTGGACATGGGTCCCCAGGCGCGCCGGCCGCGCGCACGGCCTGAGCCGGTCTATGAAGGAATTCCATGGCCGCTCATCATCGGCGGGATCTTCTTGCTCTTAACGATAATGGGCAGAGGTGGCCGGAGGGGCGGCGGCGGTGGCGGCGGCTTGGGCGGCTTACTGCCGGGTATTCTGCTCGGGAACGCTCTGGGCCGGGGATCATCTTACGGCGGCTACAGCGGAGGCGGCTTCGGTGGCTACGACTCGGGAGATTCTTTTGGGGGATTCGGTGGCGGGGATTCAGGCGGTGGCGGAGCATCCAGTGACTGGTGAGAAAATGGCGCAGTCGCAACAACTTCCGAACGAGTTAGTGCAGAAGCTACAAAAGGCGCATGGGGACAAGCTCGTCAGTGTGGTGCTGTACGGCTCGGCTGCCGTCCCGGGTGCACAGGACCGGCGATCCGATATCAATATCCTCTGTGTGCTGAAGCAAGTGACACCGGATGAGTTGCACGCGGCCGAACCCATCTTCCGGTGGTGGCGTGAGATGAAGAATCCATCCCCTCTACTGTTGAGCACCGATGAGTTCCGTACATCGACAGATTGTTTCCCAATGGAATTTCATGACATTAAGGAGCGTCACTGCGTTCTTTACGGGGACAACTTGATTACGGGACTGGAGATCAACGATCGTTATTACCGTGCCATGGTGGAACACGAACTGCGCGCCAAACTCCTTCGTTTGCGTCAGAAGGCAGGCGGGATTCTGTCCGAAGGCGATCTACTGCTGCGCTTGATGACGGATTCGGTGTCTACTTTCTGCGTTGTCTTCCGGCACGCTCTGCGGCTGGCTGGCGACGAGTCACTGTATGACAAGCATGCGATCGTGGCTGCCACGGCCCGGCGCTTCGGCATCGATGCCAAGCCTTTCAATACGCTTCTGGATTTGCGTGAGGAGAAAGTGAAGCCGCGCAACATTCAGTCAGGACCGTTGTTTCGGGATTATCTAAAGCAGATCCATAATGTGATCGAAGCAGTGGACCAATTGCATTAGTGAGGAGAACATGAAAATCGCTCTTGTAGTTCTTGGTGTTGTCGTGCTGCTTGTCCTGTTGTTCGGGGCAAAGCTGACAGGAACGCGCAATGATCTCGTGCAGCAGCGCGAATCCATTAACGGCGCGTGGTCTCAGGTCGATGTTGACTTGCAGCGCCGCGCCGATCTTATACCTAATTTAGTAAGCACGGTGAAAGGGTTTGCAGCTCAGGAGAAAGAAGTCCTGGCGAGTATTGCCAATGCTCGCGCGGGTCTGCTGAACGCTCGCACGCCGCAGGAAAAGATCAACGCCAATACTCAGTTAGACAGCGCTCTGGGACGTCTGCTAGTTGTGGTCGAGAACTACCCGCAACTGAAGTCGAATGAGAACTTCTTGAGACTTCAGGATGAACTTGCCGGAACCGAAAACCGGATTGCAGTCAGCCGCCGGAGATATAATGAAACCGTTCAGCGCTACAACACGAGCATTGATCTGTTTCCGAACAATATTGCCGCGGCGTTGTTCGGCTTCTCGCGGAACGATGCGTATTTCAAGACAGATCCGGCAGCGCGCCAGACTCCGAAAGTTGCTTTCTAGTCGATGACCACACAGACCTTTCCAAACTATATTAATGGTGAGTGGGTTTCCGGACCCACCTTCGAGAATAGAAATCCGGCCAACACCGATGAGGTGGTTGGCTTAATGGGCAAAGGCTCTGCCGCCGATGTTGAAGCGGCAGCCGAGGCCGCGCAGGCCGCTTTCGCGGGTTGGTCCAGCCTGGCGGGTCCTGCCCGCGGTAACTTCCTTTTCAAAGTCGCCGAGATCCTGGACAAGAAGTTCGAGAACATCGCGGCTGAGATGACACGCGAGGAAGGCAAGACACTGCCGGAAGCCAAAGGCGAAGTAAGGCGGTCGATCAACATCTTCCGTTACTTCGCGGGTGAAGGCTCGCGGATGCCGGGCATGATTGTGCCTTCAGAACGCGATCGTGTCCACATGTTCGCGATGCGGAAGCCAGTGGGCGTAGTGGGACTGATTACGCCTTGGAACTTTCCGAGCGCCATTCCGGCCTGGAAATTAGCTCCGGCGCTGATCTGCGGCAATACGGTGATCATGAAGCCAGCCTCAGTTGCGCCACTGAGCGCGTGGCGCATCATCGAAGCTTGCCATGAAGCAGGGATACCGAAAGGTGTCGTAAATTTTGTGGCCGGCTCGGGCGGAGAGATCGGGAATGCGTTAGTAAATGCCAAGCCACTGAAGGCTATTTCATTCACCGGCTCTTGCGAAATCGGGAACTGGCTGCATGGCGAGGCGTCGAAACGGCGGCTGCGCATCCAGCTCGAAATGGGCGGAAAGAATCCGACGATCGTTCTGAATGACGCCGATTTCAACAGCGCCGTCGAAAACACAGTGAACGCCGCGTTCTTCTCCACTGGTCAAAAGTGCACGGCTACGAGCCGTGTCATCGTCGAGGACGGAATTTATAAGAAGTTCATCGACGCGATGGTTGAACGTACGAAGAAACTGAAGGTCGGCAACGGCATGGAAGCCGGCATTGACATTGGCCCCGCAGTAGATAATGGCCAGCTCGAGACCAACCTGAAGTACATCGAGATCGCAAAGAAGGAAGGTGGCGCTGTGAAGGTCGGCGGTAGCCGAATCAGCGGCGGCGCATACGACAAGGGCTATTTCGTGGAGCCAACCATCTTTGCTGATGTCGAAGAGAAGATGACGCTGGCGCAGGAAGAGGTTTTCGGACCGGTGCTCGCGGTAATGCCTGCAAAGAATTTCGATAACGCGCTGGAGATCGCCAACAACATCCCATTCGGTTTGTCGTCGTCGATCCAAACGTCCAACCTGTCGCGCGCGTTCGATTTCATCTACAAGTCGGAAGCAGGTCTGTTGACCGTTAATCTCCCGAGCGCGGGTGTCGAGTATCAGCTTCCGTTCGGCGGCACAAAGGACTCCAGTTTCGGTCCGAAAGAGCAGGGTCCAGCAGCGATGGAGTTCTACAGCGATTACAAGACTGTTTATTTGAAGTACTGATTGGAACCGGCCTCCCGAGCGCAACGGATCTCATCGCTGATGGCGCGTGTGAAATCACGCGATACAGCGCCTGAGAAAATACTCCGCCGCGCTCTAAGGAAGGCCGGTTTTCGTTTTCGCACCTACGATCCTAAACTTCCCGGTAAACCTGATATTGTCATCCCTTCGCGTCGACTGATCGTATTCGTCGATGGCGATTTCTGGCACGGCCGCCAATTCCGAACACGCCGGCACGCATCGCTCGAAGGACAGTTCACTAAGTCAGCATCGCGCGAGTACTGGTTGACGAAGATCCGTCGCAATATGGCTCGCGATCTTAAACACACTGATGCGCTGCTTTGCAGTGGATGGAAGGTCGCACGCTTTTGGGAGACCGACGTGAATCGCGACGCGGAGAGTTGCATCGCGGCGCTTACGGATGAGCGGGCGGATGTGCGGTCGTTGCTTCCGCAAAGGACTATCGCCGAGTTCTTCGCCGGAATTGGGTTGATGCGCTACGCCTTCGAGCGGCAGGGATGGCGTGTCACGTTCGCGAACGATATCGATCCGAAAAAGGCGCAGATGTATGCCACTCACTTTGGCGATTCGTTTGTTGTGCGCGACGTTCATCACGTTGTGGCCGATGAAGTTCCCTCAGTGAGTCTAGCGACGGCGTCCTTTCCGTGCACCGACCTTTCGCTTGCAGGGGGAAGGAAGGGCCTCGCAGGTCAGCACTCGTCCGCATTCTGGGGCTTCCTTCGCGTGCTCGAAGACATGGGAGCGCGGCGGCCTCCGCTGGTGCTGGTCGAGAATGTACCAGGATTCCTGACGTCGGGTTCCGGGAAGGATCTTCAATCAGCGCTCAGCGGGCTCAATGACCTCGGGTATGCGGTGGATATGTTTACGCTGGATGCTGTTCACTTCGTGCCGCAGAGCCGTAACCGCTTGTTCTTAGTTGGGCAGCCTGCGGGTGAGTGCGCGGGAACTCGCGAGGGTGTTGTTGGACGATTCATCGATCATCATCCCGATGTTCGTTGGTCGATACGGCCACTACCAAAGCCGCCGGAGTTCCAAGGAAAGTTGGCGGACTTTCTCGATGAGGAAGCCGAATGGTGGGAGGAAAAGCGGAGCGCTTATCTGCTTTCGCAAATGACGGGAATCCATCGGAAGTCGGCTGCCGAGGCGATTGCGAAACGTCGGTGGACTTACGGCACTGTGTTTCGCCGAGTGCGTTCCGGTCGCACGGTGGCAGAATTACGGACCGACGGGATCGCGGGATGCCTTCGCACTCCAAGAGGCGGAAGCGCTCGGCAGATTCTGTTCAAGGCGGGGTACGGCAAGTATTATTGCCGGTTATTGACGGGCCGTGAGTGCGCGCGGTTGATGGGGGCGGACGATTACCGCATCGAAACGACTCCGAATCAGGCGCTGTTCGGTTTTGGCGACGCTGTGTGCGTTCCCGCGGTTGAGTGGATCATCATACACTACCTGATGCCGCTGACCAATGAACTGATTCGTGGACGAGTTCTGATACGCTAGTCACTTATCCAACGATGAGACTCGGCCAAATCAAGTGGTACAACAACACGACTGCCGCAATCTTTGAGAGCGACGGAACAGCCAGGCCAATTCCTGACTACAACGTTTACGACCTTATCCGGCTTGCTGAGATGGAGAAGAACCCGCTCGCCAAGGTCGCAAATCGTTTGGCGTCAACACATAAAGAGCCTGCCGTTCCGATTATTCCAATCCATCCCAAAGAAGTATGGGCCTGCGGTTGCACGTACAAGCAAAGTTCTGATTTCCGGGATGCCGAGCACGGCACGCGCGAAGGCTTTTATGCATATGTTTACCGAGAAGCGCGCCCGGAGATCTTTTTCAAAGGCACCTCCCGTGTGTGTGTTGGACCTGAGGGAAAAATCGGTATTCGCTCGGATTCGAAGTTTACGGCGCCTGAGCCCGAACTCGCCGTCATCCTGGGAACTGGAGGTAAGGTGCTGGGCTATACGATCGCGAACGATGTCTCTGCGTGGGACATCGAGCGCGAGAATCCGCTTTACCTCCCTCAGTCAAAAGTATTCACGGCATGCTGTGCGCTGGGACCAGTCATTGTCACGGAGGACGAGATTTCAGACCCGTACTCCTTGAAAATGACCTGCACGATCGAACGCGACGGCAAGACCATTTATCAGGGCAGTGTCAGCACTGCTCAGCTCAATCGTAAGGTCGAAAATTTGACCGAGTATCTGCTCAGAGCGAACGCTGTGCCCGGTGGGTCGGTTCTGTGCACGGGTACTGGGATCATTGTTACGGAAGAGTCGGCGCTTGCCCCAGGGGACGTGGTAACGATCGAAGTACCAGAGATCGGCAAGCTTCGGAATACGGCAGCCATTGTCGATTAAGGGCGATGCGCCTCTGTTTCCTCGCCGCGCTGGTATTTGTGGCAGCATGCGGTCGCGCACCTGAAGTCGCCGAACGACCAAAGAGAGTTGTAAAGCCTGCTAAGGTCGAGGCGACTTATGACGCGAAGTTCTGGAGCCTTTGGGGCGATGGCAAAGCCGAACTAAACGCCTATCGCCTTACGATGCCGCGCTACAAGCAGATTCGCAAAGGTGTAGCGGTAACGATTTTCGTCACCGAGCCTTTCTCGAATACTCTGCGCGTGAAAGCGGACCCCGGTAGACACGGCCCCGGCGACGAGTTTCCCGTGATGAAGCTGAACCTCGTCAAGGATTATCAGACAGGGATCTACGATTACAACGATATGCTGAGCGCATTCGTTTCGCTCGCTCCGGTGAACAATCGCCCCTCAGGGGTGACGAAGTTGTCGTTCTCAAGCCAGGAGTGGTGCGGACATGTTTACAGTCAAGTGCTGTTCGGGGAAACCAAGGCGCAGATCACCCGGCACAGTTACTTCGATGGCGAAGCGGATCAGCAGCGCGACATTGACTATCCTGACAACGGCTTCACAGAGGATACGCTGATGCTCTGGGCGCGCGGAATGACTCGGCCGTTTCTGCGTGCGGGCGTCTCGAATACATTTCCGTTGCTGATGTCACTTGAAACTTCGCGTGCGCGGCATGAGCCTTTGCAGTGGTCTCCGACAGTGCTCACAAGAGATGCGGCAACACAGAGCGTTCGTGTGCCTGCCGGATCGTTCGAAGTCGAAGTGGTCCGCGCAAAGCGCCGCGACGGATCGTGGAAAGCATTCTACGTGGAGAAAGAATCGCCGAGGCGCGTTGTCCGTTGGCAATCGAGCGAGGGAGAGAATGCGGAATTGCTCGGTTCTGAGCGCTTGAAGTACTGGGAGATGAACGGCGAAGGCGGCGAGGCTGCTCTCGCGCGACTTGGTGTCTCACGGATGACGCCGCCGCAATTCCTCAAGTAGTGGAACGAACACCGAGGTTGAGCGTCTTGCAACAATAGTCGAGACTGCGCTCCATGTGTTCGAGTTGTTGGACCTTCAGCGCTTCCATATAGCGTTCGCGTGGACCCGAAATATCGGCTTCAACATGCGGCTTGTCGTAGGGCCTGCCGCGCTTTGCCAGAGCCATAAATCGACTGAAGTCCCGGGATCGGCCGCGAGGAAACCACTTGTTCCAGAACTCTTCGGTATAGACAGGCAGGACAACCAGCGGACGCGCGGTGATCGGCTTGCAATAGATATGAACCCGCGGAAGGATTTCAGCGGCACGAGCAACGATCGCCTTGAAATCGACTGTGCCTTCGCCGAGCGGTACCCACTGCACAGCAATCCCGTCCGGATGCTCGTAAACAACCGAGTCACGGAGATGGAAAGTCACAGCGTACGGGCCAAGCTCTTCGATAGTTGTCATTGGATCTTCGGCGACAAAGACAGGATTGCCTGTGTCGAGATAGGAGCCGACGAACTCCTTACCGGCAGTCTCAATGAGCTGTCGCGTTTCCCATGCCTGCAGTTCCTTGTGATTCTCAATCGCGATCTTTACGCCGGCGTCCATCGCCTGCGTGCGCACTTCACGAAGGACCTTGACAGTCGTCTCGATGTGTTTCTCGACTGGGCCTTCGGGCATGCTGTAGCGGTCGCCGGCGAGGAGCGCTCGGACGATTGGAGATCCCATGGCGGCAGCGCGCTCGATGTTTTTGCGGAGGGTCGCCACGTTTTGGTTGAACGCATCTGGCGATTTTGGAAGGATCGTGCCACCTCCCGTTTCCAGATGCAGACCCGTTTCCTTTGACCACGCGCGAACCTCGGCCCAGTGCTTTGGATCCATCACACCTGGGTCTAGAGAATCCTGCAGGAAGATGGCGTCGAGCTTCTTGGCCACACAGTAATCGAACAGTTGGCGGTCGTTCCAGCGCTGGAAGCGGAGACAGTAGGTGTTGATCCCGAGGGGCCACTTGCGCGAAGCAGCGAGAGCAGGTGTGGCGAGGGCGAGCGTCGAGGCAAGGAAGTCGCGACGTGTCATAACTTCGATTCTATCGTTTGAGAGTTAAAGGAAGGGCGGCAATGTACGCCGCCCTGGATAGAGAGGCTGAATTCGATCGTATCGTTTTCAGTCCCGCGAGCAACTCAATTCGTAGAGGTCAGGTCGGCGAAGAATAACTCTTCCATCTCCTGCCAGTCGCCCTCGGCTTTCATAGGCTCCACATAGGATTGCCAAGCCTGATCGACAGGATCCCTTGCGAGAATCGCCGACGTTTTCGAAATGTCTTCTGCATCGACGAGCAGCACCAGTTCGTCATCGTGAAGGTAGACTGCGCACAGACGCATACCCGCTTCTCGATAGCGACGCATCAGTTCGCCGGACACATTCTTGTGCGCGTCGATATATTCCTGCCTGCATTCAGGCTTCAGCCTGGTCCGATAGACTTTGCGTTGCATGCGCAATCTCCAGGGGAATGAGCTGGCGGATATCGTCGATCCAGTAGTCGGGCTCAAACTCTTTCATTTTCGGCAGATTGCCGTATCCATAGCGTACACCGCAGATCTTTACACCTGCACGCCTCCCGGCTTGCATGTCGGGCGCGGAATCGCCGATCATCAGGCAGTCTTGCGGCCTTGCGCCAAAGACATCGAGGGAACGCTCGATGACGTCCGGATTTGGCTTACAAGGGAAGCCGTCGGTGCCTTGAACGTGATCGAAGAAGGGAGCCAGACCGAACTGCTCGAGAATGATGCGTGTTGTCGGAGTGCCTTTTGTTGTGGCGGTGGACTTGCGGCCCGGGAGTAAGGAGAGGGTTTCAAAAACACCGGGATAAAGACGCGTCATCGTGTGGCCACGCGAGGGATAAACGGAACGATATTCGACGAGAAGCGCTTCCTTCTCTTCCGGGGACATCTCGGGAAAGAGGTCGCCGAATAGATCGTTCAAATGGTAGCCAATGTATCGCTTGAGAAAGGCGGGTTCAACATCAGGACGAGGAGTGCGCGACAGAACGGTTTGGAGGGCTCCGCAGATATCCTCTGCGGAGTCCACCAAAGTACCGTCAACATCAAAGAGGTAAACCGGAAAAGCCGGAATCACGCGGGCTGCGGGCTCCCACCTTCGAGGCCGGGAACTCGTATACCGCCGGACGGGATCGAGTGACCCTTTGAATCATCGGAGTTCTTTGATGTCGTCAAAGGCGGAAGAGGCTGACCGTCGATCAGCGCCTTCACTTCGGCTCCATCCAGGACTTCGCGTTCGAGCAGGGCCAACGCAATCCGATCCATGGCTTCGGCATGCTCACTAATGATGCGCTTGGCATCCTTATAGCCGCCATCCACCAATTTGCGAACCTGCTGATCGATCTCGATCGCGGTCGATTCGCTGTAATCGCGATGCTGAGCGATCTCACGACCGAGGAAGATCTGCTCTTCCTTTTTGCCGAAGCTCATGGGTCCTAGTTCGCTCATGCCCCACTCGCAGACCATCTTGCGGGCGAGGTCGGTTGCGCGTTCGATGTCATTACCGGCGCCAGTGGTGATGTGCTTCATGAACATCTCTTCGGCGATACGTCCACCCATCAGGATCGCAAGTTGGGAGACGAGATAATCCCGCGAATAGCAATGCTTGTCGTCGAGCGGCAACTGCATTGTGAGACCGAGAGCCATTCCACGAGGAATGATCGTCACCTTATGCAGAGGATCAGCGTACGGTATCATCATCGCCACCAGCGCGTGACCGGCCTCATGGTATGCGGTGTTCTTCTTCTCCTCGTCGGAGATGATGAGCGACTTGCGCTCCACGCCCATGATGACCTTGTCTTTTGCCAGTTCGAAGTCAGCTTGGGTGACCACTTTGCGGTTCTGCCGCGCGGCGATCAAAGCAGCTTCGTTCACGAGATTGGCGAGATCGGCTCCGGCGAACCCGGGGGTACCACGAGCGATCAGGCCCAATTCGACGTCATCGGACAAGGGCGTCTTCTTCGTGTGAACGCGAAGAATCATTTCGCGGCCCTTGACGTCGGGACGTCCCACGACGACGCGCCGGTCAAATCGGCCGGGGCGCAGAAGAGCTGGATCGAGCACGTCAGGCCGGTTGGTTGCAGCGACGAGAATGACGCCTTCGTTCGATTCGAAGCCATCCATCTCTACGAGCAACTGGTTCAGCGTCTGCTCGCGTTCGTCGTGTCCACCGCCGAGGCCGGCGCCGCGGTGGCGACCGACTGCGTCAATCTCATCAATAAAGATAATGCATGGCGCGTTTTTCTTGCCCTGTTCGAATAGATCGCGAACGCGGCTTGCGCCTACGCCTACAAACATTTCGACGAAATCAGAACCGGAAATCGAGAAGAACGGGACGTTCGCTTCGCCGGCGATTGCGCGGGCGAGCAGTGTCTTACCGGTTCCTGGAGGTCCGATCAGCAAAACACCCTTGGGAATGCGACCGCCAAGTTTCTGGAATTTCTGTGGTTCGCGCAGAAATTCGATGATTTCCTGTAGCTCTTCTTTGGCTTCTTCCACGCCGGCGACGTCCTTAAACGTGACCTTTTTCTGTTGTGAAGAGTGCAGACGCGCCCGGCTTTTTCCAAAGCTGAGCGCTTTGTTGCCCCCGCTTTGCATTTGGCGCATCATAAAAATCCAAAAGGCCAAAAGTAAAACGAAGGGTATTGCATTAATTAAAATGGATACCCAGTTGCCGGAGCTAGCCTCGCGAATGTCCATATTGACATTCTTTTCACGAAGCTGTTTGTACAGATCGGGGTAGTTCATCGGGATCATGGTCACCAGCTTGGAGCCGTCTGTATAGTCTCCCTTTACCTGGTTGCCGCTGATCTGAACTTTCTTAACTTTCCCCTGCTCCACCTGATTCATAAAATCGGTGAAAGTCAACTGGGATTCGGCACCGCCTTTTCCTGTCTTTACGACAACCCAGATCAGGACTGCTACGCAGATCAGTACGATCCACAGAACCGCCGTCTTAACGTTTGAATTCATTCCATCTCCCTGTAAGGGCCGTACCTGTCATTGATACTTAATATAGTGGACGCCGAACCGGACAGGTTCGATTCAAGTCAATCCGATTCTTCTTCAACAATCTTGAGGACGCGAGTTGAACCCGCCGCCGGAGCATATTCGGACGAAACACCGAATTTGCGGGCCCACAAAATGCGATCACCTGCGACAATAACTGGCCAGCCCTGACGGTCCCACAGCGGAATACGCGCAACTTGA
>DASQLD010000399.1:0-5220 GCA_035630195.1 Bryobacteraceae bacterium
CACAGGCGGATGAAGGCCAAGATGGTCGATTTCGGCGGCTGGGACATGCCTGTCCAGTACTCGGGCATCATCGAGGAACACAACACGGTCCGCAATGCCGTGGGACTGTTCGATGTCAGTCACATGGGCGAGATTGAAGTCCGCGGACCCGAGGCGCTCAATCTGGTGGATTATGTGTCCTCCAATGATGCTTCCAAGCTCCAGACGGGTCAAGTCCACTATTCCGGACTCCTATACGACCATGGCGGCTTCGTCGATGACATCCTGATTCACAAAGTGGATGACGACCACTTTTTCATCTGCGTCAACGCGTCAAACCAGGAAAAAGACTTCGATCACATCAATTTGATGAATCGCCACAAGGCGACGGTAGAGTTTGCCTCCGATCGGTACGCGCAAATCGCCGTGCAAGGACCGAAGGCGCTGGCAACGTTGCAGAAGCTGACGAAAACGCCGCTCAATCTCATCAAATATTACTGGTTTGTCGACGGTGAAGTGGATGGAGTGTTCGCGCGTATCGCGCGAACAGGATATACCGGAGAGGACGGCTTCGAAATCTATGTTGCGCCTGACCGCGCCGAGCCCATATGGGACAAGCTGCTCGATGCCGGCCAAGACTTTGGAATTAAAGCCTGTGGATTGGGTGCGCGAAACACGCTGCGGCTCGAAGCGAAAATGGCGCTCTACGGACACGAAATCGGTCCGAGTGTGACACCGCTCGAGGCAGGGCTCGGGTGGATCACCAAGTTCGATAAAACGGCTGACTTTATCGGCAAGACGGCGCTCGAAAAGCAGAAAGCGGAAGGCGTCAAGCGAACACTCGCCGGCTTTGAGATGATCGGCCGCGGCATCGGCCGTGATGGATATGAAGTGTTCGTCGATGGCAATCCAGCGGGCTGGGTCACCAGTGGCGGACCATCGCCGACAACCGGCAAGAACATCGGTCTCTGTATCCTTCCCGTCGAGGCGGCTAAGACCGGTAACACAATTCAAATCATGATCCGGAATCAACCCGTGGATGCAGTTATCGTCCCGACACCTTTCTACAAGCGAGCAAAATAGAACATGTATCCCGACAATTTTCGGTACACGAAGGAACACGAGTGGGTGTCCATCGAAGGTGACACTGGGACCATCGGCATCACCGATCATGCCCAGCATGAACTTGGCGATATTGTTTACGTCGATCTGCCCAAGGTGGGCGCGAGCGTAGCCAAGGGCGGCACAATCGGATCGGTCGAGTCGGTGAAGGCCGTTTCCGATATCTACTCGCCGGTATCCGGAGATGTCATCGAGATCAATCAGGCGCTCGCTGATAAGCCCGAGCGGTTAAATGAAGACCCTCACGGCGACGCCTGGCTCGTCAAAGTTCGTCTCACATCATCGGACGAAGTAAAAGGCCTGTTGTCAGCTGAAGATTATCGAAGTTATATAGGAGAGTAGTCCTCTTTGCGTTATCTGCCGAAGTCGGAAACCGAGCGCCGGGAAATGCTCGACACTCTGGGTCTCGATTCGATCGAAGACCTCTTTTCCCACTTGCCTGAAGAAGCGCGGCTCAAGCGGCCGCTCAATATCGCGCCGGGCAAGTCGGAGTATGAAATCGTCGAATACTTTCGCGCGCGCGGCGAAGAAACGGCCGCCAGCTACACCTCGTTCCTCGGCGCAGGCGTGTACAATCACTATCGCCCTGTGCTCGTGGATACCGTCGTGTCACGCGGCGAGTTCCTGACGTCCTACACGCCGTATCAAGCCGAGATCGCGCAAGGAACTCTGACGACTATTTTCGAGTTCCAGTCGATGCTTTGTCAGTTGACAGGCATGGACGTCGCGAACGCGTCAATGTATGACGGCTCATCGGCAGTCCCGGAAGCCGCGATGATGGCCGTGCGCGTAACGCATCGCAATCGCGTTTTGGTTGCAAAGACGGTTCACCCGGAATATCGCGAAGTATTGCGCACCTATTCCCAACATCAGGGCATGCCCGTCGATGACTTCGGCTACGTGGACGGCGCAGGCTCCCTCGATCTGGCCGATCTTGAATCGAAGATCGGGAATGATGTCGCTGCGGTCATCATTCAGTCGCCCAACTTCTTCGGCATCGTCGAAGATGTGAAGGCTGCCGCGGAACTCGCTCACAAACATGGAGCGCTCTTAGTGGTCGCGTTTACCGAAGCGGTATCGCTCGGGCTGCTGAGCCCGCCGAAAGAAGCGGACATCGTAGCCGGGGAGTTGCAATCGTTTGCGATCTCCCCAAGCTATGGCGGGCCTTACGCGGGCATCATTGCCACCAAGGAAGCCTACATACGACAGTTGCCGGGCCGCATCGTCGGCGAAACGAAAGACACGCACGGCAATCGCGCTTTCTGCCTCACGCTGGCCACGCGCGAACAGCATATCCGCCGCGAAAAGGCCACCTCAAACATCTGTACGAATCAAGCCTTGATCGCCTTGATGGCTACGGTATTCATGTCTGTATACGGTAAAGAGGGACTCCGCGAGCTAGCCGAACAGAACCTTGCCAAGGCGCATTATCTTGCCGAAGGGCTGGACCTGCAATTCTCCGCTCCCTTCTTCAATGAGTTCGTCCTTAGAACTGAACCGGAAGCCTTGAATGCGGAGTTGCTGAAACACAAAATCATCGGCGGTCTGCCTCTGGGCCGCTTCTATCCTGAACTCGAAGGATGCATGCTGGTGTGCGCGACCGAGATGAGCAAACGAGCCCACCTCGATCAATTCAAGAAATGCGCTGAGTCCGTTGTCCAACCAGCGCTCGTTGCGCCACGTGGAGGCAGCCTCTAGTGATCAGGAAAACGCGTCCGCACATCACGCAGAACGAACCATTGTTGTTTGAAATCAGCTCCCCCGGCAAGAAGGGTTATCAGTTGCCGGAGTTGGATGTACCACCGATCGATGCAAAGAAGGCTCTGGGAAGCCAGAACGTCCGGGATGAGATAGAGAACTTTCCTGAAGTGAGCGAGGTGGAAGTGATCCGCCATTTCACCCGCCTTTCGACCTGGAACTACGCCATCGATCTTGGCCTGTATCCTTTGGGATCCTGCACGATGAAGTACAACCCAAGGATCAATGAGGTCGTAGCGCGAACCGAGGGTCTTGCTTGGGCGCACCCGTATCAGCCGGAAGCCTTGTCGCAGGGAGCCATGGAGATCCTGGCGACCCTCGAAGATCTCTTGGCCGAGATCACCGGCATGGATGCGGTGACTCTGCAACCTGCGGCCGGAGCGCACGGAGAGATGACGGGCATCTTTCTGATGCGTGCGCTTCTGCAGTCGCAAGGCAATCCCCGCAAGAAGCTCCTGATCCCTGATTCCGCGCATGGCACGAATCCCGCAACCGCGACAATGGCCGGATACGCGGTGCAGAACATCAAGAGCAACGAACGCGGTCTTGTCGACCTGCATGAGCTTGAAAAGTTCGTGGATGAAGATGTCGCGGGTCTGATGATCACGAACCCGAACACCATCGGCGTCTTCGAAGAGAACATAACCAAGATCACGGACCTGATGCACTCCAAGGGCGCGCTTGTGTATATGGACGGAGCGAATATGAACGCTCTCGTCGGTATGGCGCGGCCAGGTGACTTCGGCATTGACGTGATGCACTTGAACCTGCACAAGACGTTCTCCACTCCTCATGGAGGCGGGGGTCCGGGAGCAGGTCCGATCGCTGTCAAGAAGGCTCTCGAACCATTCCTGCCGACGCCTCGTTTGCGGCGGTCGAAGGATGATCAGTGGACCTGGGACTACAACCGTCCACAATCGGTTGGTCGGGTTCGCGCATTTTACGGGAACTTCGGCGTTCTAGTCCGAGCGCTTGCCTATACCCTCGCGCACGGAGGCGATGGATTGCGTCGCGCAACGCTCGATGCAGTGCTGAACGCAAACTATATTCGAAAGCAACTGGAGCCCTACTTCGATCTGCCTTACACGGCCCCGTCGATGCATGAGTGCGTGTTCTCCGACACGCGACAGGTAAAGAAGGGAGTGCGCACCGGCGATATTGCGAAGCGGCTTATCGATTACGGCTTTCATCCTTACACCGTCAGCTTTCCTCTGATCGTTCCCGGGGCCTTGATGATTGAGCCCACGGAAACGGAAAGCAAAAGCGAACTCGATCTGTTTTGCGATGCTTTGATCTCGATCGCCAAGGAGATCGAAGAAGATCCGCAAATGGTCCTGAAAGCTCCTCACTTGACGCGCACCAGCCGCGTGGATGAAACTGCCGCCGCGCGCAAACCGGTGGTTCGTTGGAAGCCCGGCCAGTCGTCCTCATCGTAGCGATCGTTCTGCTCCTCCGGCTGCCGTTTCTAACTCAGCCGGTCCAGGGTGACGATCCGACATATATCTTCCAAGCGCAGCATGCGCTGATCGATCCTGCCCATCCGACGAATGTCCAATACGTCTTTCAAGGACAACTCGTCGACCTGCGTGGACATCCACACCCGCCGCTGAACGCGTGGTTCCTCGCCGGACTGCTAACAATCTTCGGCGACGTCTACGAAGTTCCGTTTCATGTCACGTACATTCTCTTCTCACTGATCGCCACGCTAGCAATGTGGTCGCTAGCAAAACGATTTTCCGACTGGCCCCTAGGAGCAACGCTGCTCTTCCTTTCCGTCCCTGCATTCGTGATTAACGGCAGCTCGTTCGAAGCAGATCTACCGTTTCTGGCGTTCTGGATGGCGGGGATCGCGCTTTTCGCTGCGAACAGGCTGTCCCTCGCATGCGTATCTTTGGCGCTGGCATCGCTGAGTGCCTACCAGGCTGTCGTAGCCACACCGATCCTGCTGGTCTATTGCTGGTTGCACGCGAGGCGTTCTCGTTCGGCCTGGCTCGTTGCGTTTACTCCCGTAATTGTGATCGCGCTCTACCAAGGGTATGAGCGGCTTACTAGCGGGGCAATCCCTGCTACTGTACTCACGGGCTACTTCAGCAGCTACGGACTTCAGCAACTGGGTAACAAACTGAAGAACGCGGCGGCCCTGACCGCGCACACAGGATGGATCGTCTTCCCTGCCCTTGCGGTTGTCGCTTTCCGACGCATGTGGATCTTCGGCATCGTCGCAGCCGGCTTAGCACTTCTGATCGATCCACATCCCTTGTTTGCGCTCTCTTTTGGTATCGGCGCGATGATCATCGCGTGGTGCCTCACGCGTAGACTCGATTTCCTCACGGCTTGGATAGTTATCTTCTTCGCCTCTGC
>DASQLD010000400.1:0-12246 GCA_035630195.1 Bryobacteraceae bacterium
TGCAGCTGTCCGATTCCGCGTACGTCGCGGCGTCGATGCGCATCATGACCCGGATGGGCCAGAAGGCCCTCGACGTGCTCGGCGACGGCGAGTGGGTGCCGTGCCTGCACTCGGTCGGAGCGCCGCTCGCCGAAGGTGAGGCCGACGTCCCGTGGCCGTGCAATCCCGACAACAAGTACATCGTCCACTTCCCCGAGACCCGTGAGATTTGGTCCTACGGTTCGGGCTATGGTGGCAACGCTCTGCTGGGCAAGAAATGCTTTGCTCTGCGCATAGCCTCGAATATGGCGCGCGACGAGGGCTGGATGGCCGAGCATATGTTGATCGTAGGCGTCGAGAACCCACAAGGCGAAAAGACCTATGTGGCCGCCGCGTTTCCCAGCGCGTGCGGCAAAACGAACTTCGCCATGCTCATCCCGCCGAAAGGTTTCGAAGGCTGGAAGGTATGGACGGTCGGCGATGACATCGCGTGGATTCGACCCGACGCGAATGGCCGCCTGCACGCGATTAATCCCGAAGCCGGATTCTTCGGCGTGGCGCCGGGCACGTCCGTCAAAACGAACCCAAACGCCATGGCGTCCCTGGCAAAGAACACGATCTTCACCAACGTGGCCCTGACCCCAGACGGCGGCATCTGGTGGGAAGGAATGACCGACGAACCCCCGGCCGAGTGCATCGACTGGCAGGGAAAGAAATGGACACCGGAAATCGCCCGCCAGAGTGGCGCGAAAGCCGCTCATCCAAACGCGCGTTTCACGGCCCCAGCATCGCAATGTCCCACCATTGACCCCGCCTGGGAAGACCCGAACGGTGTCCCGATCAGCGCCTTTATCTTTGGCGGCCGGCGGGCAACGAACATCCCGCTCGTGTATCAGGCGTTTAACTGGAGCGCGGGTGTTTATGTCGGAGCTACGATGGGTTCGGAGATGACCGCAGCGGCAGCCGGAACCATAGGCAAGGTCCGGCGCGATCCGATGGCCATGTTACCGTTCTGCGGCTATCACATGGGTGACTACTTCCGCCATTGGATCAAGATGCAGCGCAACCTCAGCGTCACTCCGAGAATTTTCCACGTGAACTGGTTCCGCAAGGACACAGAGGGACGCTTTCTCTGGCCGGGTTTCAGCGAGAACATGCGGGTCCTCAAGTGGGTAGTCGATCGCGTCAGGGGACGCACTCAGGCAAAGGAAACCGCAATCGGATGGACCCCCTACTACGAGTCGATTGAATGGAAAGGCCTCGATTTTCCGAGGGAGCAATTCGAAGCCTTACAAACCGTCGACCGCGAAGCATGGAGAGCTGAGGTCATTGGACACGAGGAACTCTTCATCAACGTCCACGATCATCTCCCGTCTGAGATGGTCTACGAGCGGGAACTTTTGATTTGTAGATTGTGAAAAGGGATTGGTGGACCTGAACGGGTTCGAACCGTTGACCTCTTCCATGCCATGGAAGCGCGCTCCCAACTGCGCCACAGGCCCACTACAGAAGAACTATTAAAATCTTAGCACATGTCGGTCTAAACTGGTCGCCGTGAGCTCTCTCTCGCCTGCCCTTGTCGTCGCCGGACCCACGGGCTCGGGCAAGTCGGACCTCGCTCTGGTTCTGGCTGAATGGCTGGGCGGAGAAATCATGAATTGCGATTCCGTTCAGCTCTATCGCTATCTCGACATCGGGACAGCGAAGACGCCCAGCGGACAAAGGCGCGGTATTCCCCACCATCTGATCGACATCCTGAACCCCGATCAGGTGTTTACCGCAGGAGATTACGAACGGGCCGCTCGCGTGACCCTTGGCGAGATCGCCTCTCGGGGTCGTGTCCCGGTCATCGTCGGCGGGACGGGATTCTATCTTCGCGCGCTTCTGGAGGGCCTTTTCGAGGGACCTTCGCGCAATCCGGAAGTTCGAGAGCGCCTCCGTCGGCGCAAGCCCGGCTCTCTCCACCGTCTGCTGACACGTCTCGATCCAGAAGCCGCCGCCCGAATCCACGCGCACGACACGAATAAATTGACCCGCGCCTTAGAAGTTCGCCTAGTGACACGCGCGCCGATTACGTCGATGTACGACTTCAATCGTCGCCCGCTCGAAGGATTCGACGTCCTGCAAATAGGTCTTGATCCGCCACGGGAAGAGTTGGCGGAGCGAATCGATGCACGATGTGTGCGCATGTTCGACGCCGGCCTTGTCGACGAGGTGCGGTCGATACTTGCGATGGGTTTCAGCGCCGATGCAAAAGCCTTGGAATCGATTGGTTATCGTGAAAGTCTTCTTCACATCCAAGGCGAGGTCCATCTTGACGAAGCGATCAAGCTGACGCAGGCCGCCACTCGACAGTATGCGAAGCGCCAACGCACCTGGTTCCGCCGCGAACCGGCGATGAACTGGCTCCTCGCCTTCGGCAACCAGTGTCAGACGATCGACAATGCAAAACGTCTCGTATCGTCCAAAATAAATATAACCGCCAAAAAACTCCCTTAATAACGGAACGGATTGTCTATTCCGACGTAATAGGAAGTACGCAGGTACACATATGAAAAAACTTATATTGATGCTCGCGACTCTGGCCGTCGCGTCGGCTCAGGCAGCCAACAGCTATAAAATCACTCTCTTCCAACCGTCCATTCTGGCCGGTAAAGAGCTGCAGCCCGGAGTATACAAAGTGGAAGTAAAGGAAGGTAGCGCGGTGCTGAGCAAAGGGAAGGAAAGTGTAGAAGCGCCTATGCGCTCAGAGAACGGCGACGCCAAATTTAGTAGTACTTCCGTGCGATACAAGAATGGCGATGGCAAGTATCGGATCGAAGAGATTCGATTCGGCGGCACGAACCAGAAAATCGTCTTCGCCAACTAAATCCCCGCGTCCACGCATCGTGGGCCGGCCCTTGTCCGGGCCGGCCCCGTAAAGACCTACGAGTTACAATAGGGTCATATGAATCCCCTGCAGGCCCTGGTATTTGTGTGCCTGTTTATTAGTCCGGCCTTTGCTGAGAATTTCCTCGTACTTCCTTTTTTTAATACGGGAAAGTCAAATACTGTCGACTGGGTAGGAGAGAGTATTTCGGAAACAATACGGGAAGCTATTGCCTCCGAAGGACTGCTGACATTAGGTCGCGAAGCGCGCGAAGAGGGCTTCAGGCGGCTTTCCTTAAAGCCCTATTTCCCTCTCACGAAAGCGTCGGTCATCCGCCTCGCCGAATCAATTGATGCCGACTACGTCATCTTCGGAGAGTTCGAGGTGACACCCGTCGGCAACCCCGAAGCAAAGGATGCAAGAGCAAAAGGCCTGCTGCGAATCAGCGCTCAAGCGTTGGATCTTCGTCGTGCCCGCCGCGGACCAGACTTTTCCGAGTCCGGCAAGCTTGAGGATCTCGCGAGCATGCAATTCCATCTTGCCTGGCAAACCCTTCAGTTTCTTCTGAAGGAGCGCAAGCCAACCGAAGAGGAGTTCCGTCAGCGCCAGCCCCTGGTTCGTGTTGATGCGATTGAAAGCTATATTCGGGGTGTCCTGGCGAATTCGCAAGAGCAAAAACTGAAGTACTTCATCCAGGCAATCCGCCTTGATTCCAGGTACTCACATGCAAACTTCGAATTAGGAAAACTAGAGTTTCAGCGCAAGAACTATCGCCCGGCCGCCGATTACCTCCAGAAGGTGGCGCCGGGAGGAATCTTTTACCGTGAAGCGACCTTTCTCTTGGGTCTCTCGCGCTATTACCTGGGAGAATTCGCTCTAGCCGCGCAAGCTTTTCAGATCGTCGCGCAACAGGTTCCGCTCGGCGAAGTGATCAACAATCTCGGGGCGGCGCAATCACGACTTCGCCAAGCCACAGCACTCGAGAATTTCAAGAAGGCGCTGGACGGGGATTCTTCTGATCCCGTCTATCACTTTAACGTCGGCTACGCGCTACTGCAGGAAGGAAACCTCGATGAAGCCGCCGAACGATTCCGCGCCGTTCTCGACCGCGATCCTGATGACACGGAGGCAACGACGATGCTCGGCCGGTGCTTGAAAAAAACCGCTGGGAAGACAGCGGCCCGCAGTGAAGGCTTCGAAAGATTGAAAGAAAACTACCAGGAATCGGCGTATTGGCAGCTTAAAGCAGTACTGGAACCGCGGCGTTAGAATAGGCGGCTATAATCAATCTTCATGCTCGAAGCGTTTGGCCTCTCTGATCCGGGAAGTGTCCGGACCAACAACGAGGACTACTTCCTGCTCGCGCCTTCACTGGACTTGTATCTCGTCGCGGACGGCATGGGCGGAGCGCAAGCAGGCGAACACGCCTCGAAGCTAGCTGGGGATACTGTAGCGCATTTCGTGTTGGCTGCGAACGAACGCTCGGGAGACGTGCTCTTGCGAGCTTTAGCTGAAGCCAATCGTCAAGTTATCGATGCCGCGGAATCTGACCCGACCCTGCACGGCATGGGGACCACCATGACGGCCGCCTGGAAACTCGGTGACGAAGTTCTTATCGCGAACGTCGGTGACAGCCGCGCCTATGTCTATATGGGCGGTGAGCTCCACATAATCACCGAAGATCAAACGTGGGTAAACGAGGTCGGCCGCCGTCTGGGCATCGGAGAGGAACAGTTAAAGGTCCACCCGATGCGGCACATGCTCACGATGGCGATCGGCGTCAGTCAGACCCTTCGTATTCATTCCTATGCGGTGCCTCTCGAGCCGGGCGCTCAGTTTCTCCTCTGCTCCGATGGGTTGCACGGGGTTGTGGGTACGGAAACGATCGATGAGATTCTTGCCTCCGGCGAGCCACTAGAGAGCAAGTGTCACGCTCTGATCGACGCCGCGAAACGGGCCGGAGGGCCCGACAATATTACCGCGGTCTTACTTGCCGCTGTATAGCAGCCCTACTTTTCACAACCTTCCTCGCTCAGCCGCAAAGCCTCATTCGTATCCAAATGCTCGAAGGAGAAGGCGCCATCAACAGCGCCGGGTCGAAGAGCGACCGTCCTATCGCCGTGCAGCTAACCGATGAAACAGGTCGCCCTTTGGAGGGTGTCGCTGTAAGCTTTCGCCTGCCTGAAGAGGGACCGGGTGGGACCTTTGAAGGGCGCGGTAAGACCGAGATCGTCGTCACGACCCCCGACGGACGCGCGGCCGCGCGGGGCATCCGCTGGAATCACATCGCCGGTCCTTTTCAAATTCGAATTACCGCAGCGAAAGGCGAGTCTCGAGCTGGAACGATCTGCTCGCAATACATCTCCGATACTCCTGCCGCGAAAGCTTCCGGAACACGCCGCGGAGGAAAAGCGAAGTGGATTGCGCTAGCCGCAATCGCCGGTGGCGCCGCGGCGGGTGTTGCCGTAAGCATGGGAGGTAGCCAGGGACAGAATCCCACGCAACCGCCACCCACGTCATCGCAACCAGTCCAGATCGGCCCGCCAACGATATCTTTGGGGAGACCGCAATGATTCGCACCTTACTATTTTTTGTCTTCCTCATCACGGCAGCAGCGCAAATCGACGCTCCGCGTATCGGCTTCATTGTCGATTCCAAGAACTTCCTTCGACCTGTTTCAGGCGTCGCCGGCGCATTCACCATCGGCCCCGCAGTGGAAGAAAATGTCGTCTCTGCTGCCTTCTCGGGTAAGACTCTGGTCGTAAAAAAGGACGTTGAGCTTCTGGTCAATGAAGAACGCTTTGAGGCTCCACAGGGACCAATTGAAGTCAGGTTCGAAGCCAAAGGTCTTCTGAGAGAGATTTTCTTCCCGGACTCGTCGAAGCTCTGGACATGGAAGAACGGCAAGTTCGAGGAGAGCTTCGGCGCTCCTGCCGGTTGGAAGCCGTTTGAAATATACGACGGGAGAATTTCGGTAGCTGGTGCGGCTGTACCCCTACCATCGCGTGCTCTGAAGGCATCTGAACTTGGGGAAGATTGGTTGGTTATCTACGCAGAGCGCGGAACGTACGCGTTTCGCGATGGCCAAGTCTATGAGTTGCCGGACGGTGAAGAATGAAGCGCATTTCGGCGTTTTTTCTCTGGCTTCAGCCTGCGCCTTCGGACAGATGCAGTTGTTGCTGGTTGATGCGCCGGGTTCGGAGAAGCCAGTCTCGGCGATGCATTCGATCGGTTCCATTGCTGTCGGTGAGCGGATCGATACCGTATTTCGCGTACGTAATGCCTCACAGACTTCGCTCACGGTTCGAACTTTTACTCTCGGCGGAACTGGCTTCACGATGTTCGGCCAGCCCTCGCTCCCTCACATGCTCGCGCCGGGCCTCAATATGGATTTCACTGTGCGGTTCGCGCCGGGTGACTACGGATCATACAGCGCAAATCTGACCGTCAACGGCCTTAGCGTCCTGCTGATTGGATCATCGAAAGCCGCCGCGGTTCTTTCCGCCGATGGCGTGCGGCTCACTTCAGGAGTCGCAGTCGACCTAGGTCTGGCAGAACGAGGAACCAGTGTGACCAAGACTTTCCGTCTTGAAAATACAACGACGGAACGAGTCTCTGTTCAGAGTGCCACACTTGCCGGAACTCATTTCCAGACGACTCAGAACCTGCCTCTCCCTCTGGAGTTGGCAGCTCGTTCTTTCATCGATTTCGATATCGTATTTGCGCCCAAAGCTTCTGGAGTATTTCAAGGTTCGCTGACGATCGATGGGCGAACTTATCGGCTCACGGGAGCCGCCAACGAACCGCCATTCCCGAAGCCTACAATTCTTGTCGACCTGCCGAACGCAACAAGTGGCCAGCAAGGACGCGTCTCGGTGCAATTCGGTCAAGCTTCCCGAGCCATCGGATCGGGCAAACTACGGCTGGAATTTCGCCCCGCTGTTGCGATGGCTCCGGATGACGAAGCCGTTCGATTCATCAAGACCAACCGCGCAACAACATTCGAAGTAACGGAAGGCGTCTCTATCCCGGTCCAGGACGCCACCTTCCAAACAGGAACCACTGCCGGCACGATTGTCTTCACTGCGGAAGTCGGAGGCTGGACTGCTACGTCGAGCGTCGATATAGCTCCTCAGCCCGTCCATTTCGATCGAGTGAAGGCCGTCAAGAACGCGTCCATGTTGGAAGTCGAAATCACCGGGTATGACAACACACGCTCCGCAAGCCAATTGGCCTTCACGTTCTACACCGCAAAAGGCGAGCCCGTGCAGCCCGGGGCCATTCGTGTCGATGGTACGAATGACTTTCGCCGCTTCTTTGAAAATTCTCCGGCAGGCGGGGCATTTACGTTGAAAGCAATTTTTCCTGTCGCCGGACCTTTGGGCGATATATCCGCGACCGAAGTCAGCTTCGTTAACTCAGCCGGATCCAAAGCGAGCGGTAAGATTCAAATGCAATGAATCCTGTCGCGCTTACCATCGCCGGCTCAGACCCGAGCGGTGGAGCGGGCATTCAGGCGGATCTGAAAACATTTCATCGATTCGGAGTCTACGGTGAGGCAGCGATCACGCTGCTTACGGTGCAAAATACCTTGCGGGTCAGTCAGGTCGTGATCATGGATCCCGCGCTTGTCACTGCCCAGATTGCGGCCGTTTTGGAAGATATTCCGCCCACAGCCGCCAAACTCGGCGCTCTTGGCGACCGAGCCGTTGTGGAGGCCGTCGCCGCAATCGCGCGATTGTCGTTCCACTTTCCCCTAGTAGTCGATCCAGTGATGATCAGCAAGCACGGGACCTACTTAATGACTGCCGATGCGAGAGAAGCGATGCTCCAGCAGATAGTCCCTGCAGCATATCTGTTGACTCCAAATCTACATGAGGCTGCCGCTCTTACGAACCTCGAAGTTAAGACCCCCGATGACATGAAACGCGCCGGCGAGCAACTGCTGAAAGCTGGAGCAAACAATGTGCTTATCAAAGGTGGCCACCTGAAGGGTCCGGCGCTCGATCTTCTGTTTGCGGACGGCCGGATCTATGAATTCTGCTCGGATCGGATAGAGACTCCGAACACGCATGGTACCGGATGCACATACTCGGCGGCCATCACTGCCGGCTTGGCTCTTGGTCAGTCGCTCGTGGAAGCTGTCAAAAATGGGAAGGACTTCATTACACGCGCGATTCGGACCCACCCCGGATTAGGGCGTGGGGCGGGTCCTGTGAACCATCACGCTTAGTACTTGGGAACGCTCGGGTCGACCTTATCGCTCCAGGCGAGAATGCCACCCTTCATGTTGCGAACTCGCTTGAACCCGGACTGCTTGAGAAAATCGACAGCTTTGGCGCTGCGAACTCCGCTCTTACAGTGGGCGACAATCTCATCCGTCGTATTCAACTCATTTACGCGTTTCGGCAATTCGCCTAGCGGAATCAGCTTCGCAAAAGGAATGTTGCAGATTTGGTGTTCATGCGTCTCGCGTACGTCGATTAGCACGAACGAATCGCCTCGATCGATCTTCTGCTTTACCTCGACGGGATCGATGTCTCCTGTTGTTTCCACAACTTCCTCCTGGCCCCGGCCCAGACCGCAAAATTCCTGGTAATCGATCAGCTTGGTAATGGTCGGATGATCGCCACATGCCGGGCATTCGGGATTGCGGCGCAGCTTCAACTCGCGGAAGCGCATTGCTAGCGCGTCGTATAGCATCAAGCGGCCAACCAAGGGCTCGCCTGTACCGAGAATCAACTTCACCGCTTCCGTCGCTTGCACCACGCCAATCAGTCCCGGAAGGATCCCGAGTACTCCGCCTTCTGCGCAACTCGGAACCAGACCTGGAGGGGGTGGCTCGGGATAGAGGCAACGATAACAAGGTCCGCCGGGATAGGCGAACACAGTCGCTTGCCCTTCGAAGCGGAAGATCGAGCCGTAAACGTTCGGCTTCTTCAAGAGCACGCACGCGTCGTTGACAAGATAGCGAGTCGGGAAGTTGTCCGTCCCGTCCACTACCATGTCGTATTCCTTGAACAGTTCGAGCGCATTCTCGCTACTCAGCGCGACATCGTACCGATCGATCTGCACATAAGGATTGATGTCGAGCATTGTTTCGGCCGCCGAATCCAGCTTCTTGCGACCGACATCCTTCGAGCCGTGGATGATTTGCCGCTGCAGATTCGTGTGGTCAACCACGTCGAAATCGACCACGCCGATCCGTCCAACTCCTGCCGCCGCCAGATACATTCCGAGCGGCGCGCCAAGACCACCGGCGCCGACCATCAACACCTTAGCCTGTTTCAGCTTGAGCTGCCCTTCCATACCGACTTCCGGCATGATCAGGTGGCGGCTATAGCGCAACACCTCTTCTTTCGAAAGAGTCGCCGGCGCGGTAGGAGCCTCAACCGCCATAACTTCCTCCGGCGATGCTGGGAACGATGGACAAGGTGTCGCCATCCTTCACTGCCGTCTTGTCTTTGTCTAGGTAGCGGATGTCCTCGTCGTTCAAATACACGTTGACGAAGCTGCGCAGCTTTCCTTCATCATTGAAAAGATGCTTGCGCAGATCGCCGAACTGCGTCGTCAAGGCGGCGAGCACTTCGCCGACAGTGGCTCCGCTTAGCTCAACCGTATCCTTCTTGTCCGCGTATTGACGCAATGGAGTAGGAATCAAGACTTTGGCCATATGAGTTCTTCTTTGTCCGCTTTTGTTTGGTCGGGATCGGGTAGAAAGCTATTGGCGTGATCAAATTCGCCATTCTTAATCGAGAGAACGACAAATGAGTACCACGGGCAGGAATTTTCGAGATCGGTCTTCGAAAAGTATGCGTCACAATCGGGATGCGAATGGAAGATGCCGATGAGGTCGAGACCTCGACTTCTTGCCTCCGAGTCGGCGCGCAGCAGGTCTTCCTGACGAAGTTCGTAGCGAGCGCCCTGCTCTCCTGTAAACGCGTTCTCGAGTGGTACAGCCACACTCACAGCTTTCTGATCTCCGTCGATCGCGCCGATCATGGCGCCACAACATTCGTTTGGGTAAGTTTTCTTGGCGTGGGAGATCATCACGTCCCAAGCGCCGGATTCGATGCTAATCATCCCAGAAATGTTCGCTCAGATATTTGTCCGCGCCATCGCACTGAATCGTAACGATCACGCCACTTTTCAACTCGCGCGCCAATTGAAGGGCGCCAACCACATTCGCGCCCGTCGAGATGCCTGCCAGAACCCCCTCTTCACGCGCCAGACGCCGCACCATCGCGTAGGCCTCGTCGGTGTCGATCCAGAGGTTTCCGTCCGGCAGCGACTCATCGTAGATGCCGGGCACAATCGCCGTGGGCATATGCTTCAGCCCTTCCAACCCATGAAATCCTGCATTCGGTTGAGCCGAATAGCATTTGACGTGCGGCGCATCTTCACGAAGCCGCCGCGTCACACCCATACAAGTTCCACTGGTGCCCATCGACGCGACAAAGTGTGTAAGCCGGCCTTCGGTTTGCTCCAGAATCTCGACACCCGTGGTCCGATAGTGTGCTTGCCAGTTCGCCGGATTGTTGTACTGGTCGGGGTAAAAGTAAGCGTTTGGGTTCGTTTGGTAAACAGCGCGACACTTCCGAATTGCCCCGTCAGACCCTTCCGCCGGATCGGTCAGGATAACTTCGGCTCCGTAGGCCTTTAGAATCCGCTTGCGTTCCATGGAGGCATTCGCAGGAAGGCAGAGCAGCACTTTGTACCCGCGCGCGGCTCCGATCATTGCGTAAGCGATACCGGTGTTGCCGCTCGTAGAATCGAGGACTACTTTGTCCGGCGTGAGGAGCCCTTTACGCTCTCCGTCAAGGATCATGTTCAGCGCTGGGCGATCCTTCACGGAACCGCCAGGATTTCGGGATTCGTCCTTGACAAAGATTTCGACGCCGGGTGTCGCCGCGCTGATTCGTTCCAGAAATACGAGAGGCGTGTTTCCGATTTGCGCGAGAAGAGAATTAGCAGACACGTCGGCGGCGCGACTGGGGTGCAACGCTGCGGGCATGGAGTATCTCAATTGTACCAATCCCGATTCAGATAGAGGGGATTGACAGGTTTTGGATGCTCTTACGAGGCTTCAGGGTTCGGCGAACTTCGCGTTTGGGGAGCGGTCAGTATATCCAAGTGTTCCTGGCGTGCTCCGTCGACCGCTGCAAGTGGAATCGACTGATCGAATGTCACGAGTCGTCCTCGATTCGTAAGGGCCAATGCGAGGAGGTAGACGTCTGTAATCTGTCCAGCGCCTCGTATGAACTGAGGAAGAAAAATGCTGGAAGTAAGCGAGATCGTATCACCCCAGAAAGAGTGATCCGTCGCCGCCGTGGCGTTCCGAAGCCTCCGCGTGACTTCGGCGATGGATGTGCGGAGTCCAAGCGATTCTTTCGCGAGAACTCTAATGCAGCCATTCAGCGTGATTGGACAGGTTGCCCAGCCATACCCTCTATTTTCCGCGAACCATTGATGAGCAACCGCATGGAATGGGTGGCTTGCACTCTCAAGGAGACAAGCACATTCACGTCCAGCAAAGATTGCATCAATCGCCGTCACGCCAGGAGTTCAAAGTTTGTAGATCTGGATAGGGTGCTACAGGATTTCTTTCGACATAAACCTCAAAGCCGTTTCTGATGATCGGCTCTGCGGGCTCGATAGATCTCCTAAGCAGTTCCGACACAACCTTTCCCGTCGTAACCCCTCGCTCTCGCGCGATTCTCTCTGCGCGCTCAAGGAGATCATCGTCGATCTCGAGCGTTGCCATCATAGCTAAATCCTAACAGGAATGGCGGAGAGACAGGGATTCGAACCCTGGATAGAGTTTCCCCTATACACGCTTTCCAAGCGTGCGCCTTCAGCCACTCGGCCATCTCTCCGCGCGTGTGGGCTGTCTGTATTCTAACAGGACTCCCTTGATGGCTGAGTTTCCAGATAAAATGCGAACCGCAGGCAATCGCCGTCGTATACCGTTTTGATGACCGGTTTCACATCAGACCTGAAATACGCCGCCCGGGCGCTCACGCGTACCCCGATGCTGACGACGGTAGCGGTACTTTCCCTCGCTCTGGGCATTGGAGCCAACACTGCCATCTTTACTCTGCTTGACCAGTTACTATTGCGGCTTCTCCCGGTCAAGCAGCCCGAGCAGCTTGTAATGATCTGGTCTACTGGACCACACCTCGGCAATAACAACGGGTCGCGCGCGGCGTCCTATCCGATGTACCAGGACTTCGGCCAGAAAGCGGAGGCCTTTAGTCATGTGTTCTGTCGGTACGAGGCTGCGCTATCAATCAGCTTTGACGGCACGACCGAACGCATTGAGGCCGAGCTAGTCTCAGGCAACTACTTCCAAGCGTTATCCGTGGGTCCAGCGGTCGGGCGTGTATTTTCGCCGGAGG
>DASQLD010000401.1:0-14983 GCA_035630195.1 Bryobacteraceae bacterium
TGTTGCGACCGCCGGCATACTCGATCACTCCTGAAATATAGGAACCCTTGCCCACCGCGATCAGTCCTTCCAGTGCGCCGGGAGTGCGTCCTACGATGAAGAGCGCACGCGCTGGTTTGCGTCCTTGCACGCGTTTGCGGACTGCTTCTAACTCACGACGAATTCCGCTGACAAGCTGAGCAGCACGGGCCTGCATTCCGGTAGCTGCTCCTATGGCCTCTGTCGCCTGGAGTATGTCCTCGACCGAATCAAGCTTCACCATCATCGAGTTAAGGCTCATCGCCTTATAGCGGGCATCATCGTGGATGCCGGTCTTTTGAACAAGAATCAGATCGGGCCGCGTTTCGAGGATGGCTTCCATGTTCGGTGTCATCCAGGTACCGATCTTCCTGATCTTCTGAGCCTCCAATGGATACGTGCAGTATTGGGTAACGCCTACGACCTTTGGGCCTAAGCCGAGGGCAAAGAGGATTTCCGTAATACTTGGTCCGGTCGAGACGATTCTCTGCGGCGGCGCAGGAAGTAACGGAAGAACCAGCGACAAAAGGATCAGGATCAATCGCATCGAAATGCCCTCCACAGGCTCACCAATCGATCGTTCTCTTCGCGAGTGCGGATCGCAAACCGCACGGCTTCCCCGTTTACTCCTGGCCAGCCGGTACACTTTCGAAGGAGTATCTTCGACGCCAGCAGATAGTCGGCAAGCGCTCCGGCCTGATAGTCTAACGACGCGAAGTAGTAGTTTGTATGCGTCGGGTGCAGATGAACTCCCGGTGTCGATTCGAAAAGGTCCCACACTCGCTGTCTCTCAGCGGCAACGTATTCGCGAGTACGTCGCTGATGATCTTTGTCGCGCAGTGCAGCCAGAGCCGCCGCCTCAGCAAGTACGTTGACTTGCCAGGGTTCCCTGCGAGCCTTCAAGTAGCGGACGAAGTCTCCCGGTCCGACTAGCGCTCCAATTCTGAGCCCTGGGAGAGCATGAAACTTCGTCAACGAGCGAAGAACAATGTTGTGGCTGTGAATGCGCGTCGGCAGATCGGTGAAATCGATAAAGGATTCATCGATCAGGGTGTCACCGGAACGGTCTGGTATCTCCGCAGCGGCCCCGGTTGGATTCATCGGGTTAGTGACTACGACGAACTCTTCATCGGGCCAGTCATCGCCATGTTTTAGTAGACGCGCATTCGGATAGGCGCGATGGAACTCTGAGAAGACGGGCGTTATCAGTATCGGATTGGCCGGCCAGATCCGGGCGACAAAATGAATCAGTTCGGTTGCGCCGTTTCCCAACAGGATACGTTCCGGATCGATGTCCCAATCTTCAGCCAGAGCCCGCCGCAACCGGGAACTAAAACGATCGGGGTAATGAACGATCTCATCTAACGCGTCGATGATGGCTTTGCGTACGCCGGGGGCCGGCCCTAGGGGATTTATGTTGGCGCTGAAATCGAGAACTTCTTGCCAATGCCATCCCCGTTCCTGCGCAATAGCAAATATCGCCCCGCCGTGAGTCATTTCCAAAGTAAGTTCCACCCTGTTACCAAACCCATCATGAGTAACGACGAGGTATAGAGCAGCTTTCGCGTATCCCCGAATACCGATACGTCCAGAGGTCTTTCTACGGCGCCAAGATAGGGTCTAAGACTTGGCGCGTTGTTGTAGAAATTCAAGCCACCGAGACGTACGCCAAGAGCGCCGGCAAAGGCCGCTTCAGGCCAGCCCGCATTCGGACTTGGCTGCGATCCGCCATCGCGGACAGTTACGGCGACCGACTGGAAGGCCCTCAAACCTGTTAGCCCGGCCCCGATCCAGATCAATGCTGCGGACAGACGCGACGGAGCGAAATTCAATAGATCATCGAGCCGGGCCGAAGCCCACCCAAACTCGCGATAGCGCTCAGATTTATAGCCGACCATGGAGTCGAGCGTATTGACAGCTTTATACGCCGCCATTCCGGCCGGCCCTAGTAATGCGAGATAGAACAGCGGAGCGATGACGCCGTCGCTCAGGTTTTCAGACACTGTCTCTACGACGGCCCGCATGATTTCGGCTTCGTCGAGAGCCACAGTATCGCGGCCCACGATCATGGCCAGATCCGAGCGGGCTCTTGTCATATCACCGGCGCGCAAACTCTCGACCACCACCGCGGATTCCATATCCAGACTGCGTAGTGCGAGCAGGGAATAGATCCAGTACACGTTCGCCCAAGGTAGCGTGATCCAAATGAATGCCGTTGTGATTCCGACGACGCTGACGCACATCAACGTTCCTCCGAGGCGCAACGAAACCGCGCTAGTTCGCCAAAATCTCTCAGACCGAGTAATAAGCCATCCGATCCCGCGCACAGGATGCGGCAGCCATCGAGGATCACCGAGCGCAAGGTCGAGCCCGAATCCTGCTAGAAGATCCCAGTGGGTCACAAGTACAACTCCGTAAACAGCTTCAAATTAGCGTTGTCCTGGAACCACGAGGCTAAGTGATCGTACGGAGGCTCGCGCTCCGCCGGTTCGAGCTTGAACATGCGCAGCACCGCATCGGACTTCATCGCATCGTGCAGATACGTGCCGAAGCAGCGGCCGTGGCGTATTCCTTCCGGTTGTCCATTCACGAAGGCGAACGCCACTCGGTCTAGCGGGGTACGTGTGACGCCCATGTGAATCTCATAGGCGTCGAACTGTTCGCCATTCAATTGAGCACGGACAGGTCTTACTACCTTCTCAGCGCCCATTTGAGTTCGGACCGGCAAGAGCGAGAGTCCGGGGTCGTTGTCGACAGATTCTCCTAAAATTTGATAGCCTCCGCAGATCCCGATGATTACTGCGCCTGCTGCATGCTGGCGAATAACCCACCGGTCAAGACCATTGCTCCGCATCCACGCGAGATCCCCGGAGGTGTTCTTCGTCCCGGGAAGGATGATGATGTCATAAAGAGAACGATCGGGCGCCGTGATCCATCGCGCGCCGGAGATGCGATCGAAGTCAGTGAAGTTCGAAACATGAGGTAACTTGACGATCGCGACCGGCGCGTCACAGTTGCCTGGCCCATCGAGGGACACAGCATCTTCATCGTCAAGCGCGATCTCAGGAGAAAAAGGGAAGACGCCCAGGCACGGACGGTCCATCTTCTGCTCAAGGATCTGAACGCCGTCGCTGAATAGCGCTCCGGATCCACGAAATCGATTTACAGCGAACGATCGAACAAGATTTTTCTCAGCATCGGTTAACAAAGACATCGTCCCGACCAGAGATCCGAATACGCCGCCTCGATCGATATCGGCGATCAGCAATGCTGGCGATTCGATTCGTTCTGCCAAGCCAAAATTCACCAAATCGCGGGCTTTCAAGTTCATCTCGGTAACACTTCCCGCCCCCTCAATCACGACGAAATCGTGCTTGGCTGAGAGTCTGTCGTACGCAGCGAGGACTTGATCAAGAAGAGCCGGGAAGTGTTCGTAGTAAGCATTCGCGTCGAGATCACGCCAGATCCGACCGTTTACAACGACCTGCGAACCCGTCTCCGAATGCGGCTTGAGCAGGATGGGATTCATATCGGTCTCCGGTTCGATACCACAGGCTGCGGCCTGCACAATCTGAGCACGCCCGATCTCGCCATACGTGGCGCCCGAACCGTTCACCGAGATACGACACGGTCCGGAGTTGTTCGACATGTTTTGCGCTTTGAAGGGCGCTACGCGAAGGCCAAGATGTTTGAGGTAGCGGCAGATGGCGGTGGTAAACCAACTCTTGCCGGCATGAGAGGCTGTTCCTCCGATGAAGAGACTGCGCGCTCTCATCGCGAAACCACCTGCGAGATGTCGTAGAGAAATGGACCGGATCGCATGAGACGTTCTCCCTCGGAACGTGGCTCGCTGGCGCAAAACCGGTCTCCTGACTTACGGCTGGGATATCGCTCCGCTTACCGCCTTCCCGTCGATCGATTGACAGTGGCCTGAAGCTCCCGAAAATGCCGATTACAGTTGCGGGGCAGTGGCGGAGTTACACCGCCTTCCCGTGCATTTCACGCGCTCATTCAAGAATATCATCGCTAGTCTGGCGCCAGTAGGGTCTCGTAGATTCGCAGGTATGCCTTATACCTGGGAAGATTGGCGTCTCTGACCGCGCAGACGGGCTCATGCGTGTGGGTGCAATTGTTGAAATTGCATTTGGTGGCGAACTCTTCGAATTCAGGAAAGAAATGTCGTAAGTCCTGCGGTTCAACACCGAACAAGCCGAACTCCTTTATACCAGGAGTGTCGATCACCATTGTGCCGCCTGGCAACTCGTGCAGCGTGGAAGCGGTTGTTGTATGTCGACCCTTGAATTCGACGGCCCCTGTCCGTAGCTCGAGGCCCGGGAGCAAAGCGTTGGCCAGAGAGCTCTTTCCGACACCGCTGTGCCCCGTGAACACACAAATCTTACCTTCGAGAAGACCGCGGAGTTCTTCCAGTCCGCGACCATCGCGCGTGGAGCAGAGAATTACGGGGACACCGATTTCTTCGTATGCTTTCAATTCGTTCAGCTCTCGAGGATCCTCGAGTAAATCGATCTTGTTAACGACGACCACCGGCAGCATGTTGCCGTTCTGAGTCGCGATGAGATAGCGATCGATCAATCCCAGGCGTAGCGGCGGGGATGTCACTGACGCGACAATCACCACGACATCGACGTTCGCCGCAAGAGCTCGTTCATTTCTCGGATTGCGAGGATCGTTGCGGGCAAGCACCGTGCGACGAGGAAGCACCGCGAGCACGCGATGCTCGTCCGCCATCACACGATCCCCGACGATTACACCTTTTCGAGTCCTGCAGACTCGATCGCCACCGACAGTTCTCAAACGGCAGACACCCGGCCCTACACCGATCACGAGCCCTTCCGCCCCGCCGGTTTCTGAGGGCGAGACTGACTGCTGCGCCTTTTTCGAGGTCAGGAACTTCGTCCGTTTGTCGCGAGCGGCGTGACGATTGTCGTCTTGATAGCGATCCTTCACGATTTAAGCTGTAGCCGTTTTCGCCGCGCCAAGCGCCTGCTCTAAGTCCCACAGAATATCTTCGATATCTTCGAGTCCTACGGACAGGCGAACCATTCCGGGCTCGACACCTGCCGATACTTGCTGCTCGGCGTTCAATTGTTGGTGTGTGGTCGAGGCCGGATGAATTACCAGACTCCGAGCGTCGCCGACGTTTGCCAGATGGGAGAAAATCTTCAGCGAGTCGATAAACTTCTTCCCGCTGTCATAACCTCCCTTCAGGCCGAACGAGAACACGGCGCTGGCTCCCTTCGGCAGGTATTTTTGCGCCGTTGCGTAATAAGGACTCGATGGCAACGACGGATACTTCACCCATTCGACACTCGGATGCTTCTCGAGAAACTGAGCAGTGGCGAGAGCGTTCGAGACATGGCGGTCCATCCGCATGCCGAGTGTCTCGATGCCTTGAAGAAAGAGGAACGAATTGAATGGGCTGATACAGGGCCCCAAGTCACGCAAACCGTCAACACGGCACTTGATGATGTATGCGATCGGGCCAAAGGTCTCACGGAACTTCATGCCATGATACGCAGGGGCCGGATCGTTCAAGCCTGGAAACTTGCCCTTCTCCCACGGAAATTTACCGCTATCGACGATGATTCCACCGATGCTGGTTCCGTGTCCGCCCATGAACTTCGTCAGAGAATGTACGACGATATCGGCTCCGTAGTCGATGGGCCGGCAAAGATAGGGCGTCGCGAACGTATTGTCGATCATCAACGGGATATTGTGCTCGTGCGCGATCTTGGCGATCGCTTCGATGTCGAGAACATTACCCCTTGGATTGCTAATCGTCTCGCCAAAGATAAGGCGCGTTCTTGGCGTGATCGCCTTTCGGAAGTTCTCCGGGTCGTCAGGCTCGACAAACGTCGTCTTGAATCCAAGCCGGCGAAAGCTGACATCGAACTGCGTGTAGGTGCCGCCATACAACGTGCTGGCTGAAACGATCTCGTCGCCAGTCTCGAGCAGACTGGTGATTGCGAGCATCTGCGCCGCTTGGCCGCTCGATGTCGCTAGGGCCGCGACCCCGTTTTCGAGCGATGCGACGCGCTGCTCCAAAACATCCGTCGTCGGGTTCATGATTCGGGAATAGATATTCCCGAACTGCTGGAGCGCGAACAAGGAGGCGGCGTGGTCTGAGTTCTCGAATACGAAGGACGTCGATTGATAGATGGGCACTGCGCGCGCCCCTGTGGAGGGGTCAGGATCATAGCCCGCATGGAGCAAGCGAGTATTGAATCCGAGGCTGCGTTCGATCTTATCGTTAGGCATTGCAACCAATGTTAGCAAGAGCGCGGGTTACGATGAATCGTGCGTTTTCTGTCATTTGCATTGCTAATCGCTGCGCTCCCCATTTGGGCGCAAGAAGATTCCGTTATCAAATTTTCCAGACAAGTTCCGAAGGCCGAGTTCCTTTTCCTCATATCCGATGGTCGCGGTGATGTCTTTGCCCTTGGCAGGTCGAAGGATCCACTTTTCACTGTCCCGAGGAACGCCGCTCAGCCCCGACTTAGCGGCCTTTATGACGTTGTCGTCGCGAAATTCAGAGGCTCAGACGGCGAAATGACATCCGCAACTTTTCTGGGAGGGACGGGTGACGATCTGCCGACCAGCATTGCTCTCGACTCGCAAGGCTTTGTCTATATCGGAGGAACGACTACCAGTCGCAATTTCCCGGTCACGGAAGGCGCCGTGAATGCCACTGCGCCACGTTCGGCTACGAACGGCTTCGTTGCGAAGCTCAATAACAGTCTTACCGGCGCGGTGTTCTCCACCTATTTAGGAGGAAACGGAATCACCCGCGTCACTGGCGTTGCCGCGGACCTTCTGGGCAACGCTTATGTCACAGGAGTCACGGATGCTCGCGACTTCCCGACTACACCGGGAGCTTTCCAGGCGGTCGGCGGCAGCGGCATGGCATTTGTTACCAAGTTGAGCGCAGCAGGCACTAGCCGGATGTTTTCGACCTTCGTGGGTGTCGGAACGCCAGTTGGAATCGCATCTGATCTCGACGGGAATGCCGTTATCGCGGGGAATGTAAACACCGCCGGCTTTCCGGTTACGGCCGGCGCCGTACAGACAACGTTGCAGCGAGCGGGTTCGTCGGACATGTTCCTCACCAGGGTTAATAGTCTGGGAGCATTGCAATACTCGACATACCTGGGCGATCCAGCCAACGATCAGATGTCGGATATGACAACTGATGGGGCCGGAAACGTCTACGTGGGCGGCTTAACGTACGCTTCGCAGGCAGGCTCCGGGTTCGTGACAAAGTTCGCCGGCGGCAAAATCGCTTGGACTCGTCTTCTGAGCGCTAACGGGCAGACATCCGTAGGAAGCATTGAAGTGGATTCGGCCGGCAACGTTCTGGCGGCTGGTACTACGAATGGAACTCATTTCCCTACAACATCCGGCGCTTATCAGCGATGTTCCACGCCTGATACTCAGTCGGGCATCATGCCCATTTATGTCAGACTCAGCGGAGACGGTTCCATTAAGTATTCAAGCTATCTTGCGTCAAACATAGGCAGCCCAAGTTGGGCCGCGACGCTTCCCACCGGTGATGTCGTTACGATGAGCCGTCTGCAGACCCCTTTCGAGCAGGCGCCGAATATCATTCGTCGCTATGTTTTGGAGGCTGCATCGACGGCTCGTGTCGATTGCGCTCTCAATGCCGCATCTTACCGGACCGTTAGCGTTACTCCCGGCATGGCCGTAACGCTCTTCGGAGCCGGGATGGGACCAGTCGAAGGTATCGCCCCCGTGCTCGAGAATGGCAAAGTGCCAGTATCGGTTGGCGGAGTCCGAGTTCTTTTTAACGATGTGCCGGCTCCTTTGCTCTTTGTCAGAGAGGATCAGATCAACGCAATTGCGCCCTTATCGCTCTCCGGGAACACGGCGCAGGTGCGTATTGAGTATCAAGGGCGCTCCATCAACCCGCTCACTGTGGACGTAAAAGCGGCCGATCCGGGTGTGTTTCGAATGGGCAGCACGGAATACGGGGCGATTCTGAATCAGGACAACTCCGTCAATACGACGGAGAATGCCGCCCCTCGTGGGTCGATCGTCATCTTCTGGACTACCGGAATGGGGCTATTTGAAAGCACATACGAAGATGGCTCCATCGTCGGATCCAACGCGTCGCCGCTTCGATTACCAATAAAAGTGATGTTTTCCGGCGTCGAAGGCCAGGTGCTCTATGCAGGAGCATCACCCGACATGGTTGCAGGAATCGCGCAGTTGAACGTCCGTGTCCCTGCAAATGCGCGAGTCTCGTCGAGAACACCAATCACTGTTTCAGCCGGAGAAACGACCGTCTCGGATGTCGCCTACATCGCAGTTAAGTAACGTAAGAACGAATTTACAAATATTATGCGAACCGCCGATGGGGGTTGAGCGTACTAGTTAATAACGAGTCCAACCGGACACAACCCCTCGGGCGCGGGCGGGAAACCTCCCGCGCTCACCCCCTCATAACTTGCGTCCAATGATGGCGTAATCCAAACTACCAAAGAATTTTTCCTGGACTGCTTGCGGAAGTTCTTTCACTTCCGGCATGGAATCGCCCGCAGGAAATCGCCGCTGAACCTCGATCCGTCCTAATCCGAATTCCTCGAAGTAGAAAGCCATCAATGCCGGCGGGATCGGACGGGTATGCGTCGGATCGATGTAGAAATGAGTCGCAAAGATCGCCAGCGATTCAGGATTCGGTGTCTCGAGCGCCAACACACCACCGGGCTTCAATCGCGCGGCGCAAAGTTTGATCATGCGAGGAAGAAGGGTTGGAGGTAAGTGCTCAGCCAACTGCGCGGCGAAGATACCGTCGAACGGCTCCCCTGTTTCTGTCGAAAGATAATGGAACAGATCAGCCACCTCAGCCGACAAACCCTTGTTTCGGCACTCCTCGACAGAGCTGCTGTCGAGATCGATGCCATGTGTCTGAATACCCGCTTCTCGCATCACTTCGAGGAATTCACCTCGACCGCAACCGATATCAAGAACGGCATGGCAGTCTTTGAAGTATGGAACGTAGAAGCTCTGTGTCTGGCGAACGTAATCTTCCGAACCGCGAAATTTATCCGCAAAGCGCGTGTAATCGAACTCTGTGAAGTCTTGAACCACGGCTGGAGGGGGCGCTTCGACCAGCCCTTGGGAGCGTTGCCGGATCAGCCTAAGCTCGTAATGGATCATTCGCTCATATTCGAGTCGGATGCGATCGAGGTCACTCCACAACCGAGCCTGGATGTCTTTGTTCGCCTTTTCGAGCGCAACCAGATATTCCGAATGCTGCACCCTTAAGCTGTCCCGAAAGCTAACGTCTGACGCCGAGACTCGATGCTCAAATGCGCCGTTCAATTCAGCGACGCTGCGCAGAAATTGAGCTTCGTTGTGATGCAGCCGCTTTTCCCAGCTTTCCCGCCAGCGAATCCAATGAACACGGATATCCTTTAGCTCGGTCGCTTCGGCTCGTAGACCGACACCATCTTGTTTCAACTTGTCGATTCGTCCCGAAACTGCGACCAGGGATCGATTCACTTCGTTCAGCGCTTCGAGCGCGGCGTCGATAGCGTTTACAGTCGATCGGTTGAATTCGACCTGGTCGCGAATAAACCATCCCAGTGCGCGAGCGATGTTTCGCTTTGTGCTTTGGATGATGTTATTCACAAACCCAGCTGGCCGAGGATTGACACTTCCAATTGCCGCGACTTTGGCCTCTGCTGCGTCGCGCGCATGGAGCAGAGGTGTCAAATCGGCTAACGGCGCCGGCAGTCCGTCGGGCTGGCCTTCCGGATATCGGGCGCGTACACGGTCACGAATCTCACGGACGATCGCGCCGAGCTCGTTTGCTCGCGGATCAGACGCCGTAGCCATGATCTCTGCTCCAACTCGCCGTAATCTTGGATTGAATGCCTCCGCGGGGTGTGAAGTCACCTACCAGACTCGCGCGGATGGGATTACACGCGTTTACGACGTCTCGCAGGAACCGGTTGATGACATTCTCATAGAAGATGCCCAGGTTTCGATACTCGAGAGTGTACATCTTCAAAGATTTCAACTCCAGGCAGCTTTGATCCGGAACATAGCGCAAAGTTAATCTGCCGAAATCCGGCAAACCCGTCTTGGGACAGACTGAGGTGAATTCCGGCAGTACAATCTCGATTTCATACCCTGGATAGGTATTGGGCCAAGTCTCAATCTCCGGTAGTGCCGCATCGATTCCTGCAGTCGCCTGCTCATCCGTATATCCGCGATTCATGCTCGGGCTTCCGCCTCCGCCGGGACGAGAGTGCGGCACAGATGATCGAGAAATAGACCGACATCAGTAACCACGCCAACCGCCTGACCAGTCCCGCGATCACTTACCTTCGTTGCGACAGCAGGATTGATGTCCACGCAAACCAGCTTCACCCAACTCGGCGACATGTTCCCAATGGCAATGGAATGTAACATCGAGCCGAGGCAGAGAACAACTCCAGCGCCCTTCAGATGCTGCGCGCACAAGTCCTGAGCGACATTCATGTCCGTAACCGTGTCAGGTAACGGACCATCGTCGCGGAGGCTCCCGGCAAGGACGAACGGGACATTATTGCGCACACATTCATACATGACGCCACTTGTCAGCCGCCCCTGTTGCACGGCGCCCTGGATGTTGCCGCAGTGATTAATCGCGTTTATCGCTCGCATATGATTGCGGTGGCCGTGCTCTTCCTGGCGTCCGTCCGCCAGTCGCACGCCAAGCGACGTTCCACAGATTGCCGCTTCGATGTCATGCACGCCAAGCGCGTTGCCGCTTAACAACGCCTGCACATACCCGGCTCTGATTAGCTTCGCCAGAGGCGTCGATCCACCTGTATGGACCACAACCGGTCCTGCCACAACGATAACTTTCTGTCCGCCATCGCGCGCATTACGGATCAGGGCCGCTGTTTGCTGAACAGCCGTCTCCACCTGCCGTTCCGAAGAGATCCCGTTGCTCATGAACGAGAACGAATGGCGGTCGCGCTCCTTCGATTCCGGCACAACCCGGATACCTCTCATACCCACTACCACCTGATCACCTGCTTTGATGTCGCGGAGCTTTCGGCACCATGCCTGACCATCGCCGACCACAACCAGGGCATCCATGCGCTGATCTTGAACCTCGATGAAGCTTCCTCCTACTCTTACGTATGTCCGATGATTCGTCGTCGAATAGAAGTCTTCCGGAGCGCACTTGTCTTTCTCAATGGCACGCAGATCGGCATCGCCGCTATCGACGGGACTGCAGCCAAGACTAATGAGCGCATCGAGCATTAATCCCATCTGTTTGTGGCTCGGCGCTTCTACCTTAAGCCGAAGTTGGGATGCGTCTCCATTCGTGCGGCCGATTTCGAAGGTTTCCACCTCGAATTTTCCCTGGAACTCTACGACGGTGTCAAAGATGCGCTCCATGATGTGGCTATCGATGAGATGACCTTGCGCCTCGACGACTTCCGTAACCGGTTCGATACTGTGATCCATGCTTACCTTCAGGATAGCTTTACCGAAGCGCCGTCCATGCAATGAACAGACCGTCTGGCGGGACATCCTCCCAGTACGAGATAAAGTCGCTCGACACCTCCGTGCAATGCCGGCGGAGCAGGTTTTCGAGTTGTCGCCGCTCGAACCATTTCTCCCAAGCCGGTGTCTTAAGACGCCCCCAATGCGCTGCATTTTTGTCAATGACGACGATGCGCCCGCCTGGCCGGACAACTCGGCACATCTCGTCGACGGCTTTCCCGATGTCCACCGCATGTTCAAGAGATTCGGTGGCGTAGGCGGCGTCGAACGATCCGTCTGCGAACGGCAGCGTCGTCATCGACCCGCAACATGGCGATATCGCTTCGGGGACGAAACGCAACATAGCTTCAGCCAAATCGAAACCAACAAGTCTGGCTTTCGGATTCTGATCTTTCAAAACTCGCGCGAATCGACCCTTACCGCAGCCGATATCGAGTACGCGTCCATTCCGAAGATCTCCAAAATAGCGGAGGATCAACTGGACATGAAAGATGCGGGGGTCGATTGTGGAGGGAAAGTGCTCCTCGTCCGACGCAGCCTCATTGAAGCTGCGCCGGATTTCATCCAGGGAGACCGAGGAGGAAGGTTTGCGAAACCAACTCAGCCAGCGGGACAGATCAGCCCTTTGTCAGGAAGATAGGCAAACCTTCCTTGTTGTCGTATGTCGGACGATAACGCTCGGTGTTGTACATGGTCTCGACATCCACATGACGAGGGCCTAGCTTCGGATCAGGTATCTTAGCCATCGTGTAACGGCCCTCTTGAATGGCAGCCATCAAACCACTCTTTCCGTCGAGAACCGCGTCGAAGGCCATGGTCCCGAACGTCGTGGCCACAAGTTTGTCCGTGAAGTCAGGATCACCGCCGCGAAGATCGTAGGTCAGATCGCTGACGACCGTCTCCTCGTTTGCAAGCCGCTTGATCTCTTCACTAAATGCCTCGCCGACACTCATCTTCTTGCGATGGCCGAAAGCGTCCGGCTCGCCATACTCCTGTAGCGTGAATCCCTGCCATTCCGATCCTTCCGACAGGACGACGATGGAGTAGTTGCTAGGGTTGCCACGCTTGTCGTCCACCAGCAGCTTGACCATCTTCTCGAGATCGAACTTATACTCGGGAATGCCGCATCGCATGGACATCACATAGGCCGTATATAGCGATGTGTATCCGGCGTCGCGACCGAATACGCGGAAGACTCCGATGCGCTCGTGCGATCCTATCGTCGTTCGCTGTCGATTGATCGAGTCAGAAGCCCGGCTGATAGCCGTAGAAAAACCGATGCAATATTCGGTATTGCGGACATCGTTGTCCATCGTCTTCGGCACCGCGATGACTTTGTACCCGAGCTTATCCAACGTTGCCGCATAGCTCAATGTGTCATCCCCCCCGATCGCTATTAAGTACTCGAGCCCGAGTTTTTCGAGATTCCTCAAAACCTGCGAGCTCATATCGAATACTGTCGAGGTTAGGCCCTTTTTGGTGAACTCCGATTTCGGAAACTCGACTCCTTGCAGGAATTCAGGCGTCTTCTTCATCTTGGAGGGGTTGGTTCGGCTCGAGTGGAGGAAGGTTCCGCCGGTACGGTCCACAGTACGCGTGTTCTGCCGGTCGAGGGGCAGAATATAGCGAGCCGTGCTCGATGGGTCTTCGAGATTCACGTGTGTGAGACCTTCCCACCCACGACGGATTCCCACCACTTCAATACCATTGTCGGTAGCCCGGTAGACAACGTTCTTGATGACCGCGTTCAGACCCGGAACATCGCCTCCGCCTGTGAGGATACCTATGCGCTTGGTAACCATGAACTCTCCTGATTGGAATGGATAGATTTCATTGTAGCGTTTGGGTTTGAACGAGCGCTTTAGCGGTGTTCGTGGTATTCTCCTCAAGCTTGAACCAGTTCACCACTTCAGCCCCGACAACATGACGATGTCCGCATGACGTCGGACACTGAAGCGTAGAGATGTTTGCCATCTCTAGACCATGCGATCCGCCGCGCGATGACGACGTTTCTCGGCCAGAAATCAGTAAGCTGTCGCCAGGTGTGGTCGGACGTCGACAAGGCCCACAGATTACTTGTCGACCCGTCGTTGAGCGGCGCGGCTAGCCACTTCCCATCGCCGGAAAGAAAAGGTTGGAAATTCACGGCGCTAACGGGGACGCGCGCTCCGGAAACCTTTCCAATTGCCACTGACGAACCGTTCTCAGGTCTCGCAGCACGAATTTCGTAGTCATAGACACCTGTGGCCTGGGTCAGGATCGTACTGTAGTACATCACCGAACCGTCCGAAGCCAAGGCACAGGCGACAGTGTTGTCGTTTCGTACTGTGCGGGGTTGACCGCCATCAATCGGCGCCTTTCGGATTCGATGAACGCCTTGTTCTGAATCGGAATAGTAAAGCCATTGGCCATCACCGGACCAGCACGCCCACACGCCCGCAATCTCCAGATCTCGCGGCTCGCTGCCGTCCGGTTTAACCAGCCACAAGGTCACATCCGCACGAGCCGATTTTCGGCTCGAGAGAAATTGGACTAGATCACCACGGGGCGACCAGAGCGGCACAGCGACTACTCCCCGGCCGTACTCACGCGTGATCGGGCGCATAGCGCCATCCGCAGTCCGCGCCGCCCAAACATTGGAGTGACCCCCGCTATCGGATAGAAACACGACTTCGGTTTCATCGGGGCTTACCGAAACCGTCTGCACCTGACCTGTCTGTCGCGTTATTCTGATGCCGCGTTTAGCGTTGTCCGCAGGTTTCCCGTCGATCGGGAATTTCCAAATATCGGAATGAGAGCGAACACGACTGACCACGAGCCTCTCATCACTTCCCACATCAGGTGACTCGTAGGAAATCTCGCCAAATGTCAGCTGGACCGAAGTGCCACGGCCGAGCGGAACCATCCACAAGTTGTACGTCGGAGGATAGCTCATGGTGCTTCCTTGCGCAGAGCTGACGATCAGCCCCGACCCGTCTGGCGCCCACGCGAGTCCCTGGAGCAAATGGGTACCTCCAAGAAGTTCCTGCGGCTCACCGCCGGCGAGTTCTTGCACGAACAGACTGTTACTAAAGTCCGTGCTACCCAACTCGCGCAGAAAGGCAATCCGCCGGTCATCGGGAGACCACCGCGGACAGTAGTTGATCGTGCTTAGAAGTTTCGCGATGGCACGGCCCTTGGATCCGTCGCGTGCGGCAACTGCAAGTTCGATTGTTCCGGCTAGAAAACGAAAATAGACCAGGTTCTTGCCATCATGGCTCAGGTCGCCCGGGCCCAAAGCACTCACCAGCTTGTGTGGTGTACCACCCAGCGCCGAAATCTCCCAGATGGTACCCGGCTCACCGGGCTGAGTTCCGGACGTGTAATAGATAAGACTGCCTGAATCCGGCGCCCATCGCGGGCCGTAGTGATCCACATC
>DASQLD010000402.1:0-3551 GCA_035630195.1 Bryobacteraceae bacterium
CTGCGGTTCGGCTCGATCCGGCGCGCCGGTCGGGAGTTCTCCAGAATGGCAAACGAGTGCAACGCCACCAGCCGCTTGATCTGCTCCCATGTTGAGCTCCAGCGACTGACCACCCGCGGATAGACGGAGTGTCTGTCCAGACCGCTCTAGCGTCAGAGTCAACCCGTCCAGCGAAGCAATGCGCGGCCCATCGGCGGCCGCACCGATAAACAGACGCCCATCGCCGGTGATGCCTGCTTCAAGGCCGAGACCACGAATCGCCGTGTCCCGATAGTCATTGAAGTGCCCGCGCATCCCGATACGAAATCCGACCCAGCCCTGCCGGGTCCCAGCGCCCGCAGGCGTGAGCTTTCCGAGTCGAACCGTCATTTTGAAGTTGGAAGCGTTCTGCCCGATTTCCTTCGAGAGCCAGAAAACGTTCCGATCACCTCCGGCAACATGGCACTCGAAGCGGTCCCCGGATTTTCTCCAATCCTGTAGCGGGTTGGCCCAGTAGTCGGGGCCGAGCCAAGCTCGGGTTTCCGCTCCTGACAGATTTGGCGGGGCCATTGGAAGGACGGCCATCGTTTTCAAAAGGGAACGTCGTCGCATATATTCGGTCGCGGCTACAAGAATTGTAATGGGCGCGACCGGACGGGAGTGTAAAGGCGAGGAGATTAAGAAGGTCGATTCGATTGAGGGGGCGGATCGAGCGGTACGGTGAACCCCTTAGATCCCTGGGTTCGGAACTCATATTGCTGAATTTCGATCGCAGCTTTTCCTTGCTCGAGACGGGCCACACGACCTCTTGCGACCAGTTTTAACTGACATTTGTTGTCCAGTTGCGCTGGCCAACTGATCGATAGTTCCAGGCGTTTCCCTGGTACTAGTATTTGGTCGGTAGTGAATAGAACGCCATTGCTGGATATATTTACCGTTTTACCGGTACCCTCCTCGCAGCTACTGCGTTTATTGAGGATTCGATATCTTACTTCCCTTTCTATTGGGAAGCGATCGGCGGCACGCCGCTCAATTCCCCTCTCGAGTCGTGATGTGGAAGGCGTCTGTTCCGGAAACACGGATATTTCTCCTCCCAGCTAGAATGCACCCGCTCGAGAATCAGTTCAATAGAAGGAAAACTTTAACTTAACCGTACGGGGAGTGGTTTTACCTTAGATGATTATGCTTTGGGCACTGGGCGCCACCTGGCGGAGGTGCTTCTATTCCGGCTCGACTTCGCCGTTTGACTTACGGACATTTCCGATTTCCTGCATGCGCTCACTTATTCTTTTTTCCCAGCCGCGATCCGTAGGCCGATAGAATTCGGCGCCTCGGAGAGGGTCGGGCAAACAGTCCATAGAAGTGAGCGCGTTTGGTTGACTATGGGCATGTTGGTATCCACCGCCATATCCCCAATCCTTCATGTGCCGGGTGGGGGCGTTGCGGATATGCATCGGCACGGGATGGGCGAGTCCGGTCTGAACTTCCGCTCGCGCAGCGTTAAGCGCGGCATAGGCGGCATCGGATTTAGGAGCCAGCGCCAGATAAATGGCAATCTGGGCCAACGCCTGATCACCTTCAGGGATTCCCAGAAAATGCACGCAGGATTGCGCAGCCACCGCTTGCTCCAGAGCCCTGGGATCGGCCATCCCGATGTCTTCGATTGCCATGCGCATTAAGCGTCGCGCCAGGTACATCCGGTCTTCGCCTGCTTCGAGCATTCGCGCCAGCCAATAAAGAGATGCCTGCACATCGCTTGATCGGACCGATTTATGCAGCGCCGAGATCAGGTTGTAATGTTCTTCTCCACTTTTGTCGTAAAGAAGGGTTTTTCGCTGGAGAACATCCTCCAGTGTTTCTGATGTTATTTGTCCATCGATGGCCGTGACGGACGCAAGCTCGAGAATGTTGTACGCCGACCGGCCGTCACCGCTCGCATAGACGGCGATTTGTTCAAGGATTTCGTCCGTGGCCTTAAGGTCTAGCGATCCGAGCCCACGTTCTGTGTCTTCCAGCGCGCGGCGCAACATCGAAACGATCTCCGGAACGCTGAGTTGCGCCAGCGCGTAAACTTTCGAACGGGAGAGAAGCGCCGATATCACTTCGAAGGAGGGATTCTCCGTGGTTGCGCCGATTAGAACAATGTCACCCCGCTCGACATAGGGCAGGAAAGCATCCTGTTGCGCCTTGTTGAACCGGTGAATCTCATCGACAAAAACGACGGTGCGGCGTCCGGCGCGACGGTTCTTTTCGGCGTCCGCCATAACGGCCTTGATCTCCTTCACGCCGGACATGACGGCGCTGAAGGGCACGAAGTCAGCCCGGGACAGCTTAGCGATCAGGCGGGCCAGGGTGGTCTTGCCAACGCCCGGCGGTCCCCACAAAATCATTGAGCTGAGCTGATCCCGTTCAATCTGTAGCCGCAGCGGCTTTCCCTGCGCGAGAATATGCTGCTGCCCAACGTATTCGTCCAGACTTTCGGGGCGCATACGTTCGGCGAGCGGGCGGCCTTTATCGATTCGTGGGAGCGGACTGTCTTCGAAAAGGCTCACACCGCCTGCGTCCTCTGCCGCCAGGCCTCGTACAGCAGGATGCCGGCCGCGACGGACGCATTCAGCGACTCCACTTCCGATGTGGGAATGCGAATGTCCAAAGCTGCGCCCTGGAGGCCCGAACTGACGCCTCGTCCCTCGCTTCCGATAATGAAGGCGCACTGACGCTTTAAGTCTGCTTCTCCCACGGTGATGTTTGCCCGGGGCATGGCGGCGTACAAGTCAATCTTCTTTTGCGAGAGAGCGGCCAAAGCCAAAGCGGGGTCGATCGCGGAGACGATGGGAACTCTAAAGAGAGAACCCGCTGAAGCCCGGATTGCTTTCGGATTGTATGGGTTGACGGAACCCTTGATGAACATGACTCCGGAGGCGCCAAACGCTTCCGCAGCCCTTACGATGGAGCCGGCGTTTCCAGGATCCTGGACTCCGTCGAGTATCATCACCAGCGGTACACCACGCAGCAGTCCGTCGAGTTCCCACTTTGGCGGACGGACCAGCGCCATCACACCTTGACTCGATTCCGTCGCCGAGATCTCCGAGTAGACGCTATCCGGTACCCGAATGAGTTGAATGTTTCGCAGCCGTCCGATACGGCGTTCGACTGTGGCGCGCACGGATTCTGAGGCGATTACGGTCGGAATGGAGCATTCGCTCCGGAGCGCTTCCTCTAATAGATGAAAGGTTTCGGCGACACAGCAACCGTCCGGCGTGAGGCCTCCTTTCGCGATGGCGCGTCGAACATCTTTGAGAAGCGGGTTTTGAAGACTCGTAAGCTCCGCGGGCATGCGTGGCAAATGGGACGTGTATGCTGAATAGATTCGAACGTAGAAATCATAGCGCACATGCGTAAACTGCTCTGGCGCGGCGGTGTTCTTCTCACGCTGCTCGTTGTAGGCTATCTCGCTTGGATTGTCAGCGCAATTCAACGCCAGTCCGAAATCGATGAAGCGCGTCCAGCCGACGTAATCATCGTTCTTGGCGCTGCAGAGTATCGCGGGCGGCCCTCCCCCGTGTTGAAAG
>DASQLD010000403.1:0-11232 GCA_035630195.1 Bryobacteraceae bacterium
GCGGACGTGAATTACCTCAGCTCGTTCAATTTCCGGCAATCCTTCACCGACTCGTTCTACGAGGCGATCTTTTCTGAAGTGCATACTTCCGCCCACGTGTCGAAGTACTGGGACTCCTTTTCCCTCGACATCGCCGCATGGCGAGTCGAGAACTTTCTGAGCACCGCCCCGAATGACAAGGTTTCCCTACGGCGAATGCCTTCGCTCGAGTTTCGCAGCCGCGATCGCCAAATTACGGAGCGCGTCCTCCCAGTCTGGGTTTCTTTCGATAGCAGCGCATCCTTTATGCGGCGCAATGAGCTGGGCATTTCGACAGCGCAGTTCGTAGATCGGCTGGACTTCGAGCCTCGCGTCACCACTGCGCTGCGTTGGAAGGACATTCATCTGATCCCGTCATTCTCGATTCGCGAGACACACTACGGAAGCAGCCTAGGTATCAACCACCAATTCACCGGCGCTGCAGTCCAAAGAAGTTCGCGCGAGTTCTCAACCGAGCTCATCTTGCCCTCTCTCTCTCGGGTGTACAACGGAAAGCGCAAACACGTGATAGAGCCGCGCGCAGGCTACCGATACGTGACAGGCATTGACAACTTCCAGCAATTGATTCGTTTCGATGAGACGGAGTTGTTGTCGGATACGAACGAGCTCGAGGTCTCGCTGACAAATCGGATTCTTACGAAAGAGGCGGACGGGCGTGTCCAGGAATCTGTCAGTTGGTCCGTCGCACATCGCCGGTACTTTAATCCGACGTTCGGCGGAGCAATCGTCGAGGGCGCCCGAAATGTCCTGCTCAGTTCCGCGACATTAACTGGATATGCGTTCCTCGATCAGGCTCGTCACTATTCTCCGATATCCTCCGTGTTGCGGGTACGATCGTTTGCAGGCGTAGTGGTGCAGTGGCATGCCGATTACGATCCTAAACGAGGACATGTCACCAATACCAGTCTGATTGGCGACAAGCGTTTCAAGAACAACATCTTCACCTCGATAGGCCATAATCAGGTTCGAAGTCACCCCGTGCTGAGTCCCAGCGCCAACCAGATCTACGGCAATGTGGGCTATGGTCTAGAGAATACGAAGGGGTTTAGCACGCGAGCTTATGTTGTGTATGACTACAGGAAGGGGATCCTGCAACACATGCAGTCACAGTTTTCCTACAACACAGACTGTTGTGGCTACAGCATTCAATACCGCCGCTTCAACGTAGGTACTCGAAACGAGAACCAGTTTCGAGTAGCCTTCGCGATAGCAAACATCGGATCGTTTGGGACGCTAAGACGCCAAGAGCGCATGTTCTGAGGCAAATGGTGGCAAAATGGAGCGATGGATGGCCAATTGCTACACGCGGCTGAGCAGCTTCGCAAGCGGTTGAAACTTCTCGATCCTCACGATCGGGACAGTCTCGTGTGGTTGCATGGCTATCTGACGAGCGTCATCCAGGATCTGGAATCCGGGTTGCCCGATCTGATGACCTCGCAGACATTGCTGGACACGTTGAAAGCTCGACTAGCTTCATTACCACTTGGAAGATTCGACGAACCAGATAGCCTCGACCTTCTGAATGACGAACTCGGCGATGCGCCAGTGCCGGCAAAACTTAATCCCCGTCCGAAAGGACTGAGTGGGGGCGCGATCGTCCCGCTTCCGGACAACGAACTACCGTCGTAGGCTGACTACTTCTCCAGCACATCGTCGAGCAGTAGGGAGAACTCCCGGGATGTGTCTTCGACACGGCTGCGAAGCTGCTTGAATTCGCGCTCCAGAGTCAAGACACGATCCTGCAAGTGAAGACAAGCAAGCGTGGCGATACGTAGCGAGTCCATGTTGCCCGACCGGGCGATCGCTTGAGTCAATTCTTCTACTTCTGCGGCTGCTTTTTCGATATCTGAGGTATCGCCCGACACCAGAAGGGTGAAGGTTTGGTTGAGGATGGACACGCGAACGGGACGTTTCTCGGGCGTGTCCATCTCGGAGGGTTAACTGGCCAGTGTGTCCATCTGACCCAGAAGCTTTTCGATGCGTCCGCGAACCTGCTTGCGTTCCGATTTCAATGCTTCCAGCTCTTCGGAAAGCCGGATGTTTTCGGCCTTCAATTCATCAGTCGCCTTCACGGCCGCATCTTTCTCCTGCCGCAATTGGGCAACAAGATCTACAGCTCGGAGAATGCGCTCCTCCAAATTCTGGAGCGCATCGGTATCTTCGATTCGGGTAGTCGTAGGGGTGGCCATACTCAGTACCGCTTCCGATCAGCTATTGTACTTTCGCCGGAACGGCCGTTTTGGCCCGATCCACCAGGGAGCGGAAAGCAGCTTCGTCGCTGGCAGCAATCTCGGCCAAAACTTTGCGGTTCAGATCGATTCCGGCTTTCTTCAAGCCGTCCATGAACTTGCTGTATGAGATCCCGGCAGTGCGGCAGGCGGCGTTGATGCGCACGATCCAGAGCGAGCGATAATCGCGCTTCTTGTGTTTACGGCCAATGTAGCCATGACGGAGCGAGCGTTCTACCGCTTCCTGAGCGGAGCGATACAGCTTGCTCTTTGTTAGAAAGAATCCTTGGGCTAGCGCCAGGGTTTTCTTACGATTTGCCCTGCGCTTAGTTCCTCTTTTTACTCTAGGCACGTTTTCTCCTTATTTCAAAACGAGGCGAACAGGCACGTGCGAATGAGCCCGGCCGCACTCAATATCTAAAACGAAGCGGACGCCGCCTTAGTAGGGCAGCATCTCCTTCAGCTTCGCTTGGTCGGCCGGATCGGCGACAACACTCTGGTTCAGCTTACGTTTACGCGAGCGCGCTTTCGAGGTTAGAATGTGACGGCCAAACGCATGATTACGAACAATCTTGCCCGTGCCGGTCTTCTTAAACCTTTTGGACGCACCCTTATGTGTCTTTAACTTAGGCATTGTTTCGGACTTTCCGAGGGGATTAACGAACCTTTTCAGTGTAGCACGGACGCTTATTGGAGAGCTTCCGTCAGCACACGACCCTGCATGTTCTTCATATCCAAGCCTAATAGGCGCGCGATTGTAGGCGCTACGTCCAGATTACGAACCGAACCCAAGCGGGTTCCACCCTTAATCCCGGCTCCCCAGGCGACAAAAACTGCGTTCATGTCGGGATCCGTGTTCACGTACCCGTGCGCTCCGGGCGTCGATCCGGCCGGGACATTGGTCACGGTCTCGCCCTTCACAGCACCCCCGAACGAATAGCCATCTTCGGCGAGCAGGACCATATCGGCCATACGGTCATTCGGCGGAGGAAAGCCATGCTGCTCGAAGCCGGACGGCTCGATGACCGCTTTTACGCCCGCGATGCCGGCTAGCTCGGAGCGAAGTTTAGGTGCGAGCTCGGCCTTTTTTGCCGATCTGGTGATGTACACCATTGCGCTGCCGCCTTCCGGGATCACCCAAACATCCTCCTGAAAACCTTTGACAGCGAGAAAAGCGTTGGCCTGGATTACCTTGTCATAGGTCTTGAACCCGTGATCGGAGACGATGATGATGGTTGCGCGATCGCCCACAGTGTCGACGATCTGCTTTACTCGGGCGTCGGCAAGGGCTAGTGCGGTCCGACCACCTAGGCTGCGCGCGCCGTAGCGATGCTGGGAACTGTCCGTCGCAAGCAGGTGGAATAGCATCAGATTCGGCTTGTGTTTTTGCAGGATATGGACGGCAGCCTGGGTCCAGATTTCGTCGCGGAGAACGATGTCCGCCTTTGCAAAATCGCGAATTTCAGCCTCCGTGACGAGACCTGCTGCGATCATCTCCCGCGGGACGGCATCGGTGGGTAGGGGCCGTTCGGCAAATGACCATGTGATTGTCTTTGCCTGGTGAATCGCTACCCAATCGATCTCGGCTGTGGTCAACCCGGCCTCATGAGCCAAGTCGTAAACGGTTGGGGCCAGGACCAGGTTTTCTTTCGCGACCCATGGTTCCACTTTAAGTGGCTTGCCTTCACCTTGGCGAACAGGCATCCCGTTGTATAGCAATCCGTGGCGGGCCGGCGTGACACCGGTCACCATGGAAGTGTGATTCGGCCACGTCACCGAGGGATTAACGGTCTGCATACTATCGGCGGCGGCGCCTTCCCGTGCAAGACGACGGATGGTGGGCAGCGGAAGGCCGGGGTCATTGAGCGCGTATGCCGGGAAACCATCAATGCTGATGAGGATAACCTGACGACTTTTTCGTGCCTGCCCAGCTAAGGGACTGGCAGCCGCTAATGCCAGGGTAGAGACAAACCGACGCCGAAGCATTACTGGTTATCTTTCCATTCCTCGTACCAAGCCATTTGAATGGCCTCGAGTTTCCCTTCGGTCGATTTCGCAGGATCTCCCGTGAATCCTTTCAGCTCGGTGACGTGCTTATGAAGATCGGTAAAGCGCACGGTCAGCGGATCGATGTCAGGAAACTTCTCGTTCAACTCAATCCCGATATCTTCGGCATCTTCCCAGGTCATTCGATCTTGGTGCCTTTCAACGCGCCGCGCACGGCGGTATTCATCATATTCTCGGCCAGCTTGATGGTAGCGGCGTTGAGATTGTCAATGTGGTCGCGAATTAGGGTGTGATCGTCAGAGTTGTAGGCGACCAGCAGCTTGTTTATCGCGATGTCTATGTTCTGCCGTTCTTCTTCGCTGAGACTGAACCACGCGTCGTTGGCTTTCGCCTTCTCGGTTGCCGCCAGGATCGAGTCGGCCTCAACACGAGCCTCCCGCACCTGCCGTTCGCGGAAATCGTCTTCCGCGCGCTCGTAGGACTCGCGGATCATCGCCTCAACCTGTTCGTCGCTCAATCCGTAAGAAGGCTTCACGTCGACGCTTTGTTCTTTCCCCGTACGCACGTCTTTTGCGGTGACGTTGAGAATTCCGTTGGCATCGATCAGAAATCTAACTTCAACACGCGCCATACCGGCCGGGACCGGGTCGATATCCTTCAGGTCGAACCTAGCGAGGCTGCGGCAGTCCTTCACCAGTTCCCGTTCTCCTTGGACGACGTGAATCAGGACATTGCGCTGCCCGTCAACTGCGGTGGTGAATTGCTCCGTGGCACTCGCTGGAATGGTTGAGTTGCGATGCACAAGCTTAGAGACAACGCCGCCCATCGTCTCGATCCCCAGTGATAAAGGTGTCACATCGAGCAACAGCGTGTCGGTCACGTCTCCCGATAAAATTCCGGCTTGCACCGCTGCGCCTACTGCTACCACTTCATCAGGGTTCAGTTCGGTATGCGGCCTCGCTCGAAACAAGTTCTCGACAGCTCTGCGAACGAGCGGTATCCGCGTTGAACCACCAACCAGGACAACTTCAGCGATGTCGGCCACGTCAACACCGGCGTCCTTCAAACACTCGCGGCAGGGAGCCAGAGTGCGGTCGATGATCGGCGTGATGAGCTGTTCAAAAAGGTCCCGTGGCAATTCTCTACGGTAGTGTCTGCCTCGATATTCAAGATCGATGAACGCCGCCGGCATAAACGACAGCTCTTCTTTGGCTCGAATTACCGCCCGGCGCAATAGTTGGAACAATTCCGAGTTTCTGGCTATATCTTCCGACCACTCCGAACCGATATCTTCGAGCGCGACGCGGATAAGCAAGTCATCGATATCGTCTCCGCCCAGGCGTGTGTCTCCTCGAGTCGCGAGCACTTCAAAGATGCCCTCGTGAAGCTTGAGAATCGAGATATCGAATGTTCCGCCACCGAAGTCGTAAACGGCTACGATGCCTTCCTTACGTTTGTCGAGCCCGTATGCAAGCGATGCCGCGGTCGGCTCATTCACCAGGCGTAATACTTCCAGACCCGCGATACGGCCGGCATCTTTCGTCGCTTGTCGCTGCGCATCATTGAAGTAGGCCGGAACGGTGATAACGGCTTGCGTTACCTCCTGCCCCAGGTACAATTCGGCATTGGCCTTTAGGTGCTTCAAGACCTCGGCAGCGATCTGGGGCGGCGTCAATATGCGGTCGGCTACCCGTAGTTGCAAGACGGACTCCGAACCTTCCGCAATCTGAAAGGGAATTGAGCTAAGTTCATCCTGAACGTCAGCCGATCCACGACCCATCAGGCGTTTCGTGGAATATACGGTCCGATCGGCATGCGTCAACAGCGCATCCCGAGCAAACGCCCCAACCAATACTTCTCCGGATTCGGTTATGGATACTACAGATGGAACGATCTTCGAGCCATCGGGCCCTGCGATTACCTCTGGTTGTCCCGTCGGACCCATGACCGCGACCAGGCTGTTGGTGGTCCCGAGATCAATGCCCACGACGGGGCTCTTCTGTTCACCGAAATCAATCTGAAATGTCGACATTGCGCTTCAGGCGAGCGCTTTTTCAACGTCTCGCACGAGATTCTGTATGTACCGGCGACGGTTTAGTACGCTCCGTATGGACTGCAGAACGTTACGATCTTCTGTCGCATCGTATCTCTCGAAAAGGCTCGCCAGTTCCTCATCCGTCTCATCCTGCATGCGGCGGAACTTGGCGCCAGCATCTTCCAGCTCAGCTCGATCCGGCGTCTCCTCGAGTAGCATGTTCAACTCGAACACCTCTTCGAGAAGTTCCGGCGGAACGTCCTTTGATCTCTGTTCCCCGATATCGAACCCAGCCTGGGAAAGCATGTACTCCGCCCTTTGAATCGGATCTCGCAAGATGCGATAGCCGTCATTCAGTAGGGCAGTCTTGTCAAGCGCGTCCTGTTGCTCGGCGATGCTGCTCCGCACGAAACGATCGGGATGAAACTGGCGGCTTAGCGAATAAAAACGGGATTGCAGATCCAATACGTCAAGCGTTAACCGGCGCGGCAAACCGAAGAGGCTGAAGTAGTCCTGCGAGGAGGATACGCCCGGCATTACGCGGTGAACGATGTCCCGCAGCCACAGCTTTTCTTGGCGTGAGGATTTTCAAACGCGAAACCCGATTGCAGCAGTGAATCCTTCCAATCGAGTGTCATCCCGTCAAGAAACACCATGCTCTTCGGGTCGATATAGACCTGCACGTCGTCTTCAAACGTGAAGACGTTATCCGTGGCCCGGGGCTTTGGATCGTATTTGAACTGATAGCTCAACCCCGAGCAGCCCCCGCCAAGTACACCAAGACGTAATCCGCCGCCAGTCACGCCTTGCTTGGTGAAAGCGTCACGAATCTTCTGAACCGCCTTTGGAGTTACGGTAATCATCTTCGAAACAGTGGGAGCGCTGACCGCTCCCTCGGTTTGTTGGATGCCGTTCAAGCGCGGACAGTCTCCGGTTTCGCAGAACCCTGCTTTTTCGTCTTGTAGTCGGTGATAGCGGCTTTGATAGCGTCTTCCGCCAGTACCGAGCAGTGAATTTTTACCGGTGGCAAGCTGAGTTCGTTGACAATAGCGGTGTTTTTGATTTCAAGCGCTTCGTCAACTGTTTTCCCTTTCAGCATCTCAGTCGCTAGCGAAGAACTCGCGATCGCGCTGCCGCAGCCGAAAGTCTTGAACTTCGCATCTTCGATGATGCCGGTGATCGGATTGACCTTCACCTGCAGCTTCATTACGTCGCCGCATTCGGGCGCGCCGACCATGCCCGTACCGACATCGGGGTTCGCTTTATCCATCGACCCGACGTTCCGGGGATTGTTGTAATGATCAAGAACTTTATCTGAATACGCCATGATGATTTCCTTTCCTCCGGGTGCAACCTTAGTGGGCAGTCCATTGGACTTTGGTAAGATCGATGCCTTCTTTCGCCATCTCGTAGAGTGGCGAAAGTTCACGAAGCTTTTTGACTACTTCAATAACGCGAGCCGCCGTGTAATCGACCTCTTCCTGCGTGTTGAAGCGACCGATACCGAAACGAATTGAAGAATGCGCGAGATCGTCCCCTAAGCCCAGAGCTTTAAGCACGTAGCTAGGTTCGAGGGTGGCCGAAGTGCAGGCCGAGCCACTCGAAACAGCAATATCATTGATACCCATCAGCATCGATTCCCCTTCGACATAAGCAAAACTGATGTTGAGGTTGTGGGGCAGCCGGTGCTCCCAGGAACCGTTGATGAATACCTCATCGAGCTCGGACATAATCTTGTCCTTCAAACGATCGCGCAAGGCCTGTAGACGCGCAGATTCCTCCGCCATCTCCTTCTGGGCGATTTCGCAAGCCGCTCCAAGGCCGGCAATCGACGGCACGTTCAAGGTTCCGGATCGCATGCCGCGCTCATGACCGCCACCATCCATTTGAGCAGTGAGCTGCACACGAGGGCTTTTGCGCCGGACATATAGAGCGCCGACGCCTTTCGGGCCGTACAGCTTGTGTGCCGAGATCGAGGCAAGATCGATGTTGTCCTTGATCACGTCCACCGGGATCTTACCGGCCGCCTGAACCATATCAGTGTGGAACAGGATACCCCGCTCCTTGCACATCTTCCCGATCTCGCGAATCGGTTGAACGACACCGATTTCATTGTTCGCATACATGATGCTGACAAGAATCGTTTTGTCGGTGAACGCCTCTTTCAACATGTCGAGGTCGATCAACCCGTCTTGTTTGAGAGGCAGGTATGTTACGCGGCAGCCTTCCTTTTCAAGATGCTTACAGGTATCGAGAATCGCTTTGTGCTCGCTGGCCGCCGTGATAATGTGGTTGCCTTTTTCGGCATACATTTGGGCGACACCCTTCAGAGCCAGATTGTTCGATTCGGTCGCGCCGCTGGTGAAGACGATCTCCTTTGCGGTGGCGCCGATAAGGCTCGCAACCTGCTTCCTCGCCTTCTCCACCGCTTCCTCCGCTTCCCAACCGAAACTATGGTTCCGGCTCGCCGCGTTACCGAAAAGCTCCTTGAAGTAAGGCAACATCGCATCGAGCACCCGGGGGTCGACGGGAGTCGTCGCGTGATTGTCGAGATAAATAGGCAGCTTCATATTTTTTTAATTTGCAGTAATATGCACTACAGCCGATGATGTCCCGCACGCGGGGACGGAATCTTCTGCAGACTCCTCACACATGTCCGCGATACTCAAGCTCCCCAGAAGGTGCTCGATGCCATCGTGAATCTTTCGAAGCGGCTCTCGGACATTACATCGGTCCGATACGCCACACTCCCGATGCGTTCCGGTTGCGCACGATGTCAGGAAAACCGGCCCATCAATCGTACGAATCACCTCGAGCGCTGAAATTTCGCTGGCGCGCTTTCGAAGCCTATAGCCACCGTTTGCGCCGTTTTCCGACTGGAGGAAACCCGTCCGCGCCAGCCTCTGCAAGACTTTCGCGAGAAGAGGCAACGGAATACCGTACGATTCGGCAATCTCTCGGGCGCTGGCCGAAGAACGCTTCATCGCGATATGCTTCAGCGAAATCAATCCGTAGTCGGCTTTTCGGGACAGCTTTAACATTCGTACTCGGTCCCATCTGGTACTCGGACCAGATCGGTCGTAAATAAGATGATATACGACCGAATCCATCCGCGTCAACTCGTTTTAATATTTTCAGCAACTTACATCCGAGGCAACGAAGAAACAACCGCACAATCCCGTCCTCTGCCGGATGAAAGGTATTGCATCTTGACCTTAAGCCAACTACTCTATTAGTACGACCCAGAGGATCTTGGGGCCGTATTGTATCCCTGTTTCTATGGCGACCATGCACAGTAGCCGGCAGATCTCAGTAGCATCCTTGCTGCTGTTCCTGCTCGGCGCATTCGCGATAGATCCCCCCGAACATAGGTGTCGAACCCAGTCCACGCGGAACCGCCAGGCGCGAACTGTCCGAATGGACGATCACGATGGCGACCACAATCGCTGGCCTGCCCATGGATTCGACCTCTCCGGCCGCGACGCTAAGGTGGACCTTCATGTCGCCGAGCCAGCGCCAGTAGCGATTGACCACAGACCAGAGTTTCAGTCTGAAAGTCTAATCGTCATCTCAGAAGTATCGAGACCCCACGCGACGCGAATCCATCGCGTACGCGATCGAGCTCCCCCTTTCCGCCCCACGATTTAGTTTCCTATCAAACTGCCTAACGGCTGTAATTCAAACAGTATTCGTGTATCAGGAGGAATTCGTATGGAACGTCTTTTAGAGGGCGTAGCCCGTTTTAAGCGCGATGTATTTCCCACAAGAAAGCATCTTTTCAAAACCTTAGCGGACAGTCAGAACCCAGAAGCTTTATTCATTACCTGCGCCGATTCGCGCATTGTGCCAGAGCTTATTACGCAAACCCAGCCTGGCGATCTTTTTATTTGCCGGAATGCGGGCAACATCGTACCGCCGTACGGTGACGTACAGGGCGGCGTCTCGGCCACCATTGAATATGCCGTATGTGTCTTGAACGTGAAACACGTAATCGTTTGCGGACACAGCGATTGCGGCGCCATGAAGGCTTTGGTGAAACCGGAAAAATTGGAGGGTCTGCCGAACGTCAAGCGTTGGTTGTCGCATGGGGAACTCGCTCACCGGGTAGTGACCGAGAACTATAAGGACTTATCCGAAGAAGGCATGCTTCAAGCCTTGACGCAAGAGAATGTGATCGCCCAACTCGACCACCTTCGGACTTTCCCCTACATCGCATCACGGTTGGCCAGCAATCGGGTACAACTTCACGGCTGGGTGTACAGCATCGCCCACGGCGACGTAATTTGCTGGGATCCGAATCGGGGTCGATTCATTCCGATAGAGGAATACAACACCAGCATCACGGCGCCACGCCGTCGAACGATGGCAGCGGACTAAGAGGTACACCGATGGGCAAATACACAAACGACATTCTCTCCTCAGTGGTGGTCTTCCTGGTAGCGCTGCCGCTTTGTATGGGTATCTCGATCGCCTCGGGCGTACCCCCGGCAATGGGTTTGATTACCGGAATTATTGGCGGAATTGTCGTAGGTTCGCTCGCCGGTCAGCCGCTGCAGGTCAGCGGCCCGGCGGCGGGACTCGCCGTGCTGGTTTGGGAAATGGTCCGAGATTACGGTATCGAGGCTCTCGGTCCAATCCTGATGCTTTCCGGCCTTCTGCAATTGACCGCCGGTCAGTTTAAAGTGGGTCAATGGTTCCGCGCTATGTCGCCGGCAGTCATTCACGGAATGTTGGCCGGCATCGGGGTGCTCATCTTAGCCAGCCAGTTCCACGTGATGCTGGACGACAAGCCAAAACAATCTGGAATCGCGAACCTGCTCTCGATTCCGGCAGCGATCTATGCCGGAATATTTCCGCTGGACGGTAGCAGACATGAACTGGCGGCGCTGATCGGAATTCTCACCATCACGAGCCTCATTCTCT
>DASQLD010000404.1:0-24685 GCA_035630195.1 Bryobacteraceae bacterium
CGGCAGGCGTAGTTATTTCTGCCCTTCATGTAGCAGACCTTTAACGGGGTCGAAAGGTGCTGTTGCAGGAACGGTATATCTTTATGGAAGATCTGCTCCTGAAGGTTTTTTGTTCCGGTCGAGATGACTACACGCTTACCCGACAGAATCGCCGGAATTAGGTATGCCAATGTCTTGCCCGTGCCGGTTCCGGCCTCGACGAGGAGTGTTCGTTTTGTCTTGATGGCATCCTCGACGGCCTGCGCCATGTCGAGTTGTCCGGGACGGTGCTCGTAGTTGGGGTGCCATTGGGACAAGATGCCTCGCGGGGAAAAGAAGCTCTTGGCGCTCAGGGTGCGGGCAGGAGAAGACATCCGTGAAAACTACGTCTTCCCAGGGTAGCGGAAGGTACGGCCCGATATGACGAGTAGCATGGGAAAGTGCAATCCGACTCTCTGCGCGTGGTGCTGGTCGCTCCCCGGAATCCGCTGAACATTGGAGCGGCGGCCCGGGCCATGAGTAACTTCGGATTTCTTCGCCTACGAGTCGTGAACCCGTACGAAATCGCTTACGCCGAGGCTAAATCCGCAGTAAACGCGGCAGCTCTCCTTGAGAATTCAGAACAGTACTCGACTGTTGCGGACGCAATCGCGGACTGCACGCTGGTGGTCGGCACCACCGCCGTCGGGCACCGTCAGTTGCAGCATTCCCTACGGCGGCTGGAGTATGGAGCTCGATTGATACGGCAGGAACTGGACGTCGGTCGTGTGGCATTACTGTTTGGAACCGAGAAGTTCGGGCTCAGCAATGAAGATATGGCGCGCTGTCACTGGTTGATGCGCATTCCGACGCGAAACGAACACGAGTCGATGAACCTGGGGCAGGCTGTCGCGGTCTGTCTATACGAGCTAATCCGGAGCAGTCAGGTCGAAACAGACGCTCCCAAAGCGCAGCGTAGCGCAACGGCAGAAAACGTCGACCGTATCGCTGACCTTCTTGTGGATTCCCTGCAGCGGTCTGGCTACATCAAGGATCTTACGAGCGAATCCGGGGAACAGAAGACTCGCCGCATGGTCCGGCGTCTCCAACTCACGCGCAGCGATGCCCTTGCGCTACTGGGTATGTTGCGGCAAATCCTCTGGAAGCTGAAGAACCCATGAGAAGGCAATGGTATTCTGGGGATCGCCATGACCAAAGTGCAGCTGCGTTACGACCTTATGAGACCAATGGATGAGTCCATGATGGAGCAGATCTCAAGGGTGCATGCAGTCTACGGGATCTTGCGCGTCCAGCCCGGCGATTCTTTCCACAAGCTGGTCGTCGACTACGATGCTTCGCGCCTGAGCGAATCGGAAGTCGAGACCGTCCTTCACAAGCACGGTATTCCCATCGTCCTCCACGTCTAAGTGGGGCGGAACGCTGGACTGAAGGACAACTTTTTTTTGGATTTTCGTGGTGACGTATCGGAGACAGGGCCGTCTGAAGACACAACAGCAAGTCGCCCCGCGCTAGAGACCCTTTCCCCAACAAGACTACCTCTAGCGCGGGGGCCTACAACTTCATCGATCGTAGCTGAATCGCCCTAGGTCCGCAATTACCCTAAAAGTTCTGCCTTAATTCCCCTAAATACGGTAACCCACTTATCCAAGCAACAGTTGCCAATCTAACGCGTCTGACTAGTGGAGGTTTCGCATGCGCGTTACGCATTTAGCCCTCGTGTTATCGATGACGAGCGCTCTTTGTTTGGCAGATCACAAGAACGCAAAAGGGTATGAACGATTCGTGAAGGAGATTCGCCACGAACTGGTGATGCTTCCTTACTACGGAGTCTTTGATAATTTGGCGTACAAGGTGGATGGTTACAAGGTGACCTTAATGGGTCAGGTGACACGTCCAACTCTAAAGAATGACGCCGAGCGCGTCGTTAAAGACATTGAAGGTGTCGAGCAGGTCATCAACAACATTGAGGTTCTGCCCCTGTCACCCAATGACGACCGGATCCGCCTTGCCGCATATCGGACGATTTATGGCCATACGTCGCTAAATCGGTACGCCCTCAACGCTGTTCCACCAATACACATCATCGTCAAGAATGGGAATATTACGCTTGAAGGCGTAGTCGCGAATGAGGGGGACAAGAATATTGCCGGTATTCAGGCCAACTCGGTCAATGGCGCCTTTAGTGTTACCAACAATCTTCGTACCGAAAGCGGGGGCGCTGACACGCGCTCGCGCTCCAAGTAACCCGAGATTACGAGGGCTCGTTACAATCAAGCTATGCTGCGGGCCCTCCTCTTACCACTCTTCTTCTTGAGTGGGGGATTTTTCGGTCAGAACCTCACCTCTCAGGACATCATCTATAAGATAGAGGCGGTTTCTACGAAACATAAGTTCCTCGAAGGGCCGGTATGGTCCGCGCATGATGGTTACCTCTTGTTTAGCGACGTGCCCTCCAATAAGATCCTTAAGATCGACACGAAGGGCATTACTCTTTTTCGCGAACAATCAGGCGGGGCGAGTGGAAACGCCTTCGACGATAAGGGTCGCCTCTACACATGTGAGACCCGCGCCAGGCGCGTTGTTCGCACGGATAAGAAAGACAAAATCGAAGTCCTTGCTGATCAGTTTGACGGCAAGAAACTGAACGGTCCTAACGACATTGTGGTGACGAAAAACGAGCAGGTGTTCTTTACAGACCCGGCTTTCGGGTCGGCTGTCGAAGTACGTGAATTACCGTTCTATGGCGTTTTCCACATATCCGCGAAGGGCGTCGTTAGCGCCGCTGTGAAATTACAAACCCGACCAAATGGTCTCGCTCTCAGCCCCGACGGCGCTACCCTCTACGTTTCGAACTCCGATGAGCGAAACGTGCGCGCCTATGATGTCAACAAGGATGGCGCACTTTCGAACGAGAGAATGTTTGTGCCTAAGACCGAGGGAGTACCCTCCGGCCTTGAAGTTGATGAGAAGGGCAACGTCTATGTCGCTGCCTCCGAGATCGGCGTCTTCACACCAGAAGGACAGAAGACAGCCGTCATCCACGTGGCCGACAAGCCCTCTAATATGGTCTTTGGCGATGGTGACCTCCACTCGCTTTACGTGACTGCTCGATCCACCCTCTATCGAGTCAAGTTCGATACCGTGAAAGGAGCGGCACTCTATTAGCCGCCAGTATCCCTCCCGGCCGATCCTTGGGATTGGCGCGCTCATCTTCGCCGGAGAGCGCATTCTGCTTGCCGAGCGTGGAGGAGAGCCGCTAAAAGGCTATTGGTCCTTGCCAGGTGGCGTGCTCGAAACCGGTGAGACTCTGAAAGAGGGGATTGAGCGCGAAGTCCTCGAAGAAACCGGATTAATCGTGCAGACAGAAGGTATCGCCAAAGTTTTCGAGCGAATCATGCATGATGCCGACGGCCGGGTCGAGTATCACTATGTTCTGATCGATTACTTTTGCAGGGTCACCGGAGGATCGCAACGGCCGGGCGATGATTGCAGCGACGTTCAATGGGTGCGAGTGTCGGACTTACCCCAATTGCTGTTGACTGAAGGTACGCTCGAAGTAATTGAAGAAGCTTATGAAACGCACAAGCGGCGATCTGCTCGAGTTTGAAGAACTGAAGCTTCTGATCGGACGCTACATTGCCGGTCCTTTGGGTCGGCTCGAGCTCGATCGGGCGCAACCAATCGATAACCGCGAACAACTCGAAGGCGTGCTGGCTGAGGTAGCCGAGGCGGTCGACTTTGTACGGGTTAACGGGCGGCTTCCTTTAGGGGGACTCGTCGATAGTAACGAAGCCGTTGCGAAACTGCGCATCGAGGGCGCGGCTCTCGAAGCGGTCGAGATCGCTAACCTGACCCGCTTCCTCGAACGGGCCGACGACGTGCGAGGACTACTCGCGGGCGATCAATTTGCTCTTCTGTCGTTACGAAGCAAGGCCATGGCGGACTTCCGGGGACTGCTCCGTGAGGTCGGCGGGAAAGTGCTGCCAAATGGTTCGATCGCTGATGATGCCAGCGTCGCACTGAACCGGCTTCGTCGCGATATGGAAAAGCAGCAGCGCCACGTCCATCAATCGCTTGAACGGTTCTTGAAAACTCACCGCGATGAGGGCGTATTGCAAGAAGAATACGTCACAATTCGGAACGAACGGTTCGTCGTTCCTGTCGTCGCTGGACAAAAGCGGCGTGTCGACGGAGTGATTCACGGCGCTAGCAGCAGCGGGCAAACGCTGTTCGTCGAGCCACTCGATACCATCGATCTCAATAATGAATTAGTTCGGCTACGCGAAGAAGAGCAGCGCGAAGTCTATCGAATCTTGCGCGAGATTACGGATAAACTTCGTGCACACGCCGCCGATATCCGTCGTACTATGCAGGTCGTCAGCGAACTCGACTTGTTATTCGCCAAAGCCGCGTTCGCAGGGGATTTCGATTGCGTCATTCCGAAGTTCACAGGGGACTCGGAACGTCGCGTCGTCCTGCGCGAGGCTCGACATCCGCTGTTGCAGGATGTACTTCGCCGGCAACAGAAGCGTGTTGTGCCGGTGACATTAACACTCGATGGCGCACAGAGAATTCTGTTGATCAGCGGTCCGAACACCGGCGGAAAAACAGTCTCGATGAAGACTGTCGGCCTGCTGGCCCTGATGGCGCACTCGGGGATGCCGGTGCCGGCGACCGAAGCTGTGTTCCCCATCTTTGATCAAGTTCTCGCCGACATAGGCGACCAGCAATCCATAGAGCAATCGCTGAGTACGTTCTCTGCGCACATTGCCTGCGTGAAGGCAATGGTGGAAGAGTCCACTCCAGATTCACTTGTGTTGCTCGACGAATTGGGCCGAGCGACGGACCCCGAGGAAGGCGGAGCGCTCGGCGTCGCAATTCTCGATCACTTCCGCAAGCTCGGAGCGATCGTTGTCGCGTCAACGCACTTGCTGGCGCTTAAGGTCTACGGAGCGAACACTGAATCTGTATTGAACGGATCAATGGGGTTCGATGAAGAGACTCTGGCGCCAACGTATCTGTTGCGTGTCGGAGCCCCGGGCAAATCCGCTGGACTCGATATCGCTACCAAGCTGGGGATGGCTCCCTGGATCATCGAAAGAGCGCGCACTGCAATGACAACAACTGAACGGGATATTGCGCGCTTCCTATCCGAGCTTCATGAGCGCGTCGATAAGAACGCGACCCTGCAACGAGATCTCGAGCAGCGACTTGCCGGGGTCAAGTCGCGTGAGGCCGACCTCGATCGCAACTTCAAACGCCGTGAAGCCGAGATGCTACGCAAGCTTCAGGATCGTTTCGATGAGGTCGTGGCAAATTTCGAAGCCCGCGCCCTCGATACCATTCAAAACATCAAGGAACTAAGAGAACAACGCAAGCTGCAGGATCAGGCGAGACTTCAGGTGGCACGCGTAAAGCGGGAGGGCATGGAGGAAATGGAAGCTCATGTTGTCTCTGCCGCCGAGACACCGGTTGTGCAAGCCGCGAAGCCCAAACTAGAAGAGGGCGCGCGCGTGATCTTGAAAGGCATTCGACAGCCGGCGCGCATCCGGCGGCTTATCAGCGATACCATCATCGAGGTCGATGCAGGTTTTCTCAAGATGCAAGTCTCCATCGACGATGTGCAAGAGATCCTTCGTGAAAAGGATCAACCTGCATCGAAGCTCCCAAAGAATGTCACCTTCCAACAGGCCGGCCCGAAATGGGACATGTCCTATCAGGAAATCAATGTGATCGGAAAGCGCGCAGAGGAAGCGCTCGAAGAAGTGGACCACTTTCTCGATCAGGCTGCTCTCGCATCCGTCGACCGCGTTCGCATCGTGCACGGGCACGGAATGGGCGTCTTGAAGAAAGCAGTTGCTAACCTTCTCGCAAAAAGCCCGCATGTTGAGAAGTTCTATCCAGCAACCCCGCAGGAGGGTGGGGCCGGGGCGACAATCGCGGAGTTGAAGACTGCTTGAGGGAGGCTTCGAAGAGACCTTGAAACGGTATGATCGGTTGGAGGGAGACATTGATGAACCGAAGAGCATTTCTTAGCAGTGCGATAGCAGCAGCTTCATTTCCAGTCCAGGGCGCGGCACGGCTTCCCATTAAGAAAGCACTCTACATATCGATGCTGGGCAAGGAAGGTAGTTACACCGACCGATTCCAGAAAGCCCGGGACGCGGGTTTCGAAGAGATCGAGTGCGCGACCGTAGAATCACAAGGGGAAGCGGAAGAGATCAAGAAAGCTGCCGAGCAAACCAAACTGCGCATTCATTCGGTCATGAATCAGGCGCATTGGAAGTTTCCACTCTCGTCGGGAGACCCGGCAGTAGTAGCCGAGAGCATGAAGGGCATGGAGACAAGTCTGCGGAATGCGCACTTCTGGGGTGCAGATACCGTGCTTCTCGTACCAGCAGTTGTCAATCCCGAGACCGGGTACCAAGATGCCTGGACGCGATCTCAGCAGCAGATTCGCCGCCTGCTTCCTCTGGCCGAAAAGCTAAAGGTAGTGATCGGCATCGAGGAAGTATGGAATAAATTTCTGCTCAGCCCCCTAGAGATGGCGCGGTACGTCGATGATTTTAAAAGTCCATACGTCAAAGCGTACGTCGACGTTGGAAATATGGTCTTTTACGGCTATCCCCAGGATTGGATTCGCACGCTTGGCAAGCGCATCGCCAAGCTCCATATCAAGGACTTCCGCTTTAAAGACAGAAGGACTGATTTCGTCGCGTTACGCGAAGGCGACATCGACTGGAAAGCGGTACACAAAGCGCTTCATGATGTCGGATACAAAGGCACGGCAACCTTGGAACTCGGATCGGGCGACCTGGAGTACTTAAAGGAAACAAGCCGGAGATTCGATTTGATCCTCGAAGGCGCGTGACCCTTACAACGCCTGGAGTACTTCTTCGGCGTGGCCGGCAGGCTTCACCTTGTTGAATATCTTTGCGATTTTTCCATCTTTATCGATGAGGAAGGTGGTACGCTCGATTCCGAAGTATTTCTTGCCATACATACTCTTCTCCTTCCAGACGCCGTACGCTTCCGAAACGGTGTGATCGACATCGGCGAGCAATGGATAGGGAAATCCGAACTTTTCCTTGAACTTTGCCTGCTTGTCCGGGGTGTCGGCTGAGATACCGAGGACGATGGCGCTGTCCCCGAACTTCGCGTACGCGTCACGGAATTCGCAGGCTTCTGTTGTGCATCCCGGTGTGTCAGCCTTCGGGTAGAAGAACAAGACGACGTTCTTACCGCGGGCCGATTTGAGATCGAAGGTCTCCCCGGTATCAGTTTGAAGGTTTATTGCCGGTGCTAGGGAACCCGGCTGGAGTTCAGGCATATTCATAGAGTAAGGCGCCTGGCAAAGAAATTAATTTGCCGTCGTTTACAATTTCGCAACATTTTTGCTACAAATCGCGATATGATGCGCGTGGATCGTGTTGAGTCCACTTCCGCCCGACACCACGCTGCTGAACGTGGCGGGCTCTTGGAAGCTATATTACAAGGGCCGCGAATACGCCACTCTTGCGAGCGCGACCTGTCGGGAAGACGCACTTGCTCAAGTGGCGGAAATGCTTTCGCTCGCTCAGGAGAATCTAAAAGAGGGGGTGGAATCTGGCCCTTTGGCACGCCCCAAGTCGCGCCAGGTCGGACTCCACCGAGGAGGAGGCAAATGGCAAAACACCTTCGACAGCCCTAGTATGAGCGATGTGCTGAGTGAAATGAAATAGCAAGGACACCCTAGACGGTACGGCTTGTCTCGGTACTAAGATGTACCGGGTGAGGTATTCCGGACGGCCCCGAGGGCTCTTTGAAGAAGTCGCTGAGATTGGCTAGGAAATCGAGAAGCTAGCGAAGAGACTCAAAGGCAATCTTCGGCGAACGTGGCGGTCATAGATAATCGATGGAACTATGCGAATTCCTCGCTACGGTGTTAGCCACTACGTCAGCAAGAATTCTTGGCTCTAAGGTCGATGCAACACTTGCGACTGAATAAATGTTCCGTTCTTTCCGAACATACATTCAACAGTGACGACCCCTCGATCCAGCGTGTGTCGCCGCGTTCTACTGCGAGATCGCAAGGCGGAGGGTGTCCTCATGGAGCGGGGTAATGGCTCAAGGTTGTCCGAGTGGAGGCTTCGGCGCTTGCTGAATCGCAAGGAAACACTCTTGCGCTGTGCATGAGAAGCCTATTGCAACTTCTCCCTCTGCTAGATTGATTTGGTTCGCCGGGTTTACCGCTTGGACTCTCACAGTCGCTCCCTTTCCCCTGGTCTGCGCGCGTAAAGACCACCGATCAGCACCTATAGCGAGTAGTGCAAGTATGCACAGAGCCATCACGACTTGTTTCTTCATTGAATCCTCCTCCGTTGAAGATTGACGCACCGCGTCCAGACAAAGCGCAAATCAAGTCAATCAGCAAGCGCTTGCAGTTAGCTTAATTCTTCGTTACGGTCGAGGCATGGGCCGGAAATCCCGAGCTGCGTAATCTGATGTCGAAGCACACGCAATCGTATCCACATCCGTCCTTCCTGACGGCCGATCCGCTCGCGGATGCCGAACAGAGGTATGTCGAATTAAGAAACTGCTGAGATTACGATCGAACAAGTCAGCAACTGATGCGAGTGGTAGCCCGGGTTTATCTCTCCACCTGGACGGGTCGTCGGTATCATTGTGCAGCGCGATGTCAATGACGGAACAGGTATTGCTGCAGCGAAATAGCGCTGAAAATCGAGGAGATGATGCGCTCCGTCGATGCAGTCAATGCAAGCGCACACAGTAGTAGTCCGCGGTATCAGCGAATGTGTTATCCACCTACTTGAGTGTATAAACAACCAACCCAAACGTAAGACAATACGCGGACGGGCGTGGTATATTTATTCATGAGGGTGCATAATTAATCAAATGACCACGTCCGTCGGTATTGTGGGTTTTCGAGGATATAGCGGAGCCGAACTCATTCGCATTCTGGAACGCCATAGTCACGCCGAACCTGTCCTCATGGAACATCGCAGCGACTCCGCTGCCGAGAGCCTGCCGCGCGGCTCCAAGGGCCACAAACGTATACCCTGTACACCCGAAGCGGTCGCATCGGCAAATTTGTCAGCGGTCTTCCTGGCTACGCCTCCTGAAGTCTCCATGGATCTCACGCCGGGCATTTTGGAGGCGGGCGCAAAGGTGATCGACCTTAGTGGGGCCTTTAGACTAGGGACCGCTGAAACCTATAAGTACTGGTATAAAACCGAACACACCCAAGCTGATCTTCTTAAGGAAGCTGCATACGGTCTTCCCGAGTTTTGCCGGGATCGTATTCGCGACGCGCGGCTCGTCTCGAATCCTGGATGCTATCCGACAGCGGCGAATCTTGCCATTAAACCTCTCGTTTCCCGGGAACTGATCGATCGATCAGCAGGAATTGTTTGTGATGGCAAGTCCGGTGTAAGCGGCGCCGGACGCAAGCCTTCGATGAAGACAAGCTTCTGTGAAGTCACGGAGAACTTCTCCGCCTACTCTCTGCTTGACCACCGGCATGTTCCGGAAGTCCTCATGAACTCAGGGTTAAACGCTGACGAGTTTAGTTTCGTGGCGCAACTTATTCCGATCGATCGCGGTATTCTCGAAACCATTTATTTCCGTGGTGTCGATGGCCTTACGGCGGACATTCTGGTCAATTCTTACGAACATTTCTATAAAGGTGAACCGTTTGTTCGACTTTACGATCCGGGTGTCGTTCCGGATCTTCGCGCCGTACAACACACTAACTTTTGCGACATTGGAGTGAAGTACGATCCCGCAACCCGTCGGGGCGTGGTCGTAAGTGTCATCGATAATCTCGGCAAAGGCGCCGCAGGTCAGGCAGTGCAGAATATGAACCTGATTCTTGGCTATCCCGAACAGGAGGGACTGCTTTGAAGGTTCTGATTAAGCTGGGCGGTACACTGCTCGATTCGGTCGAGTCGCGAAACCGTCTATCGGCAGAAATATCGGCTCTGCGTGCCCGCAACCTCGAAGTTGTTGTCGTCCATGGTGGCGGCAAGCAAATGACTCGATTTCTGAGCGAGCGCGGTATTGAGAGCCGCTTCGTAGGCGGATTGCGCGTGTCCACCCCCGAGGTCATTGACGCCGTGTTGAAGGTCTTGGCGGGAACGGTGAATCATGAGCTGGTTGCATCCCTGGTCGCCGCCGGTTCCAAGGCCGTGGGGCTGAGCGGAATCGACGCTTCTTTGACTGAAGCCGAACAATTGCACGCGGATCTTGGAGCCGTAGGACGACCAGTTCGATCCGAGACGGCCCTCCTCGACTTACTGACATCGAATGGCTACTTGCCCGTTGTTGCCTGTGTCGCCGGCGATAAGCAGGGACAGATCTTCAATGTCAACGCCGACCAGATGGCCGTGGCGTGCGCGATAGGATATCGCGCCGATAAGCTCATTTTTTTAACCGACGTCGACGGTGTTAAAGGAAAGGACGGCAACATTCTCCCTTCGCTCACACCGGCAGGCTGCGAGCAACTTATCGCCGAGGGGATTGCGACCGGAGGGATGCAGGCGAAACTCAATGCCGCAACTGATGCTTTGAAGAACGGAATCGCGCAAGTCATCATCGCGCCTGGATCGCTCCAAAAGGCGGCGGAACGTATTTTGGCCGGAGAACAGATTGGCACCAAACTCGCAGCGGAGGAAGGCGTCCGTGCGTAACGCGATCGCTTTCGATTACCCTACTTCCAGGACGCCGGAGATGATAGCTGGCTCTGAACTGGTATTGCGGAAGGCCTCGATGCCGGATATCCGTCCGCTGCTCGAGCTGATAAACGGCTATGCCGCCAAAGGCATCATGCTGCCACGCACTGAATTCGAGATGTCGGAGAATATCCGGGATTTCACGCTTGCATTTTCCGGCGATAAGCTTGTGGGCTGCGGAGCGCTGCACTTTTACTCGCCCACCAGCGGTGAGGTCCGATCTCTCGCCGTTGATCCAACGATCAAAAACCGGGGAATCGGCCGCGCGATTGTCGAAGCCCTAGAGCTAGAGGCGAACGAGTATCAGCTTCATTCCATCTTCGCTTTCACTTATGCGCCAGGGTTTTTTGAGCGGGTTGGCTTCCATGAGGTGGAGCGGGGGGCGCTTCCGTTGAAGGCATGGAAGGATTGCCTGCGTTGCCCGAAGTTTCAACAATGCGATGAAATTGCCGTGATCAAGTACCTGGTTCCCGAAGAGCTGCGGCACGATCCTGTCGTCGAGAGCGTAACGACCCTCGATTTCATACAGTTGCCGGTCCTGCGAAGCTGATGATTCCGTCCAAATCCGCTTCAACGGTTACGAAACCGCGTTTGCCCCTTGTCAAGTCATCGCAAATCGATATACTGGGTTACACCAATTTAGAAGGGAGTTCCCAGTACTCTCTACGGCCATGAGAGCGCGTCTGAGTTTCGGCGACGTCTCCGCTTCACCGGCTCCTCCACTACCACAGTCGCACCTCTGAGCGGTCTGTGGGTGCTCCTCGCCGGGCGTTAGACCAACGCCCGGCTATTTGTTTACGCGTCCTGAACCTTTTTAGGCGAACAAGATTGAAAATTAGTGGGAGTGCTCGGGCGTTGCGGGCTTAGGCGGCTCAGCCGCCTTCGAATGAGCCTTGGCTGCAACCGGCTGAGGACCTGCAGTTGATCCTCCTGCTGTTGTTCCCGGGCCGACTTGTGGCTTAGCGTGAGTGACGTGTGAACCACTTCCCGGAGGGCGTGAACTAACATCCGGGTTGTTATAGCAGGCTGAAGTGATCAACGACAGCCCAATCACGCAAATCCCTGGAGCGCGCCGGTTTCTCATCTCATCCTATTGTAGCCTGTAGGTTTGCGTATGCGATCGCTTCTTCTGACTCTCTTGGCAACCACATTAGTAGCTTATCAAGGCAAGAAGGCTCCGCAGTTGAAGCCGCCCTTGCTCGACGTGATTGACCTGACTGCCCAGAGGGATCAGGCATTGCTCGTAATCGACTGCAAACTGAAGAATACGGGGGAGCGTCCTGCCGAGAAGCTCGTCATCATCGTGGACGTTCTTGATTCTGACAAGCGGGCGATTACCACTCAAAAAGGTGGATCGGATCCGGAGTCGATTGAACCCGGGGAGCATGCCGAGTTTAACGCCCAGATGAGGCTACCGCCCAGAGCCGTCTATGTCCGCCTGAGTTTTGAAGACGGCGCCGGGCGCGACGTTAAAGCCAACAGCGCTGGACCGGTCGCGATCGAGTGATCCGCTACCATAGATCTTTGGAACAACGCATCTCACCTGCCCGTCGCTTATCGGGCGAAGTACTGCTTCCGGGCGACAAGTCTATTTCTCATCGTTACGCCATGCTTTCCGCTATCGCGGAAGGTCGTTCTAAGCTCAACAATTACTCGGGTGGGGCCGATTGCCAGTCGACACTCGCTTGCCTGCGGTCTCTCGGCATTGAGTGGACGAAGACGGGAAGCACGGTCGAGGTGCAGGGCTGTGGACTCAATGGATTGCAAGCGCCTAGTGAGACGCTCGATGCTGGAAACTCCGGGTCCACAATTCGAATGTTATCGGGCATACTGGCCGCTCAACCGTTTCAGACGCGCATAGGTGGTGACGAATCGTTATCTAAGCGCCCGATGGGCCGAATTATGACGCCGCTCGCCGAGATGGGCGCAACCATACAGGCGACAGACGGTCGTTACCCTCCCCTCGAAATCACTGGCGGGCCGTTGCGGGCCATCGACTACACGCTACCCGTTGCGAGCGCGCAAGTGAAGAGTTGCATACTGTTTGCGGGACTATATGCGGACGGAACGACAACAGTTCGTGAGTCAATTCGCACACGGGATCATACCGAACTTGCGCTCAGAGAATTTGGGGCTGACGTTATCACTCGGAAAGGTATTATTAGCGTGGAGGGCAAGCCTCCCCTGAAAGGCCGCGAGTTATTGGTTCCGGGCGATCTTTCATCGGCGGCTTTTTATTTGGTTGCGGCGATGATCGTCCCAAATTCCAATGTCTTGCTTCAGGCTGTGGGACTGAACCCGACACGTGCAGCGCTGGTCGATTTCCTTGTGGGCGTGGGCGCTGGGATTCGCATCCCGAAGATGGAACAGCTCGGGGGCGAACTCGTCGGCTCCCTGGATGTGAAAACGGGGACCATTCGAGGTGGACTCATCGAAAAGGAGCTGACTGCGGCCCTGATCGACGAGATTCCTGTGCTCGCAGTGCTTGGCGCAATAAGCGAGGAAGGTCTGACTGTCCGTGACGCCGCCGAGCTGCGTGTCAAAGAGACTGATCGAATTGCGACAGTAGCTGAAAACTTTCGGCGCATGGGCGTGTCTATGGAAGAGACACCTGATGGCTTCCACATTCCCGGCAAACAGCGCTTCCGTGCTGCAAAACTCGATTCTTTCGGTGATCACCGGATCGCTATGGCGTTTTCGGTAGCGGCCTTGGCCGCTGATGGGGATTGCGTTATCGACAACGCAGAAGCGGCGTCGGTCTCATACCCTGAGTTCTACGACACACTGCGCGCGATTACGCAATGAGATATCTCTGCATACACGGGCATTTCTATCAACCGCCACGCGAAAATCCGTGGCTCGAAGCGATCGAGTTACAAGACTCGGCGTATCCTTATCACGACTGGAACGAGCGCATCACAGCAGAATGCTATGCGCCTAACGCGGCCACACGCATTCTCGATAACGAAGGCCGCATTCTCCAGATCGTAAACAACTACAGCCGGATCAGTTTCAACTACGGTCCGACGCTACTCGCCTGGGCGAAGGAGAAAGCTCCGGGACTTCACCAGATGATCGTGAATGCCGACGTCGATAGCCGGGAGCATTTTTCCGGTCATGGGTCGGCAATTGCGCAATGCTACAACCACATGATCATGCCGCTGGCCAATGCCCGCGACAAGTACACGCAGATCTATTGGGGTATTGAGGATTTTCGTTTCCGTTTCGGCCGTGCGCCGGAGGGAATGTGGCTGCCGGAAACCGCCGTGGATCTGGAGTCTCTGGACATCATGGCGGAGTTGGGTATCAAGTTCACAATACTCGCTCCGCATCAGGCAAGTCGCTTTCGGACCGTCGGCGCCGAAGACTGGATAGATATTTCAGGCGGTCGAATCGACCCGACGCGTCCTTACACATGTACGACTCCATCAGGAAAGCAGATCGCAATCTTCTTTTACGACGGTCCTATTTCGCGAGCGGTCGCATTCGAGGGTTTACTCAACAATGGTGAGGTGTTTGCGAGCCGGTTGCTCAACGCCTACTCCGATGGCCGTGACTGGGAGGAACTTGCGCATATAGCAACCGACGGGGAAAGTTACGGGCACCATCATCGTTATGGCGAGATGGCGCTCTCGTATGCGTTGCATCACATCGAAGAAAATGGTCTCGCCAAGCTTACAAACTATGGGGAGTTCCTTGAGAAATTCCCCGCCCGGCATGAGGCTGAAATATACGAGAACACGGCTTGGAGTTGCGCGCACGGTGTGGGCCGCTGGAGGGAAAACTGTAGCTGTAACTCCGGAGGGCACGGAGGCTGGAATCAGGAGTGGCGCGCTCCTTTGCGGGAAGCGCTCGACTACCTTCGCGACGAAGTAGCACCCCAGTATCAGGCGTCCATGGAGCAATACGTTGAAGACGCCTGGCAAGCGCGTAACGATTATATTCAGGTGGTACTCGACCGCTCGCCGGAGGTTCGGGCCGCGTTTCTCGAGCGTCATCGCAAGCGTGTGCTGACACAAGCCGAGGAAGTGACGATTTGGAAGCTCCTCGAATTGCAGAGGCACGCCATGTTGATGTACACGAGCTGCGGCTGGTTCTTCGATGAGCTGTCCGGCATCGAGACGGTGCAGGTAATTCAATATGCCGGGCGCGTTGTTCAGTTGGCACAGGAAATCTTTAATGGTGTTCAAACATCGTTCCTTTATGCCGGAAGGGGCTTCCTACCGTCGGATGATTCCCTCGAAGAATCGTTGGACGTTCGCTTTACTCAGAAGCTTGCGCGCGCCAAGAGTAACATCCCGGAGCTTCGCGACGGCGCGCATATCTATGAACGACTAGTCAAGCCGACCGTAGTGGATCTGCTGAAGGTTGGCGCGCACTACGCGATCAGCTCGGTTTTCATTCCGTATGCAGATGAAACGCGCGTCCACTGTTATACCGTCCGTAAGAAGGATTTCAGAACGGCTGATGCAGGTAAGCTGAAGTTGGTGATCGGACGGGCGTCCTTCACATCGGAAATTACGTTGGCCACAGGCGAGCTTGCCTTTGGCGTACTGCATTTCGGCGATCATAATCTGCACGGCGGTGTTAGATCGATACCTAACGATGCCGAGTACGAGAGAGTTGTATCGGAATCGATGGCTGCCTTCGCGCGGGCTGACATTCCAGACGTGATTCGAGCCTTCGATCGTGGTTTTGGAACCGAAACCTACTCACTGCGGTCCCTCTTCCGTGATGAGCAGCGAAATATTCTCAGCCGTATCTTGATTTCGTCTCTGGATGAAGCGGAGACTGCCTACCGTCAGCTCTACGAGCATCAGGCTCCTTTAATGCGGTTCCTAACCGACTTGAAGACTCCGCTTCCGAAGGCGTTTCGCACAACGGCTGAGTATGCGCTGAACAGCCACCTACGCCGCGCGTTCTCCGACGACCTTGACATCCCGCGTATTCAAAATCTCCTCGAAGAAGTACGGCTCGGCGCAGTAGATCTTGACGCCACTACCCTCGAATACACCTTGCGAAAGACTATCGAGCGCATCGCAGAGCGCATTCGTGACAACCCTGCTGACCCGAACGAACTTTCATCTCTGAGAGCAGCAATTGAACTGACTGAGCAACTGCCTTTTACGGTGACCCTATGGGCGGTTCAGAATGTCACTTACGATTTGCGAAGGGAAATCTACCCGTGGATGTTGGACAAAGCCGAGTCTGAGGAAGATGCTCGCGCATGGGTGGAAAACTTTCGCGTCCTGGCACAGAAGCTTTCGCTGCGCATCGACTGACAATGCGAATACCGGTGTCCACATACCGGGTCCAGTTCAATCAGGGTTTTCGTTTTTCCGACGCGACTGCTCTGGTCCTGCACCTTGATCGCTTGGGTATCAGTCATTTGTACGCGTCGCCGATCCTGGCAGCGCGGCCCGGATCCGCGCACGGTTACGACGTGGTCGACCCTAATTGCCTCAATCCGGAACTTGGGTCGCAGCAAGATTTCGAAGCTCTGGTGAATGCTCTTCATGAGCGAGGTATGGGGCTTCTCCTCGATATTGTTCCTAACCACATGGCCGCGAGTCCGGAGAACGCATGGTGGATGGATGTTCTTGAGAATGGCCCCGCGTCGCAATATGCGTCGTATTTCGGCATAAATTGGTCGTCCGCGCGTGATCCGTTGAATGAGAAGATCTTTCTTCCTATCCTTGGAGACACGTATGGGCGTGTGTTGGACCGGGGCGAATTGCGGCTCTCTTACGAAGAGGGCAGCTTCTTCCTGAACTACTATGCGCACAAACTGCCGATCGCGCCGGATAGCTACGCGGAGATTCTCGATGCGTCAGCTAATGAAACTTTAGCTGCGATTGGCGAGTTCGGCGCCTTGATGGAATCGTTGCAGCGGTTGCCGTCAGCAACTTCCTCTGCGTGGGACGTTACGGAACAGCGAACACGCGAGACAGCAGCTCTAAAACTGAAGCTTCACAATCTCGTCCTCGAATATTCCCAGCTACGCGAGCATATTGATCGTCGACTCATCGAGTTCAACGAATCCGTAGAGTTGCTCGATACGTTAATTCAGAAGCAGCCTTATCGAATAGCCTTCTGGAGAGTGGCGACGGAACGGATTAACTATCGGCGCTTCTTTGATATTTCCGACCTGATCGGTATGCGAGTCGAAGATCCGGCGGTTTTCGAAGCCGGACACAAGCTTGTTTTGGAGCTGGTGAGCAGCGGTAAGGCAGATGGATTCCGCATCGACCACATTGATGGGCTCGCAGATCCGCTTGGGTATCAGAGGCGATTACCGACTGACGTATATGTCGTCGTCGAGAAGATTCTGGTTGGAGACGAGAAGCTGCCTGACGAATGGCCAGTTCAAGGCACGACCGGATACGATTTTCTGGGCCATTTGAATTCTCTGTTTGTTGAGCCATCGGGACTCGAGAAGCTCGATCACCTGTGTCGCACTATTACGGGATCCGACGAGAGTTTTGAGGATGTTGCTTACGAGCGGAAGACGCGGGTGATTGGAATGTTGTTTTCGGGAGAGATGCAGGACCTGGGGGCTCATCTCGCCGTACTCGCGGAAGCGGACCGCAATGCTCGGGATCTGAGTACACGTGATATTACAAAGACCATCATTGAAGTTACGGCGTGCATGGGCGTTTATCGAACCTATATCGACTCTTTGGAACCGAACGAGCGGGACATAGCACGCATTCTAGAGGCTTCTGAAAAGGCGCGACGAAGGAACCCGGCCATTGATCCGCAGGTTTTCGATTTCGTGGAACGGGTGCTGACACTTCGCTTCAAGAAGTGGATGACGGAACAGGCGCGCATCAATTGGCTTGAGTTCACTCGGCGATGGCAACAGCTCAGCGGCCCCATCATGGCCAAGGGTGTCGAAGACTCGGCAATGTATGTATACAACCGGCTGATCTCGATGAACGATGTCGGCGGATTGCATACGCCGGTGTCCGCAGAGCAGATGCATGGCTTCCTAAGCCAGCGCCAACTGCGGTGGCCCCATACAATGAACGCTACGTCAACTCACGATACCAAACGGAGTGAAGACGTCCGCGCGCGAATCAATGTGTTGTCGGAGATTCCGGGCGAATGGGCACGTAGCGTAGTTCGCTGGAGCCGGTGGCTTGCCGACCGAAGATTGGATGTGGATTTGAATGAAGAATACTTTCTCTTTCAGACACTGCTGGGAGCTTGGCCTCTACAGACGAAAGAGGTCGACGAATTTCGCCGCCGTATGAAAGAGTATGTAGTTAAAGCCATTCGTGAGGCGCGCACGTACACGAGTTGGATGCATCCGAACGTCGAGCATGAGTCCGCTCTTCAAGCTTATGTAGACGTTCTCTTCGACGATCAGAAATTTCAAATGAACTTCCAACAATTCTGTGAGCGCACATCGTTCTACGGCGCCATTAATTCGCTGTCGCAACTGTTGCTGAAGGTGACAGCACCTGGCGTTCCCGACTTCTACCGCGGCACGATCGATTGGGATTTTAGCCTGGTCGATCCCGACAACCGCCGGCCGGCCGAGTTCGCCCCGTTGACAGACTTTCGATGGAAGCCAAGAGATCTGCTCGACAACTGGCATGATGGGCGACTGAAAGTATTTCTGACCGAGAAACTTCTTGGTTTTCGAAAGGGCAACCGCGAGCTTTTTGAGACAGGCGATTACCTGCCAATCGAGGCGACCGGAAAACGCGCGCAGAATGTCTTTGCATATGCAAGACGATCTCGACAGAGGCTGGCGATAGCAGTAGTGCCACGGTTCGCCACACAGCTTTCTGTCACTACCCGCGCCCCTCTCGGAATCCGAGCGTGGCTCGACTCTACGCTCGTTCTTCCACAAGACTTCCCGTCGCGCTGGAAAAACGTGATCACTGGGCAGAATCTGGTAGTACGCGACGGACTAATACAGATGTCTCGTGTGCTCGAGCAGTTTCCCGTGGCATTGCTGAGCAGCCGCTAGCATTCGCTAGACTGGCGGCATGGCGTTTCTTGCGGTGGACGCGCACACCGTATCAATCCCGCTTGCGATGCTGATCGTGTTCGGCGCTGCCAAGCTCCTCGGGGAAATCTTCGAACGAATGAGGCAGCCCGCGATTGTAGGGGAAATTCTTGCGGGCGCGATAGTCGGTCCAAGTGTACTCGGTTGGATTCAGCCAAATGAAGTCCTGACGGCGCTCTCCGAGCTGGGCGTGATGTTCCTACTGTTCCGAGTCGGTTTGGAAGTAAAGGCTTCCGAACTGATGCAGGTAGGTGGGACTGCTGTAACGGTTGCCGTGCTCGGCGTGCTTGCTCCCTTGGGGTTGGGATGGAGCATCATGCAAGCCTGGGGCTACCCACAGGTCGAGTCCTTCTTTGTGGGCGCTGCAATGGTTGCTACGAGTGTTGGCATTACCGCGCAAGTGCTTGCGGCGAAAGGTCTGCTGCATCTCCAAAGCTCGAAGATCATTCTTGGCGCTGCCGTCATCGATGACATTCTTGGCTTAATTGTTCTGGCAATTGTCAGCAGTGCGGCCAAGGGACAACTGCGGGTCTTCGAGATCTTGGCAACTGCGGTGGCAGCAGTTGGATTCACGGTTATCGTTGCCAAGTGGGGAACCACCGCCATGCAAAGGTTTGTGCCAAAGGCGGAATCACGTATGAAGGCGAGCGAGGCTCAGTTCAACGTAGCTCTGGTGCTTCTGTTTGCATTGTCAGTACTGGCGATTTATGCCGGTGTTGCTGCCATCATAGGAGCGTTCCTGGCAGGTATGGCCCTTGCGGAGTCAGTCAGCCATCGCGTGCATGATCTGACCCACGGAATTACTGAGATGCTCGTCCCGTTCTTTCTGGCTGGTATCGGTTTGCACCTTGACGTCGCCGCATTTGCGGATCAGCGTTTGTTGATCTTGGCCATTGTGATTTTAATCGCGGCGGTGTTGTCGAAGCTGATCGGTTGTGGCGTAGGAGCAATTGGTCTCGGGTCTAAGGAAATGATTCGCATCGGCTGCGGCATGGTTCCGCGGGGCGAAGTTGGTATGGTGGTTGCTCAACTCGGTCTCAGCATGCAGGTCATTGAAAAGCCTGTCTATGCGGTGGTTGTCTTTATGGCGGTGGCTACCACGTTAGTGGCGCCGGCCCTTCTAAACATGGCGTATAAGGACGCGCCAACTAAAGACCCCAAAGAACAACATTCTATTGGCTAGTTGAATGTAGTTCCCGGGCAGGCGAGTCGCTTGCCCGGGAGTGGCGATGGCAACTCAGAAGTAATACTTGAATCCGAGTTGAACGTTGCGGGGTCCGATTCGGGTTCCCGTGATCTGACCGAAACTGCTCGAACCGAAACTGCCGTTGGGGTCGTTGAAGATCGGCGTATTCGTTGCGTTCTGCGCTTCTAAGCGGAACTCGACTCGCTGACCCTCCGTTACCCGCCAGCTCTTCAAGAGAGCAGCATCCATTGTTCGGACACCCGGTCCGCGATATCCGAGATAACGGGGAGCTGTCCCGAACTGGTCCACCTGCGGTTGTGAGAACGCTGAATTGTTGAAGTAGGCGTTGAGGCGATCCTGGACCGCGCCGGACGTAGATGGGTCTCCACTCAGATGCGGCCGTTGCGTACCATTCCAAAGCGTTCCTCCGCTTTGTGTGACTTGCAGCGGGACTCCGGATTGCAGTGTGAGAATGCCGCTGATCTCCCATCCGCCGAGGAGCCCATCGACGATGCGGTTCACACTGGATCCAAACTTGCGCCCGGAGCCGAAAGGCAAGCTCCACGATCCCGTTGCCACAAATCGATGCGGTATGTCATGCGCCGACAAGGATCGCTCGAGGTCATAGTTCAGGGGGTTCTGCATGCTGGTAGTTCCACCTAGCCAGGTGACATTACCCGCGCTCACCGACGCATTGTCCATCGTCTTGGCCCACGTGTAATGAGTGAGAATGTTGACGCCGTCAGAGAAGCGCTTCTCCCACTTCATTTGGAGGGCATTGTAGATGGAGTCAGCCGCATTGCGTTCTGATCTTCCGGCGCCGTCATATTGCGGCATCCCGCGAAGCAAACGATAAAGTTGAATCGTGGGTTGGTTGTGATTCACGGCACGTGGGTCCGTGATCACTCCATAGAACGGATTGGGAACCCTCTGATCCTGTAACACTGATCGCCCTAAGCTCCAGTATTCCTGAGGCAGCAGATCGAGACCGGTATTCGGCATTAGCAGGTGCACACCACGGCTGCCGGTGTAGTTCATCTCCAACACCGATTGCCACGGCAATTCGCGTTGAATCGAGAAGTTCCAGGAATACATTTCGGGGTTCATGTTGTCCCGTGAAATGGTGCTCGCGTTCAATCCGAGAAATGTTCGATCGCCTAAAGAGCTTCCTGGAGGCAGAAGCATTCCCTGTGGATAGGGATTCGCTAACGTGCCGAACTGCGTCGCATTGTTGTCAAGCGACCAGGTGACTTGCGAGTTCACGTTGAACGCAGCTCCGGTATGACCGTTGACGGTTGCGCGAGAGAGGCTATAGAGAATTGCGCCACCGCTGCGGATCGACGTCTTCTCATTCACCGCCCATGCGAAGCCTACACGCGGACTGAAATTGTTGGCGTCCGTATTGAACGGAGACCGAGTATCGTCGTCCACGAATTTCATCACGCCCTTCAGATTCATCCCGGGCACTTGGATTGGCGATGCGGCATCGAGATCCCAATAGCTGTAGCGGTTCTGCGTTTCCCAACGAGGAATATCAAGCTCGTAGCGCAAACCGAGATTCAGCGTTAAATTGCGCGTCACCTTCCAATCGTCCTGGACATAAAATCCCATATAGCGGGAACGGGAGAAGACCTTGGGATCGATATGGTAGTCGGACCCGTTGCCCCAACCGATCAACATCGATGCGAGACCGTTGCCCTCAAGATTCGCTGAGCCGCCGTTCTGCAGTCTACGAGTTGTCTGGGCCCCGAATGCAAACCTTCCGGAAGGATATCCGGGCTGGGCATAGTCGAGGAAGTTGTTCCGAAGCTCGCCGCCGAATTTTACGTTGTGCGCATTTAACGTCTTAGTGAGGGCGCCGGAGAACTGGTGGACACCCTCCTGGCGATCCATAACAACCCAGCCTTCCGTCCCGATGTCCATGTAGCTTTCTGGCGCAATTGTGGGGAACACTTTGTGTGTCGCGTTGGCGGCCATCTCCTGCGGCAACCCGAGTGACGTCAAGTCGAAATCGTTCACCATCGAATTCCGGAAGAAGTCGGAGTAGATCAAACCGTATCGAACTGTCCAGATTGTGCTGGCGCTCTGGACACGGGTGTAGTCCGCTACAACCGAGCTTGTGCGAGTTCCATTGGGACCGTTGTTGAACGTATAAGCCGGATTGCCTTCTCCAAATAGGTTTGCAGGCACACCATCACTTCTGCCGAAGCTATACCGGCCGGTCAGCCGATCGCGATCGGTGAAGTTGTGATCACCCTTGAAGTCCATCTTCTGGCTGGGGCTTTGGTTCACACCTTGGGCAAACCAGTTCTGCGTACCGGTGATCGTTCCGGGCTGATTCGGGAGAGGGAAGTACTCCAGCATCTTCAGCGCGATCGGGTCCATCATCGACTTCGGGACAATGTTGCCGGCGAAGGGACGGCGTTCTAGTACATTGCTCGCGTTCATGAAGGTATCCCGGGGGTTGTAGATCGTGATCATCTGTCCACTCGAGTTCAGCGTCCGGGAGAAGTTGCCTTCGCGCTGAAGGAGCGTCGGGACAGTTTGGTTTTCTGTAGTAGGTTGCTTCTGTTTTGTGTTCTCGTAGGTCGCGAAGAAAAATGTCTTGTTCTTGATGATGGGACCACCGACGACCCCGCCAAACTGATCCCTGCGGAAATAAGGAAGCGTTTGCCTGTTCCTGTTTGAGAACCAGTTGTTCGCGTTGAAGTCCGAATGGCGAAGGAAGTAGAATCCCGTTCCATGGAATTCGTTACTGCCCGATTTAGTGATGATCTGAATTGCCGCTCCGCCGGTTTGGCCGTACTCGGCAGGGAAGAAGTTTGTCTGGATCTTAAACTCCTGGACCGCATCAACGGAAGGCTTATACTTCAGATCCGTGATGCCGGAATTCTGTTCGACGGTCGTAACCGTGGCGCCATCGACGAGAACATCCGCCGTCGAGTTGCGACCTCCGTTTGCGACGAAATTGGTGCTATTATCTCCGGGCCGACCGGCAGAGCCGACAACGCCCGGTGTTAAGTAAGCCAGCCCCAGCGGATCGCGGCCGATGTTCGGCAAGGTAACGATGTACTTGTTCTCGATCGTCTGACCCAGGGACGAGATTGTCGTATTCAGAAGCGGCGCGCTTGCAGTTACTTCGACGGTAGAAGAAACCTGGCCTACCTGTAGCTGTACATCCATGGTTGCCTGCTGCTGCACAGTCAATGGAAACGCGCTCTGCGAGTGCCGGTTGAACCCTTGCGCTTCAATCGTAAGAGTATACTTTCCGGGCGGCAGCGCCGACAAATAGTAGCGCCCAGCTTCGTCGGTTATAGCAGTGTGTTTGACGTTGCGATCGACTTCGGTTGCCACAACCTGAGCAGAAGGAATCGCTGCGCCAGAAGAGTCCGATACGACGCCTCGAAGAGCAGCCGTATAGGATTGAGATAAGGCTAACCCCGCTGTAAACAGCACGAGTCCACCCAGTTTTTTGGAAAAAACCTGCATACTACCCTTTCCCCCTCGTGATACCGAATCGGCGAGTCCTCCGTCCGGTACCGTCTTTATATCGCCTCGGATTATATATCAGCCGAAACATTGCCCATCCTGGATAGCGTGGGTGAAAGATGATTGGCGTATGCAGCGCATTGCATAGAATAGTGTCTGTCGAATGCCTCTAACACGACGAGAACTTCTTTATGCCGGCATGCCGGCGATCCTTCACTCGCAGCTTTCCTCGAGACCGAATATCTTATGGATCCTCGCTGAGGATCTGGGCCCTCAGTTGCATTGCTACGGATATCCGATCGTCCACACCCCGAATCTCGATCATTTTGCGTCGGAGGGAGCGCGCTTTGCCCGAGCATTTACTACGGCTCCGGTATGTTCGGCCAGCCGATCGGCGTTCAATACCGGCGTATACCAGACCACCGCCGGAACACACAATCATCGAAGCCATAGGAAGGACGGTTATGCGCTTCCGAACGGCGTCGAATTGATAACGGAGAGGCTGCGCCGGCAGGGATATTTCACCGCGAATATTCTGAAAGTCACAGATGAGGTTAGTGGCGCCGGAAAGACCGACTTCAATTTTACGGCGCCGAAGCCTTTTGACGGCACTCATTGGCGAGAACGAAAGACAGGTCAACCTTTTTTCGCTCAGATCAATTTTCGGGAGACGCACAAGGGACCGGCTTTTAAAGAGGCGCGAACGCAGAAGAAGCTGGTCGATCCAGCGTCGATACCACTTCCACCGTACTATGCAGATCATCCTGTGATCCGGGACGAGATGGCGAACTATCTCGATACCGTGAACCTGTTAGATCGTAAAGTTGGTGTACTTCTTGATGAATTGAAGAAAGACGGATTGCTCGACGAGACCGTTATCTTCTTCATGGGCGATAACGGCCGGTGTCTGCTGCGTGGAAAGCAATGGCTATACGATGCGGGCATCCATGTTCCCATGATGTTACGCTGGCCAGGCGTCGTGAAGCCCGCTACGGTGAGAGAAGATCCTGTCCTATCGCTCGACATCACGGCAACAACTCTACAAGCGGCCGGCATTCCTCTTCCCGAACTATTTCACGGGCGACCCTTGTATGGCAAAGAACACGGCGCCGAGGGGAAGCAGCGAGAATACATAGTCGCCGCGCGGGATCGGTGTGACATGACGGTCGACCGCATCCGTTGCGTACGCGACAAGCAGTACAAATATATTCGCAACTTCATGCCTGAGCGTCCGTATACCCAGTTCAACAATTACATCGAGACACAATACCCGACGTTGAA
>DASQLD010000405.1:0-21384 GCA_035630195.1 Bryobacteraceae bacterium
ACTCGCCATGAACGGCGTGGAAGCCCAGATAGAGGAACGTACCGCCAGCGATAGCTAGTAGGACCAGTATGAAGTACGTTCCGATATGCGGAGCAAGCTGAATCTCGAGCGCAGCACCCAATAGCGTCGCCGACTGCGCCAGGGTTGCAGCGATTAAGGCGTTTCGACGCGATTTCATGGCAGCGCGCAGCACGATTCCGAAGACAACGCATTCCGGAATCTTGTGAACCAACACCCCCGCCCAGATGCCCTGCCGTCCCGCCGTATGCGACGCAGCTAGCGCCCATCCATCGAAAGTGCTGTGGATTGCTGTGGCTGCGAGCAACGGAGCGGCGAATCCGTGCAGACGCGTGACGCAGGAGTCATGATCGTGGGTATGCGAGCAGGACGGGCAAACCGGATAGACATGCTTGTCGATGAGCCAGAGGATCATGAACCCGATCATCATGAATGCCAGTCCGGTGGGCCAACCTAGATCTTCGGCCAGTTCCGGCAGAACCCAAAGAAAGGAGATGAGCAGAAGCATGGCTCCGCTGAATGGTAGGATTCGGCGGGAAAGCTCCGGGATGCCTGAAATGGCGACACCTGCAAGCGTTGCCGCAAGAGCCAGGACGGCAAAGAATAGTAACGCTGTGATGGAAATAGAAAACACGAACCGAGTGGCCTAATCCTCTACTCTAGCAACTGAATGGGAACCGGGCGTAAGCTGGTAACTTCAGATGCACGACGCGATTAAGGCCGCCTTGCTCGCGGTTACTGGGATTGCTGCGATTACCGACCTCTATACGCGGCAGATTTCAAACGCGCTTGTCGTCGCCGGATTTGCGGCCGGTGTCGGCTTGAACCTGTGGCTGAGCGGCTGGAATGGGTTTTTGCATTCTCTGGGCGGATTCGGTCTGGCGATTCTGATGTATGTTCCGCTCTTCGTGATCCGTGCCAGGGCCGGGGGAGATGTCAAGCTTATGGCCGCAGCCGGGGCCATCGTTGGTCCTCGGGATTGGTTCACCCTATTCATATTTGCGTCGATTGTGGGCGGCGTAATCGCTCTCGCGATGCTCGCCGGCAGAAACGCTTTCCGCTCAACGTTCCACAATGTCATGTACATCGCTAAGGAACTCGCGCATTTTCGGGCGCCTTACAAATCCAGATCGCGACTGGATATCGCGAGCGCACAGGCGTCAACCATGCCTCACGGAGTGGCCATTTTCATGGGGGCCGTTCTATTGCTGATTTCCCGCCACTATTAAGGCGATGAGCGCGCCCACAGATCTTCGCGTACTGGACGCCCCGGACGATTTCCATACGTTCTTTGAGGGCGCTCCCGATCTGATGTACGCGCATGATCTTGGCGGTATTCTCCGGCGCGTCAATCGCTCCTTCGAACGCGCAACGGGTTTCGATCGTGCGGATTTGATCGGCACGAGCTTTTTGGATCTCGTTCTCGAAAGCGACCGGGCAGAAGTTCGAGATCGCATCTTCGCGCAACTCGGGGGCGATTGCGGCTCTTCATTTTCGCTCAACCTGGCGACCCGACAGGGAGGCGCTTTGCAGCTTGAGGTGTCAAATGAGCTGATTTTCCACGAAGGGAAGCCAACGCGAATCCATGGGTATGCGCGTGATGTCAGTCAACTGGCCACGTTCACGCGATATCTTCAACTGCTGCACAAACTCAGCACGACAAATTATCCACACATAGACCTGTTGTTTCGCGATTATCTTGCGACCGGGTGCGAAATTTTTGGAGTGGATTGTGGCGTTATCAGTTCCAGCGAAGGCGATGCTCTCCAAGTAATCGGGTGTGACGATATGGATCCGCATTCCCAGGATATCTTGCGGGGACGAGGAACGCTGCTGCTCGAGACAGGCGATCGTTTTTATCTCGGAACTCCGGTCATCGTTGAAGAAAACGTGTACGGTGTACTGGCATTCTGGACATCGCAACAAGCAACCAACCTGCGTCCTCATCCGCAAGCCAGGGAGGTCCTGGAGTTGATGGCCAAAGGCGTCGCCGCGGCAATCCATCAACGACAGCTCACGGACCAACTTGCTTATCAAGCGAATCATGATGCGCTGACAGGGTTGCCAAATCGATTGATGCTGCAGAAAAGGCTCGATGTCGCGCTTCAGAACGCCGCCAAAGAGGAAAACATTGTTGCGGTACTCTTCCTCGATCTCGATCGATTCAAACAGATTAATGACACTCTCGGGCATGAGGTGGGGGATATCGTGTTGCGTGAAATCGCCCTCCGATTGCAGGCATGCACACATCGCGATGACACGTTAGCTCGCATGGGAGGGGACGAGTTCACGGCAATCCTGACGCGACTTGAGACGCCGGATGCCGCCGCAGACTATGCGCGAAAGTTGCTGACAGCGGTGCGGACTCCGTGCCGCGCCGCCGGTCGCGAGCTCTTTGTGACAGTAAGTATTGGAATCAGTCTGTATCCCAAAGATGGATCCGACGCTGTAACCCTACTGCGGAATGCGGATAGCGCGATGTATGCGGCGAAGCATCGGACCAAGAATGACGTTGTCTTCTTTACGGCGGAGGCGAGCGCCACTGCACGGAAGTCCCTCGAACTTGAGACGCATCTGCGGCGCGCTCTTGAACGAAACGAGTTCCAGATGCATTACCAACCCCAAGTAGACCTGGAAGGCGAACTCGCGAGCTTGGAGGCGCTCCTGGTTTGGGATAGTCCGGAACTCGGGCGCATTCCTCCATCGCGATTCATTCCTATTGCCGAGGAAACCGGCATGATTTTGCAGATCGGGACGTGGGTTCTCCAGCGGGCTTGCGGACAGATGGCAGATTGGAAACGCGCGGGCCTTGACCCGGTCCCGTTGGCCGTGAATGTGTCGGCCATGCAGATTGTCGAGCCCAACTTTGTCTCAATGGTTGCAGCCGCTCTGCATGACTCGGGTATACCCGCGCATGCGCTGGAGCTGGAATTGACAGAAAGTCTGATTATGAAGGACGCCGAGGCGGCGGCAGCACTGATGCATGATCTTCGCGCCCTAGGAGTGCGGATTGCGATTGACGATTTCGGCACGGGATACTCTTCCTTGAGCTATCTCCGGCAGCTTCCTGCAGACTCGGTGAAAATCGACCAATCCTTCCTACACGGCTCGGAATTCGGACCCGCGACTTTGGCTTTGGTGAAAGCCATCGTCGTTCTGGCGCACAACCTCGGTTTGACGGTAACGGCAGAAGGTGTCGAAACCGAAGAACAATTCGATCTGATCCGCAAGGCAGGATGCGATCTGGTTCAGGGACATTTATTCGGCGCAGGCTTGCCGCGTGAAGCGGTAGAGAGTCTGCTGCGGCAACGTCTTCAGACTCCATAAGTCGATGCGGCGCATTCTGTTTTACATCAGCGGTCACGGCTATGGACACGCAGTGAGAATGAGCGAGGTCATTGCGGCTCTTCAGCGCCTGCGACCGAACTGGCGTGTTCTGGTCCGGTCGCAAGCCCCGGCGCAGATGATGCCGGCAGGCGTGCAGTTCTTCGACGCAGAGATCGATTCAGGCGTGGTTGAACGCTTAGCTGGTGTGGTGGTGGATGAAGACGCAACGTTGATTCGGCTGCTCAACTTTGTTGCTCGGTGGGATGATCTTGTTTCCTTCGAATCCTCCTTCGCGAAAGAACATGGCGTCGACCTGATCGTCGCAGATATCCCACCGATCGCAGGCGATGTCGCCCATTCTGCAGGCGTACCATGCGTCGGAATTTCGAACTTCACGTGGGATTGGATTTATGAACCGTATGCTTCTCAGTATCTCGGCAGGCTGGAACGGGGTTACTCGCGAATGTCGGCTTTGCTGCGGTTGCCGTTCTTTCAACCATCACGCTTAGATGTATTCCCCTCGGTTATCGACACGCCGCTAATTGCGCGGCAGAGCTTTCCGAAACAGAGGACGGCGACGAAGAAGCGCGTGCTGTTGGGATCGCGCGCGCAGGTCTCTACAGACGTTCTGGCAAGGGCGGCTCGGGAGGCGGCCGAGTTCGAGTTGGTTACGCCGGGCCTTGGTTCGAAGTTCAGGGAGGATTTTGCGGCGTGCGATATGGTGATTGCAAAGCTTGGATTCAGCATGCTCGCAGAGTGCATCGCCGCCGGGAAACCGATACTGTACCCACCTCGTCAGGGTTTTCGCGAGGAGACCCTGCTACAGGAACACGTAAATCAGCACGTCGCAGCGGTCGCGATCCCTTTGGAAGACTTCTACAGAGGTAACTGGGGGCCTTTTTTGCGTGAGCTAGCGGGCCTACCGAAGATCGCGAGCGGCATTCGTTGCGATGGGGCTGAGTTTTGCGCGCGCTTTCTTACTAGTTACGACTCCTGAAAGACCACTCACCGCCTGGATAAGAAGCCAATCGAAAGTTAGGATGGTGGCGAAGTTGGCACTCACATTGAAGGTATATTGCATGCTGTCTCAAACGGGATCCGGCGTGTCGCGGGAGACGCAAGCCAGAATTATTGCTTGCGCATACTTGGCGCCGCTCTCCAAGCCCTCACCGGTCATGGGGTGAGCGCGGTGTAAGCCGTTAGTTTCCACGCCGATCCTTCCCGAGTCCAGACAGCCCAGAACACGCCGGAATCCTCGCCCGTCTTTGCCAATCTGAAGCCAGTGACGTAGTACTTCCCGTAGCTCTTCGCGCTCGCGGGTGGTCTGAAACTCACCGGTTCTCCTGGTGTTCGCACGTCACAATCCAGGGCGTCGCCCATATAATCCGGAATCGAGGCGAGGACAAACGCTTTGCTCCTTGCGTGCTTCACCAGCATGATGTCCTCATGATTCGTTCCTGGCGCCACAATTGCTTCCTCCAGCGCCTTCACCATTCCGGTAGGCTCGAGGATGCTTTGCATCGCTTTCTTCAACTCCGCCTGTGCGTCCTCCGCCGTCTTCGGCTCAGGTTGTTCGGGTTCGCGGTTCAGCTTCAGGCACTCGGCGCATTTTGCAGAGAGGTAGCGTGAAGCCTCCTTCAGGTCCTGCTTCACGAACCACGCCATGAGAAACTTCGTGGCGCCATCGATCAGGTCGTCCGGAGCCGTGGTGTACTCGGTGAGCGCGGTTGGGGGCGCTATAGTTGCCGTATTCGGGACTCGGTACTCGTCCCACATGGGATCTACGTCGTATGAGATCAGCCTCCAGAAGTTTTTCGACTCGCGAGTCCACAGAGTCGCCAGAGTCGTCGCCTCAGCTCCATCCTTCTTCCCAATACGGAAGACTGCCCCATAGAATTTTCCGAATGACTTGGATGCCGCAGCCTTGGGTGATGTCTGACTTGGATCCGGGCGGTTGACGCACCGGAACTGCTCGGCCGCATCCTCTCGAATGTCGTACAGCGCGAATTGATCTTGGTAGGGATGCTGAACCTGTTTGGTCCGCTCGCTTCCATGCGCCGGCGAGACAGCAGTTAGAATGTCGCCAACCTGCGATAATTTTCCGAAACGCTGGTTTGCCCGCTGCAGCGCCATCAGCAGCCGGAACGGGGCCATTCCGCGGTCCAGTTTCTCTCCGGCCTCGAGGTCAGCACATGCAAAAGATTGCCGGGCGAAGTAAGATATGACATTCTCAGGCTTCTGCTCTACCAACCAGGTATTCAGCAAATCGTGAACCGCCTCGGCCGGCTTCATCTTGGCCTGTGCCTTCCCGTCGGCAGTTGCTCCTCCTGCTTCGGCATACACGTCCTTCTTAGTCTCACGCGGCAGCGAGAGAACGTTGCGCCACCAGTTGTTTAAGCCCCGCCACTGGCTGTTGTGGATCTCGTCGTTACGACCCGCGCGAACGTCGGAGTTGGAGGCGGAAAGGTGCCCGTTTAGCAGTGCTTTCGGGATACCGGACGACTTGTAATCGACGTCGACGTCTGCCTTGGTCTTGTCCCGCGTGGCGGAAACCTGGATGGAGGGCACCGACGGTTTGCTGCGATAGCAGATCGGATAACCTTTGTGGTAGACGGTGTTGTCCTCCGTCCGCCGAAACTCCTGGCTCTGGTCCAACAAATTGAGGGCGCCCGGCTTCAGCTGAATGTAGACACGGAACTGCTCGTCCCCTCGGGTACCGAGAACCTCACCGCGCACCGTCTCGAGCTTTTCGATGATCTGGATTGCGGATCCCAGCTTCCGTCCTGATTCGCCGGTCAACTGCATTGAGATGAGCGCGTGGGTCACGGCGTTAAACGTCGTCCGTGTGGAGAGCGACAGGTTGTTGTAGGCCTGCTGTGGATCGACCTGCTTGTGGATGGTAGCGCTGAAGCGCTTCATCCAGTCGTCTATCAGTGCTCTCTGCTCGGGCTGCAGAGAGTCGTAATTCCCACCGAAGTCGCTGGCGGCGTGCTGCGGGTTTTGGCTACTGGCCCCGATGCTTAGTGACAGCAGGGCGGAGATTGCTATCAAGACTTGGCGCATGTTTGGAACTTTCTAACAACTGTGTGGTACCCAAGGCTTAAGGCGGAGTAACCTTTGGTCTTTGACTTGTCTATCGAGTTTTCGACTTACTTGTTCCGCCGGCCGAGTTTCCCGTCAGCGGGTTGTCCGGAACAGCTAAACTTACTCAACTCGACTACTTGGCCCGTGTGTTGATGCCTCAACGCGGCTCCTATTTAACGCGACAACCTGTGTAGTAGCCCGCGCTGGACAATCAGGTGGATGAGGTACTGCGAGCTTCGACTACTACTCCCGCAAATGATCCGAGCATTCCGATCACGCCTACGATCGACACTCCAAGCTGATTGGCCAAACCCCGGGAGTTACCCCTCGGTTGAAAGGCGAGCGTCTGAACCTGCGGTAGACAGGACGCGCGTCGACCCCGGTGGCATCGTCGAGGCGTATTAATCCAGCACTGCAATTCGCTTACACCATCTGGCTGGACGCGACCGCAAGGACGATGCCGAAGGAACCCACAATACGCTGTAGTGATCGGTCAGAGGCGGCACGCCGGCAGGCTAGGGCCCGGCGATCGTACAGCGTATGTGAAAAGCTTGAACTCAGCCCAACTCGAGTCCAGCACATGTTTGCTGTACCGTTAGTTTGCTTGTTGCATGCCGCCGTGGATTCCCAATGCTTTCGCAAACTCGTCCGATGGAATAGGACTTTTAGTCTTTCCCGTGAGGATGTCTTCTGTCGTGACTTTGGTCGAATAGAGAGATTTGTTGGCGTCTTCGTCGGCTCGCAGTGTCCCGCCTTGCAATGACAGTCCGCCAAAAACGCCTCTCGATCGCGACCACGAGAGAATATCAGCTTTCATGGTGGCATCCGTCTGCGCAGAAGCATCCCTGCCGACAGGTCCAGCAGCTATGGAGGCCTCACCGCCAAGCGTAAATTTGCTCTTAAGAAGGCCCTGCACACCTTTCCGACTCATCACCAGCATGATCACATCGGTTTCGGAACCGCCCGCTTGCAGCCCGACGCCACCACCTTCGATTCGCATTCCTGCTGGGCCGACCCAACCAGCACCTGCAGGATTACGACAATAAGCGTACCCGCGTCCATACTTACCCGTAACGATGAAGCCCGCCTTCTTCATACCTGGGATGGTCACGATACAGTGCGCCTTGTGAAACAAGTCAGTTGGAATGCCCTTGTCTGGGGTCGCTTGAATTTCAGTGACGGTCTCGGCGGCGGTGGTGAGCCGCTTGATGTCTTCGTTTTCAGCCGCATAGAGGCCTGAGGTCGAGGCCAATGCGAAGAATGTTGTTGCCATGTATTTCATGTGTCTATTCCTTCTTTTCCGCCATCAATGACACGCCGAATCTGCAGGATTGCCGGTTTGGACTAGGCCCATTCATCCGCTTACACCCGGCCATTGGACTCAGGGCGTTCTGCCGACGTTTTCTCCATACTCCGACTGTCCGGCCTTACAATGTCGCCGGTCTTAATGTTTAGAACGCTCTGCAGGCTCTTAACATAGGCCTCCGTGATTCGACCGCCATGTTGTCGATGACCAATGTCCCGCACTTGATTTAGAATATTCGCGACGTCAACTCATCAATACGTTTGTCGAATCAGAGCGCAATGGCTCAATAGGTCGCGTGTTCCATTCGGCTGTCGGGTGTTCGGTCACATTGTGATCGAGGATTGTGCGTACCGATGCCTGCGACGAACATGTAATGTTAGGAACGTGACGCTGACCACCACGACGAAGTCGCGGGAGGGATCACCCGTGGCCCCGCTGCTCTTCTGCCCATGCACTCTAAGACGAATCAGCGGAACTCGATTCGCCGCTAAGGACAAGTTGGAAGTCAGCGACGAGTGTGACGAGACTAGCGCCTTATCGAGTGCGTACTCGAGAATTGTATGGTCAGGTGCTGCGGCCATGCCGAATTCGTCGACATGACGGCCTCAATAGTAGTTGCTCGTAGCAGTGATGCGACCGCGTGGAAGACTTGGCCGAGTATCAGCACCTTCACACCACCCGGCTATAGCGGCGGCAGGCTCGAGCACCTCAGTGATCTCCCGCCGACCGCGTACAGAAGCGTATATTCAACAAAAATCCTGTTTTAGTCCATAGACCTCAGATTGCACGTTCAAGCGCATTCTGACTGAAGTCACATTCGCTTGCCTATGTTCGTGTTACATGCATTGAAGGCGGTGGGAACTGGAACCGGCCGGTGCAGCTCTATATTGAGATATAGGAGGATATGGTGGCGAAGGTGGGGGTCGAACCCACACGTTGAGTGAACAACGCCAGATTTTGAGTCTGGTGCGTCTGCCAGTTCCGCCACTTCGCCGCTGGAACTTTTCACATCTTACCACTTGGGAGAGTTTTACAGAGGATTTCTCCTTTCCCCCAGACGGTTTGGCGCCCGACACCCGTCCATTCGGCGGCCTTGAGAAACGGATACAACTCGTTGAGATCTCCTTCGTATTCCGCCTCTCCTATAAATCCACCTAGCGAGTGGGTCTGACCAGTGCGACTGCTCCGGCGTTCGACGTCTACCCGCTTCACATTGCAGCGAGCCATCTTGATGTTTCGAGCCCGTTCGCCCAGGCTGAGGAAATCGATACTGAGCGGACCGGAGCCGTAGAGAGATCGTAGTGTCGCGACGCGGTCACGGGCTCGAGCGAAAACCGCCGAGAAGTCGGGGGAAGCGACTAGCCCGGCTTCCGCCTTCAGTTCGGTCGGTGTTTTGAAATCGATTGCCATACGGCGGATCGGTTCGACCGTCGGTTTGAGCGAGATTACGAGTGGCCGGGATTCTTGGCCAATCTCATGATCCTTATTCAACACTGCCGCCGACAGCAATTCCGCACGGCCCCGAGGCGTACCCAGCCCTTCCCCAATCAGTTCTGTGAATGCCCTCACAAAGTGTGAGAGAACATCGGGATCCGTAGTGATGAAAAGGTGCAGATCGAAGTGGAAGGGTTCGCCGGGCCCAATCGTTCGACCATCGAGATGGGATGCACGAAATACGAACGGCCTGGGGCAATCGACAAGCCCGCTAGGACCCGCCCCCGCGTGAGATGTCTCAAAAATGCGCGCATACACGCAACTATTGCGTGAGTCACAGGTGGATGCGTTTCTGCAGTGCGAGGCACATGCGCTCTTTTGGAAGATAGTTCCAAATGCTCCGCGGAGGATATTCGACGCCTTGCCTGGCGGGAATACGATATTGTCGATCGCAACGAAACTAAATCGAACGGGCAGTACTTCGAAAGTCACGGCTGTCGTGCCGGTAGAGCCGCTTCGATGACCTTTGCCACCTGCTCAGCGAGCGCATTCGATCCTGCCGCCGTGAAATGAACGTTTACCGGCTCCTGTATCTGTTTGAGTTGCGGTAGCGCAAACGCATAGAGATCGTTTATGGGTACGCTGTTGTCACGCATCACACGCGCGGCAAGGCTGTTGTAAACTCCCACGTCAGCTGGAATACGAGGCGGGGAGACCTTGCCTTCAGGAACGGGCGTTGTCGTAGCGTAGATCAGTCTTGCGCCCGTTTTCTTCAGTCTCTGGACGATGAGCTTCAGGTATCGTTCGTAGACCTCCGGTGAGACCTGCCGCTCACCGTCAGATAGCCGCTTCAAATCATGAAGTCCAAAGTTGAAATGGATGACATCCCAGCTCTTGTCCTCTGCCAACCAGGTGTCAATCAGGAATACGCCGTTACTCGATGGGCCTGCGTTACCGGGGATGCGGTGCACATTGGCTTTTCCCTCAAGAAGCTTTCGCACGGGAATCGAGTAGCCGATAGAGATGGAATCCCCGATGATTAATACCCGCGGCAATGTGGCATCGTCCTGGATGTCTGGGACTGGAGCCCGATAATCCTGCGCTGCCAGCGCCGCACAATAAAGCGGAAAGGCGATCAATCTTCGCATCACAGTCAATATCTCATTTTGATTTACATTTCTGGTTGGAACTCAAATCGGTTAGTATCTGGAACGAATGAGTACCATAGATGAGGTGATTGCGCTCATATTCGATATGGACGGTGTGATTGTGGACTCTACCCCGACCCACACCGAAGCTTGGCGTATTTATCTCGACCGGCATGGCCTTGATACAGCGGATATTGCAGACCGCATGCTGGGCAAGCATAACGACGAGTTAGTACGTGCTTTTTTCCCGGCTGACCGGCTAACCGCACAATCAATTGCCGAACACGGGTTGCAAAAGGAGGCGTTGTACCGGGAAATGATGGCTTCGGTAGTTGAGGACAAACTCGTCCCAGGCGTCAAAGAATTCATAGTTCGTAACAAACAGAATCCGATGGCGGTGGCGACAAATGCCGAGCCTCTGAACGTGGACTTCGTACTGACGGCCGCGAGTTTGCGTTCCTACTTCAAAGTCGTGGTCGACGGTCACCAAGTGATAAATCCCAAACCGCATCCGGACGTATACCTGCGAGCAGCAAGTATGCTCGGCTACGATCCTGCAAATTGTGTGGTCTTTGAAGACTCGTTAACAGGGGTTGAGGCGGCTCGAGCTGCAGGAACCAAAGTTGTCGGTGTAACTACAACTCTGGCGGCATTTGCCGATGTTGATATGACGATACGCGATTTTTTCGATCCCAAGCTTGAGTCATGGCTTTCGGAATTTACAGTCTCGCATTCCTAATCCTGCTTTTCGGGCGATCAGTTCTATTCGCCTGGCAAGCTCCGACACCGGCTGAGGGACCTCCGCTGGTCAGCCTGCGATCGATTCAGGAAAGACATGCGCCAGCGTACACTCCTGTTCGGATCGGCCAGCGGGTCACAGTAAGCGGCGTCGTCGCTACACGAGCCGTCAATTTCGGGGAATACGCGCACCTACCCATCCAAGGAGACGAGAACTTCGGGCTGTTTATCGAGCGCGCTCGAGGGGCCTTAGACGCCTTCTCGCCTGGGGACGTGATTCAGGCCACGGGCGTTGTCGGCCACCGTTCCGGTCCGCCAGTGCTCGTCGCTGATAGCATTTCAAAGCAAGGCGAACGGCAACCCCCGAAACCGCAAAAACTTCAGATCGCCGATTTGACGAAGTTCGAGAACATCGGCAAATACATTGCCGTCGATGCGTTTATTCTGGCTGCCGGGCAAAATGCCGGCGGGGACGTAATCATTATCGGCGGAGGCAAGAATACTCCGATCAGCGTGTTCTATCCGCGCTTTCATCGGTGGAGCGGCCCAGGGCTTCACAAATACGAGCCCGGCGACCAGATCCGAGTCACGGCTCTCGCTTCGCAATACTGCCCGGTGGAGCCTTACGACCGGGGCTTCCAGCTTGTGGTTGACGATCCCTCGCAACTCCTGCTGCTGGAACGAGGATGGATGATTCCACCCGGCATCGTGCTCTACCTGCTCGTCACGATGTTGTTCGCAATCGGCGTCTGGTGGATGCGCGAACACCGGATGGCCGAGCAACGCAGAACGATCCGAAGCATGATGTCACTTTCCGAGGAAGTACTGTCGGCGAATAGCGTCGGCGAGATTTCCCGAAAAATCCAGGCCGTTTTACCGAACCTCCTGAAGGCTTGGAAAATTGATCTTTACCTTCTGAACCGTATACGCAGCACGCTTGACCGCATTCCCGATGACATATCCGCCGAACCAGTGACCATTGCGATCGAACAACCTGAAGGAACAATGGCAGCGGCCGTTGCACTTTGCTTTCGAAACCGGGCACTGTTGACCGTACCGGACTTTAGAAAAAGTCCACTGATCGAGTTCCCCAAACATTTCGATTTACCTGCGTCGGCCGTTTTTGTGCCGATGTTCGCGCAACGCGACGTGCTGGGCGTGGTAGCTGTGCAATTTCGCGTCCGATTGAAAACGAATCGCAACCAACAGGCTGCACTACAGCACGTCGCCAATCAGATCGCGGCTTCCCTGCGCCTTCAGGAGCAACAGTCCATTCGCGAGCAATTGCTTCGAACCGAAAAGATGGCGGCCGCGGGGCAGCTAATCTCCGCTGTGGCGCACGATTTGCGCGCTCCCTTAAATGCGATCCGTGAGGCTGCTACTCGGATTCGTGGCGAACGGAATGGCAATGAAGAAATGGAGATTACGGCCGAGGCCGAACGCGGTCTTCAGATCGTTACTCACTTGCTGTCATTTGCCCGTCTTGAAAGGTCGGAAGCACGAGCCGTCAATTTACACGAGCTTGTCACCGGGGTTATGGAGGCGCGCGAACCGGAATGGCTGCGCAAGGGCTTGCATGTTGAGAATACGCTTCCGGTCACGCCGGTAGAAGTGTTTGTAGATGAGAGTGAGTTGGAGCAGGTAGTTCTCAGCCTCCTCATCCAGGTGGAGCACACGGTTGAGAATTATGCCGGCAATCGTGTTCGTGTCAGCAGCCGTGTTCTGGGGACACGCGTACAAATTGCCATCGATTTCGAAGGACCCGCCGAGGTTTCAGACACACCAGACGAGCCGACGCCAGGAGACGCGTTCAGCCTTCCTGTTTGCCAGGCGATCGCGCAGAGCCACGGCGGCGACATTCGCTTGTTCCAGACGCCACAGGGTGGATACCGCTATGAGTTGGAATTGCCGGTTCATCACGCTCCTCTACCCACGGAAGTTTCGATTGCCCCCCCGTCCCGTCATGCCTCCCGGGTTCTTACGGTGATTCTGATTGAGCCGGATGCGCCTCTCCAAAGACGGCTTTTGGCGATGCTGAGTGTTCGCGGGCACCGAGCAATCCCTGTAGACAGCGCAGAAGAAGCCGTCGATATGGTCCAGCGCATGCCGTTTGACGTGATCTTCTGTACAGTCAGGCTGCCCGGGCTGAGCTGGATCGAATTCTACAAACGCGTTCGCCGCCGAATTTCGGTGTTTGTGGCGCTTACGGAGAACTACGATACCGACGCGGGTGGAGTTCTGAAAGATGGCGCTGGCTTCGTTCTGTGCAAGCCCATAGAGGAGAGCGAGTTAGATGGCGTTCTCGCCGATGTTGAGGCGCGACACGGGTCAAGACATTGAAGGCATTCGGTAACCGGAATCCTGTTATGCTCGTCTCACGGGGAGAAATGTTTCGAGCCATTATTGCCCTTTCCCTGCTGATTTCTTCAATCGGAGTCGCGGCAGATAAATATACGGGGCCCCGCCCGCCGAAGGCCGATGTCGTATACCTCGTCCATGCGGACAATCTAATTGAGACGGAGCTTGGAAAGGCTAAGAGCGACGAGCGCAAAGATGTTGTCGTTGCGACCCTGCCGGGGCCTAGTTCTCCAGTTAAGACTCCGATGGCCGAACCGATCTTTCTTATCAAAACCGACAAAATAGCAGTCGATAAGCTTGCCGCGTTCAAACTGGACGTCAAGAATGGTCAGCGAGAAGTGGTCATCAGCGCAAAGAAGCTTAAGAACATGAAGGCCCCCATTCATCTGACCATCACTCGCCTAGATGATCGTCTGTACCGGGTCGAAGTTGACGAGGTACTGGAGAACGGTGAGTACTCACTCTCGCCGGACGGTTCGGACGAAACTTTCAGCTTCCAGATCTACTGACGCTGTCTGCTACAATCCCGTTGAATGTTCAAAGGCCTGGAGCACACCGCGATCGCTTCCCCGAACCCACGCGCTCTCGCAAATTGGTATGTCGAGAACCTGGAGTTTGTAATCAATTTTGAATACGACGGCAACTATTTCGTACGTGCCAAGAACGGGTCGATGCTTGAGATTATCCCGTCTCTTGGGGACCGGGGACCCCAGAACCTGAAGGATCCCGGCATTCGACACCTCGCAGTCGATGTGGATAGCTTTGACGAAGCGCTAGAGCTACTGCGCGGGAAGAAAGTCAATTTCATCGGTGAGCCATTCGAGAACCAAGGAAATCGCCTGGTGTTTTTCACGGATCTGGACGGAAACTACCTCCATCTGATCGCGCGAACAAAGCCGCTTCCGTAGCGCAGGCACCGGTGCTGAAGCGCGTCTTCAAAGCATTTGAATATCGAGATTTCCGACTGCTTTGGTTTGGGGCGTGTACATCGAGTGTCGGCACATGGATGCAGATAGTCGCGCAGAACTGGCTCGTTTTGGAGATTACCAATTCGCCTTTTCTGCTCGGGCTCGACTCGTTCCTGGGACAAATCCCCATTTTTCTGTTTTCCCTCATTGGCGGAGTGGTCGCCGATCGCACGGACAGGCGGAAACTGCTGGTTGTCTCGCAATTGGTGCAGATGTCGTGCGCATTTCTGCTTGCAACGCTCTTTGCACTATCTACTGTCCACGTGTGGCATATTTTGAGTCTGTCGTTTGTGGTCGGTCTTGCACAGGCGTTCGGCGGACCAGCCTATCAAGCCTTGATTCCCACCCTCGTGGCGCCAAAAGATCTGGCAAATGCGATCGCCCTTAACTCGATTCAATTCAATCTTGCCCGGGTGATTGGGCCAATGCTCGGCGGTCTTGCGCTTACCAACTTGGGTCCGGCTTGGTGCTTCACCTTCAACGGAATATCGTTCATCGCAGTGATCATTTCCCTGCTGTTGCTGCCTGTACGTCCGATCGCGGCCAAAACTGGCGCGTCGGTCCTTACAAGTATCAAAGAAGGACTGAACTTCATTGACAAGCAAGAAGGTATGTCCCCGCTCATTGTTATCGCGTTCCTGATGACGATGCTCGGAATCCCTCTGATGGTGTTTCTTCCGGTCGTGGTGAAGGACGTTTTCCATATGGGCCCGAAGATTTTTACTCTTATGCTTTGTATTTCGGGCGGCGGCGCCGTTGTGGGAGCGCTGACTGTGGCGGCATATGGACATATTCAAAAGAAGGGGCTTACGGCGCTGCTAACGCTTCTTCTGCTTGGCTTCGTTATGGCTGGATTCGGCCTTTCCCGATCGCTGCTGGTGAGTTGTGTTTTGCTGTTTGTCGCAAGCGCAGCGCTGGTAGGGGTCTTCGCCATGATCAGTTCGCTGGTGCAACTCATTACTCCCGATGCGATGCGAGGTCGCGTGATGAGTGTTTACAATGTTGCATTTCGCGGCGGCATGCCGATCGGAAGCCTGATCTCGGGCGAGTTTATTGGCTCCAGTTCGGTTGGGACCGTGCTCGTGATCAACGGCATCGGGCTTTCGTTGCTCGGTCTATATTTCCTTCTTGTGCAACGGCGCGTCGCGCATTTGTAAAATCAAAGCAGATGTTGATTGTTGGTGTTCTTGCCTTCGCCGCCGCTGTGGTTCCTCTGCCGCCACGCGAGTTAGAGCAAGCTCGTGACAAACAGGATCGGTCGGCGTTAGAGCGTATCGCTTCGACTTACGGGACGACGGCGGCCAAACAGCCGACGGACGCGCAAGCGCAATATGAATTTGCCAGAGCACAATCGTATCTGGCTGAAGTTGCGACCGAACTCAAAGATAAGAATGGCGGTCGCACGGCGGCTGAGGCCGGTATAAAAGCCGCGGAACAAGCAGTGGCTTTAAAGGCAGGGGTAGCCGAGTATCATCGACTGCTAGGGACACTTTGCGGTCAGCTCGTTCCGGCCAATGTGCTTGCGGGTCTGAAGTACGGCAAGTGCGCTATGCAATCGATCAACAAGGCAATTGAACTCGATCCGAAGTCTGCCCTTGCGTACGTCAGTCGGGGTGTCGGGAATTACTATCTCCCCGCGGCCTTCGGCGGAGGTCCTGAGATTGCGCTAAAGGATTTCGATCAGGCGATTCAACTCGACACGAAGCTCGCTGAAGCCCACCTTTGGCGCGGGCTTGCGCTCCGGAAACTGAATCGTAATGTGGACGCCCGCGCGGCCTTCAGCAAGTCCCTCCAATTGAATCCAGCGCGCGTTTGGACAAAGCTACAGCTAGAAAAGACTCCTCCTCAATGACGAGGCGCTGGTCTGCCGCACTTGCGCTCCTGGCGTTGACGTCAATCAGTTTTCTCATTTTCCCCGGTCACACCATTCTTCAGGCAGACACGCAGATTTACATTCCAATTCTCGAGCGTTTGAATGATCCATCCTTGTTTGCGAACGATGAGATGGCGAAACGTCCCCACGTCCAATTTACGTTCTTCGACGAGGTTGGATTATTGCTGCGGCGTATAACTCGGCTCTCGTTCGAACAAGTGCTGATGGGGCAGCAGTTCGTCTACCGAGCGGTTGCGATTCTCGGCGTTTATCTTTTGGCGCTGGCGACGGGTTTACGTCCGATTTTGGCGTGGCTTGCAGCAGCGCTTGTCTCTTTAGGGGCAGCGGTTATAGGACCTGCAGTTTTGATCGTGGAATATGAACCTGTACCGCGCGGTTTCGCATTGCCGTTCGTCGTGTTCTCGCTTGCGATGGTTTCGTATCGGCGTTGGTTGCTCTCAGCTGCTGCGGCAACAATCGCTTTCGGCTTTCATCCTCCTACCGCACTGGCCTATGGTGTAGCACTTCTTGTCCTACTTCTCTGGAACAAGGAGTTCAAGGCTTCGGGTGTTCTAGCGAGTGGACCGCTGGTGATGGTGATCGCGATTCTCGTTCAGGACCCGTCACCGGATAAGCTGCCTCTATTCCAGCGTATCGATCCAATGCTCGAAGATCTGCAGCGTATGCGCGCAGCGTATAACTGGGTAAGTTTGTGGCTCGGCCGTTGGATTTATCTTTACGTCATCCTAACCATACTCGGCTTCCTTGCCTGGCTACGGATTAGACGATACTTCTCTCGCGAACTGAATATTCTGGTTCTGGCGCTCTCAATAATCGGATTGCTTAGTGTGCCTTTGTCGTATCTGCTTCTTGAGCGCATGAAGTTAATGGTTGTTCCACAATTTCAGCCGGGACGCTATCTCCTGTATGTGACGTTCTTCACGATTCTGCTGACATCAATCGCAGCGATCCATGCGGGGGCCCGCGGATCTTACGTCGAAGCAGTGCTGTTCTTTCTTGTTCCGCTTGGCATGGCCGCTACGGAATGGGATCCGGCAAAGCTTCTCGGAACAAGATCCGCCGTCGTACTCATACTCGCGCTCGGTTGTGCCTGGTCAGTAAGGCAGCAACAGCCGTGGCTGATTGCTATCGCCGGACTTCTTTCCTTCTTTGCTCTCTCTTGGATCGGCGTCCAGAACTATGCGGAAGTCCATAGTGATGACCTTGATCGGCTCGCAGGTTGGGCGTTAGCGAACACGAGTAAGGACGCGGTTTTTCAGTTTGCGGATTCGGAGAAGAAGCTCGACCCGGGAATTTTTCGAGCGAGAGCCAAACGCGCTCTGTACGTAGATTGGAAGAGCGGCGGTCAAGTGAACTTCCTGCGCGACTTTTCGGTCTTGTGGCGTGATCGATGGGACCTGTTGGGGCGACAACAGGACATAGATGTCTATCGCAAACTAGGAATTGACTACGTAGTGTTTCAGGCCTCCAATAAGCAACCGGCACAGACGCCGGTATATGAGAACGCTCGGTGGGTAGTCTACGATTTGAGGAAATCGTCGACTTCTTTGCGAGATGGCACCGAGGCTTGGGCTCCAGCACGGGTCACGGAGATGGCTGCGGCAGCATTGGCGAATCGTAGCGCTTGTTCTACGGCCAAGCCTTCGGTGAGCGCCACGGCGAGTCCTGCGTTGAATGTGTCACCGGCCGCCGTAGTGTCGGCAACATCAACTGCAAACCCGGGCGCATGGATGCCAATGTTAACGTCGGCATAGTAGCACCCTTGTTCGCCAAGTTTTAAGACAACGGCGGCAGAACCCATTTGCAGAAGTTCACGAGCGAGAGCAGGGGCTTCTTGCACAGTTACTCTTCCCGGCGCGCGTCCCAAGAGCATACACGCCTCACTTTCATTGGGAGTAAGGATGTCTACGCTTGTTAAGAGCTCTCGCGACAGTCTCTGCGCAGGCGCAGGATCTAGAATTGTCTTCGCGCCTTCCCGTTTGGCGAGACGAAGCGCCGCTTGTACAGTGTCCAGTGGAGTCTCAAGCTGGAACAGAGCGTAGCGAGAATTCCTGAAACTTGATCGAGCGCCTTCAATGTCACTTGGTGGAAACGCGCTATTAGCGCCCGAAACAACGACAATCGAGTTCTGGCCACTCGCATCGACACCGATGAAGGCAACGCCTGTCGATTCGCTCCGGACTGCAGATACGGCGCTCACATCGACACCCGCCGCGGCCAAACTGGCCTTCAAGTGATCGGCAAACACGTCGTATCCCACGCGTCCGACCATACGGACAAGCGCTTCAACTGCAAGACGCCCAGCTGCGCAGGCTTGGTTTGCGCCCTTACCACCCGGGATCATTTGAAAACTGCGCCCGAGAACGGTCTCGCCAGGAGCGGGCAGATGCTCCGTCCGAACGACGAAGTCCATATTTAAACTTCCAAGGACGACGATGGCGGGCTTCACGGTGTTGGGTGGAATGCTCCGGCGGGATCTACCTTGTGAGATCGATGCCTAGTTTCTTAAGCTCTTCGGCGTAATACCGCTTGTGAAGAAGATCCCACTCTTCGGTACCTTCAGCGATCTCGCGCTTCTGCGTCTTGATCTTCGCGCGAGCCGCCTTCTCTACCTTTTCTTCCGCGACCAGGGTATCGGTGATGAATCCGACGATCTGTAGTCGAATATCATTCTGGTCTTTCTTTAACCGTATATGCCTAGCCTTTCGCATAGCGATGACAAGTTTGTGAGAGATGTCGGTAATCTTGTCTCGAGAAAGCTTCATCTGGTCGCCGGTGTCCCTCCCCGACGCGCGGACGATCTTTCGCTGCTGAACCAAAGTATTCTTAATACGACGGAACATCTCCTGGTAGCTAACGCCTTCGCGGCGCATGTAGTCGGCGTATTGGTCGAGGATGTCGCGGACCTCGTCGTTCAACTGATCTTCAGCGGAAAGCTCATCGGTGATCAAATCCGTGAACAGTTCAACAGCGGCTTGGGGCTCGGTAGTCTCGAACTGCTGAGGAGTCATTCTCTCCACAAGCCTGCGAGAGAGATAGGCAACGAATTCGCGGGCTAACAACATGTGCGGGGTGAACCCAGTTTATCATCCTGAGCGCCAAGAAATGCATTTTATTGGGGCTAGAGAACCACCCAAACATTTCCTGGAAACTTTGTTGTTGACTTTCGTCCTTTGTTCGCCAACAATTAAAAGAAGATCATGGCGCTAACCAGACGACAAAAAGAATTCCTGGACTTCCTGGTCGGATTCACAGATTCGAACGGCTATAGCCCAAGTTATGAGGAGATCGCTTCGGCACTCGACCTGGCATCGCTCGCTACCGTTCATAAACACGTGTCAGCGCTCGAATTGAAGGGTTATCTTCATCGCGGCTTCAATCAGAGCCGGTCTCTTGAAGTATCTCCAAAGTATTTGCAGGAGTTTCGCGAAGCAAGACTGGCTTCGTTTCCGCCTGCTGAAGTTCCCTTACTGGGACGCATCGCTGCGGGCTCACCGGTAGAAGCGATCCAAGGTACCGAACGGCTGAGTTTTCAGGACTACGTCGGCGATCCGAACACTTTCGCCCTCGAGGTTCGGGGGGAGTCGATGATTGAAGACCACATCTGCAACGGCGATTTCGTGCTTGTGGAGAAGCAAACCGAAGTGAAAGACGGCGACATCGTGGTCGCCCTTGTCGATGGTAGCGACGCTACCCTAAAGCGGTTTTACCGTGAACCGGATGGTTCAATTCGCTTACAGCCGGCAAACTCCGCAATGCAACCGATCCGAGTAGCGCCCTCGGCGCTACAGGTTCAAGGCCGCGTTCTGGCTGTTCTACGCAAGTTTCGCTAACTCGCTCTCGGCCCGCAGCCAGTCCTGATCCGACGATCCGCCCTGTCGGCCTCGCGCTTCCCAAAAACTGTACGCGAGACGCGCGATTGCATCATGGGTTGCTGGAATAGAAACCGGCGCTTCCATGACAGCATCGACTACAGGATCTATGGTTGATTTAGTGTGATGTTTGTGCGCCGCTTTGGCAGTAACGGTCTTCGGCTTCCCGGCCGACGAATTTCTTACCGTTTTCTTGACTGGTTCAGCAACAAGAGGCGCAGGTTCAGCAGCTTCAACGGGTTTACGTCTGGGCATAAAGGATTATATCACGCCCGAAACGTTTGCGCCTGAATATGTTTGCCCTAACGGTGGGCATGGGTTATTGCCATATTCTGCACTCTCTGATGGAACATTCACGTATTCAGTTAGCGTAAGAGTGTTAAGGGATGAAAATCATGCTGAAAATGGGCGTATCGGTCGCTACTAGTTTGTTGTTCCTTGCCAGCGGAGCATTAGCGGAAAAGCGAGGCAACTGTGATGAAAGTTTTGATGTGCCATTTCGCGCCGGCTCCGAGCTCCATTTGGATCTTCGCGCGGGTGACATCAACATCCTTGGAACTGATGAGCCAATAGTGCGGGTCAGATGCTACGTGAAGGAATCCGGCCGCGCGAAGGACGTGTCCGTTATATTCGACGAGGGTAAGCAGTTCGGCCGGCTCAGCATTAAGGGTGGACCCAACAATGAAGTTCGAATGGATATTCAAGTTCCCAGGCGGTCGCACTTAATCGTCCGATCGACGGCTGGCAATCTCGAACTCACAGGCGTTGACGGTCATAAAGATGTATCGATGCGCGCCGGTGATCTCACAATCGATGTTGGCGACGCGGGCGATTACTCCTTGGCCGAAGCGTCTGTAACCGCAGGCGACCTAAAAGCGAGCGCCTTTGGCGTACATAAGGGCGGCCTCTTCCGTTCGTTCAGACGAGAGAATTCCACCGGCAAGTATCATCTCCGCGCCAGCCTGTGGGCCGGAGATTTGAAGCTCAAGTAAGCCGTTGTTTCAATAGAGTGAACCTTCGCCTGCTGGTCTCGTCTTCCAGCGGCGATGTATCCAGAACCATTGGTCGGGATACTGGCGGACTACTTGCTCGAGACAAGAGTGCAACAACTGGGCATCGGCCTGGACGTCGCCGGTGAATTCGAGCAAGGGATAGAAGCGCAGCACGTAGCGCTGTTCTGCCTCCGACCACAATGCAAATCCGGGAATCACAGCCGCCTTGCTGCTATGCGCGATCC
>DASQLD010000406.1:0-19425 GCA_035630195.1 Bryobacteraceae bacterium
GACCAAGTTGAATCGTTCGTTCGCAAGCAGCGCGGCCGTCGCCGATCCAAGTCCGCCCGATCCGCCCGCCAGGATGACGGTCAAGCTTCCACCCTCCGCGCCGTGTAGCCCCACGCGACAACGATCCAGAACATACTCAAAATCTCGCTATCGCCGAGGTTGTGTTCGAAGAAGCCCTCGATGAGCACCGCCAGCAACACTGCAAGACAACCGTGCAGAATGGCCCGTCTCTGCGGGTCGGTTGTCGAGAGAGCGCTTCTCCACCAATCCCAAGCCATCTTTGCGATCATCCACAGAAAGACCAACAAAGCAGGGATTCCACGCTCGGCCGCATATTGGAGATACACATTGTGAAGATGCCCGTAGAAGCCTTCAGGAAGCGGTCTTCGTATATCGGACGGAACGTACTGTTCGAACAACTTGCCTGGCATCTCCGGGCCGATGCCAAGCACCGGATGCGCCTTGATCATCTCGACACCGGTGCGGAATGTTATGTAACGATGGCGGTTAGAATCAACCTGTTCGTTTGGCTGGTATATCGAAATCACGCGTTGCCTGACGGACCGTGGAGATACGAACCAGCCTAAAAGCAGAAGTAGCGGGGCGAATAGCAAGAATTTCGGACGCCATACTGCCACAAGATAGGTCGATGAAACCGCCGTAGCGAGCCAAACACTCCTGGTCCATCCGATGACAATCGATGCCGTGATCAACAACGCCGCGCCGATTGTCAGTCCGCGATAGCGCTTCGGGCCTGCAAATAGCAACACTGCTAACAGCAGAAGCAATGCAGCCATCTGCGCCGCGCCGAACGTCATCCAATGTCCGACGAAGCCAGTCACCCGATCGCCTACGTAGGCGGCGTAGAAGTCGTTATGCTGCGCCAAGGCGCGCTGCCTCTTAAGCCAGAACTGACCGAAACTCCAGATGCCGCTAGCCGACGCTGCTGCCGCCCACCACCAGACAAGCTTTCGAATATCGCTGACGCGCCGAATCGCCGTATAAATTACGGGAAGCATCAGGAACACGTAGAACTTGACGACCTGAGGCAATCCGGCCCGCGGGTCAGAAGAAAAGGCAAGAGAGATGAGGGTGAGCGCAACGAAGATTCCCAAAGGAAGAAGGATGGGAGGAAATTCGAGTTGCCTGCGAGATAGGATTAGCAAAAGAAGAGCCGCACCCAGGAGGGTCTGACACGCAGCGATCGACACGAGGGATGTGACGGCGGCGCCGCAAGCCAGGTAGAACGCTGCTGTAGGCATGAAGGAAACCCTAGTATGCCAAAATGAGAAGGCCCAACTCATGGAAGTCTACCTTCTGCGGCATGGCATTGCCCAAGACGATTCGCCCACCGGCAGAGATTCGGATCGTCCTCTTACGGAGGAAGGTCGGCGCAAACTCCGCGACGTTCTAAAAGTTCTTTCGAGCGCAGGAATCAAGCCGGAGACGATTGTCTCCAGTCCTTATCTCCGCGCACGGCAAACGGCGGAGATTGCGCAAGAGCTTCTCGGCTACAAAGACGAGTTGGTCTTCACCGATGCGTTAACACCGGACTCGGACCCCGAAGCCGTCTGGCAGGAGCTTCGGACATCGCATAGTGGCGTAAAAAGTATCATTCTCGCGAGCCACGAACCTCTAATGAGCCGCTGTACGGGATTCTTTCTGAGAAGTCCGGAGCTTCTTGTAGACTTCAAGAAGGGCGCTGTCGTTCGCATCGATTTCGATCACTTCAGCTTGCAGCCCCGCGGTGTTCTCAAATGGATGCTGACGGCGAAACTTACGTAGCGAGCGACTTGGCAAACTGCAAAGCTTCTTCTTTTGTAGCGATACTTCCTTCCAGTTGAGCGTCTTCTACCTTCGTCAGGACCGTTGAGAACCAGGGACCAGGTTTATAGCCTGCTGCAATGAGATCTTTGCCGGTAAGTAGCGGCGGTGGCGAGATCCGCTCCTGCCCGTATTCCTCCTGTTTGGCTTTGACGAAGTTGTAGTTATCAAGCAAATTGTGGCTCGATGAGCAGTCGAGCCGGTGGAGTTCCATGTGTTCCTCAAAATCCGGCATCCTTAAAAAACGCTTGAGAGTGCTTTCCTTCATGCGCGTGGCGTCTCCGAATTTCATATGGCTGGCAACAAGAGCTTCAATCTGGTGAATCTCTTCGCTTGAGAATCGCAAGCGTGTGAGGATGTCGTGCGCGATTTCGACCCCAGCCTCTACGTGCCCGTCAAAGCGGATGCGTTCAGCGCGACGGAAAGTCGGAGGTTTCCCAACGTCGTGCAGTAGGACTCCCATCGCGAGCGTGGGTGAGCGATCAATAAGCCCGTCAAGCATGATCAGCGTGTGCGTCCACACGTCGCCCTCCGGATGGAATTGCGGAGGCTGCTCGACGCCCTTCATGCGAGTGACCTCGGGTAGTATTACTTCAAGGAGGCCGAGTTCGTCGAGTAGCTCCAACCCGCGCCTGGCTCCTCCCTCCGTCAGAATCATCACGAGCTCGTCCCGAATTCGTTCGGCGGACACGCGTTGGATCAGCGGCGCCAGCTCCCGGATGGCTGTGGCTGTGGAAGATTCAATCGAGAACTCAAGCCGGGCCGCGAAACGAACCGCGCGCAGCATCCGAAGGTAATCCTCTTGAAACCGTTGCCTGGGTTCACCTATGGCTCGAATGATCTTGTCTTCCAGGTCTCTGCGCCCGTTCACGAAGTCTTGAATATCGCTAGTCTCTGTGTCTAGAAAGAGCGCGTTGACAGAGAAGTCACGTCGTAAGGCGTCCTGGCGTGGGTTCGTTTCGAACCGAACCTCCGATGGTCTACGGCCATCTATATAGGAATAGTCACTTCGAAAGGTTGCAACTTCCACGCCCTCTACGAGCATGACCCCGAAGTGGGCGCCTATCTCCCGCGCATGAGGGAAAAGTTGCCACAGTTGGGTGGGACTTGCATCGGTAGCTACGTCAAAGTCCTTGGGCTGCCGGCCAAGCAAAAGATCCCGGACGCAGCCCCCGACCAGATACGCTTGGTAGCCCGCAGCATGCAAACGGTGAATGATCGATTCAGCGATGCCTCTTAAGGCCACATCTTCTATTGTGGGTCACGCATTCGAGTGCGCGAGACTCCCGTCATGATTCCAATCCCCAGAAGCGCAATCACTACGACCACGATCCAGTGCGTAGGCACATTTGCCATATGCGCCCCATATGCGATGCCCATAATCAGCAGCGCGAATCCCAGTAGATACAAACCAAACGACATCTTGATGTCCTCCCAGGGCCGTTCAAGAGCAACTTTGACGCCAATAGCGCGGTAACGGTGAAGATTGCAAAAAATTCATGTGAAAGACGGCGTTCTTGTAATACTTCCGTGCATCTATGCCGATCATTACAGCGTCGAAGTAGTGAAGGACAAAGTGATAGCAATATGGCTTCAAAAAGGTGGCGGTAAATGTTACTTGACTGCGCTATGAAGTCTGACCGACAATTGGTTTCCGCGTCCATAGAGATTATTGTGCCCAGGGAGCCACTTCTACAGTAGAAGTTGCGCACTGTGTAATGGAGGGTTTAATCGTGTCAGAATACACGTTCATCGAGCCGAATGCAGCGTTTCCGCTGCCAGCGACTTTCAATTATGACGAGTATATCGAGACCGAGCAGGAATTGTGGGCGCTGTTTCCTGAGACGGACGGTCGTCGCGTCAATTTCGTCCAGATTGGACTTACCGCGATGATTTACGCAGAAGTAGCTGAAACCGGCGCCGAGCTCGGGCTCGACGAAACGTACATCTTGATGCCGTGCTCAGATTACGCCATGCGGCCTATCCGTATGCAGGCGTGCCGGCGGCTGACCCTGAGCGAGTACCGCATGGGTCATCTTACTGCAATCAAACTTGTCGGCAAGGTCAACGAAGCCGGCGAAGTGATGCGCGAGATTGGCTGCCAGATTCTGGGTGAGGAAGTGCTGAGCGAAGCTCAAGCTCGTCTGTCGGAAAACGATCAGGACTAAGTAGGAGCGGGCACGCTTCTACTTAGGATCCCGACGCCTTATACATGTACTTGATGTTGGATTTGTAGACGAGCAGATTTGGCCCCTCGTCGCGGTTAACCTTCAGGCTCGCCTTGTCGTACCATTCGATGATGCCTTGTAGCATCTCGCCATCCTTGAGCACTATCACCATTGGCGTTTTCGACTGCATCTGCTTGATGTAGTAGAAATTTTCGGCATTGGTCTGATCGGGCGGAATCGGCTTCTTCGGCTGAGTCTTCCGGGCAGGCTGCTCCTTGGGTTCTTTCATCTCAGTCAAAGACGGACGGATCAGCTTTCGGTTACTGGCCTCCACTCATTGTCTCCGGTACTACGGTTGTACCATAGGCGTTCTACACGCTTCTTAATTCCGCAACCAGCGCATCTAACGCTATGGTCTTCTGTATATTACGACGTAGCAGCTCGACGAGTTCGTCGATTTTTTCCACCGCCGTCCGCAGCCACTCAAAACGCACCCTCTTGGCAATGGCCTCGAGCTCACTACGTATGTCAAAGTTCCGAATATCGCCGGTGTTGTGCTGCAGCAACAGGATATCTTCCAAAAGGCCGTAGAGAACACTCAGGTGGTTCTCGAGCTTATCGGTGCGGCCAAGCGATTCTGAGACTCTCGACCACGCTCCATAAGACTGCAGACCCGATGCCGACTGAAGGAGCGCAATCATCGCCGCCCTCCGCTTGTCGTATGCGTCGAGATCGAGCGATACAGCGATGCCCGGGCTCCCGCCTGCGAGCGCCACACGGCGTTTCGAGTCTTTCAGAGCTTTCTCGCGGACGAACGACTCCATTTCCAAAGCCGACAGTGGGGACATCGCGATCATCAGCGATCGCGACCGGATCGTCGGCAGCAGATCGTAAGCATTCTCCGCCGTCGCTACCAGGATGAGATAAGGCGGTGGTTCTTCCAGAATCTTCAGCAGGGAATTGGCGGCCTGCTCATTTGCGCGGTCGAGATGATCGATTAGGAAGACACGTCGGCGGCCTTTCAAAGGACCGAATTGGGCTCGTTCTTTGAGGAGTCGGATCTGCTGGATCGAAATTTGCCGTAGGGGACCGTCGGGTGGAAATGTGACAAAGTCTACGTGCGAGGCAAAAAGCAGAGGATCTTCCGAACGTTTATCGGCGGGCAATTTCTCCCGCTCGGCCATCAGAGCAGCGTTATCGGGCAGGCTGAGATCGTCTTTTTCGATCTTATCCTTACCACCAAGCAATTCGGTGGCGAATCGCCTTGCCAAGGTTGCCTTACCGATGCCTTCCTGACCATTCAGAAGGATAGTTTGGGGGATACGGTCCTGGCGGATCATCTGCGCCAGAGTCTCCGCCGCAGAACAATTCCCGTAAAAGGGTTCAAACAAGCGGATTTACCACCTTCCAGATGCGCTCCGTGACTTCCTCGACGTTCCCGTTGCCATCGATAATCCTGATCCGCTCAGGGTGCTCCTTAGCTAGTTCGAGATAGAGGGAGCGAACGCGCCGATGGAATTCCACAGCTTCCTCGTCCAGGCGATCTCGAGTGGGTCCGTTTCGTTGTCGCGTTCGCTCGAGACCTGTCTCGGTATCGATATCGATACATACCGTCAAATCCGGCTGGATTCCGTGGCACGAGATTTCGTGAAGCTGCATCACCACATCTCGACCAAGCTGGCGCCCCCCGCCCTGATAGGCCAGCGTGGAATCCGTAAATCGATCGCTGAGCACAACCGACCCGTTTTCCCAAGCCGGCAGTATTCGCTCATCGACGTTTTGGGCTCGAGCGGCGAAGTACAGGAGCATCTCCGCCACCGGGCAAAGGTTCTTATTGTCGGCGTCGAGAAGAATCGCCCGGATCTGGCGTCCGATTTGGGTGCCCCCAGGTTCCTGGGTTTCTATGACCTCACGGCCGGTTGAGCGAATCCGTTCGGCCAGGATCTGCATTTGTGTGCTTTTGCCTGAGCCGTCCGGACCTTCGAATGTGATGAAGACCCCGCTTCGCCTAGTCATACACGAAGTGGAGAACTTTCTTGAGGTCTTCCCACGCTTCGCGCTTGGCGTTCTGGTTGTATGGTCGGAGAAGGTACGAGGGGTGATAGGTGACCATCACCGGAATGTCCTTCCATTTGTGCCAGTTACCGCGCAGGCGCGTCACGCCTTCTTTCGTGCCGAGAATTGCTTTTGCCGCAGTGGATCCGAGCGCGCAGATTGCCCTCGGCCGAATGACGGAAAGCTGTCGGTTGAGGAACTGACCGCAAATCTCCATCTCATCCGGTTGCGGCGTTCGATTTTCCGGGGGTCGGCATTTCACCACGTTGCAAATGTAAACGTCGGCGCGCTTGAGCGGAATGCCTTCCTTGGTCGCTGTACCTTCTATCATTTGGGTCAGCAATTGTCCAGCTCGGCCCACGAACGGAATGCCCTGCGCATCCTCGTCCGCTCCTGGACCCTCGCCGACAAAAACCAGCCTGGCCTGCTCATCCCCGACGCCAAATACGATCTTGTTGCGATCCTGGCAAAGCCGGCAGCGTTTGCACTCTTCGCCGATGTCTAGACGGATGCTTTCGAGCGTGTCACCCGCAGGGATGATGGGAGGAAGTTCGATAGCGATGTCCGGTTCTGCAATGGTCCGAGGAGCCGCCGCCTGCGTATCTGGTGTCGAGGCGCGTGTTGCAGCGTGATAAATTTCCTTCACACCGAGGTCCCTGTAGAACTCGAGGTACTCCTTCAACTGTTCCGGGTTCATGGAGTCGCCTGATGGTGCAAGGCGAGGCGAAGACGCAACGCCTGATCGAAGATGGAATCGGCAATCGATCGCTTTGATGCCCGCGCTACAGGCACCGATTCCCCGGTACGAAGCACAAGAACAACCTCGTTGTCATCCGTCCCAAACCCGATATCATCGCGGCTGACGATATTGCCGACGACCATATCGCAGTTCTTCGTCTTGAGCTTCCGGCGCGCTTCCTCGATGAGATTCTGCGTCTCCGCGGCGAAGCCGATCAGCAGCCGATCACCCTTCTTCTGGCCAACTTCGGCCAGGATATCGGGGGTGGGCTCAAGGTCGAGCGAGAGACGCGTCGCGGTCTTCTTCATCTTCTGCTTCGGAATCTCGACCAAATGATAGTCGGCTACCGCTGCCGCTTTGATGATTATGGTCGCCGAGTCTAGGTTTTCGAGGACGGCCGCACGCATCTGCTTTGCCGTTTCCACATGCACGATTTCCACCCCGTCGGGCGCCGGAATCGCCACGGGTCCCGAGATTAAGACCACCTTCGCGCCACGCGCGGCTGCAGCCGCGGCGATCGCATAACCCATCTTCCCGCTCGACCGATTCGAGATGAAGCGCACCGGATCGAGCGGCTCTTGGGTGGGGCCTGCTGTGATGAGGATCGTTTCGCCCTCCAGATCGCGGTTCGGTTGCGCCGGACGACCAGCCCCGATCACTTGATCAGCGATGATCTCCGGTTCGGCCAACCGGCCTGGGCCGATCACTCCGCAGGCCAGAAGACCATCTGCTGGATCGACAAAGACATGGCCCCGCTCCCGGAGAATCCGGACATTCTCGACTGTTGCCGGATGCTGCCACATGTTCGTGTTCATCGCAGGAGCAATGACCACCGTGCCGGTAAACGCAAGATATAGCGTTGTCAGGAAATCGGTCGCTTGCCCGTGCGCAAAAGAGGCGATCAGATTTGCAGTCGCTGGAGCGATGACGAGAAGTTCGTTGTCCTGCGCGACTCGAATGTGCTCGACAGCGCTGCTGAGGATGCCTTCACCGGACCCATCCTGTTGCGCCCAAAGGCCGGTGATGACTTTACGGCCGGTGAGAGAGGCAAATGTCAGCGGCTGAATGAACTCCCGCGCCGCGTCGGTCATGATGACTTCGACTGTGCAGCCGCGTTCGCCGAGTGCGCGAGCGAGTTCCGCCGCCTTATAAGCAGCGATCCCGCCGCCGACGCCTAACGCAACCCTCATGGGTGGTAAGATCCGTTACTCGGTGGCTTCGACCGGCTCCAGCACTCCGTCTCGAGCCGAATCCTCATACTTCACCAGTCCACGCCGGACTTCTTCCATCGACGCGACGGTCGGTTTCTTGGAAGTGCTCGGGAGGAACGAGCGAGCGCCGTTCTGCAATTGGCGAGCCCGCTTGGCGGCGACGATGATAAAGCGGTAGGTGCTCTGCTCGAAATCGTCCGGAATAATGTTGATGGCGCTTCTGCTCATTTGCTTAAACCTTGGTTGCGTAAACCTTCACTCTTCAAAACTAGCCAGGATCGACCGAACGACGGCCTCGACACGAATCCGTCGAACACGTTCGGCAGCCACTATCGAAGCCAAAGTCTCAGTAGACCTTTCAAGATCGTCGTTCACCAGCACGTAGTCGTAGCTCGTGTAGTTTTTGATCTCGTCGGCGGCCTTCCGAAGCCGTTTTTGAATCACAGCCTCGGCATCTTCGGAGCGGCTCCTAAGACGCTGTTCCAAAACTTCTCGGGAAGGCGCAAGTATAAAGATACTCACAGCTTCCGGGAGCTTCTCCTTCAATTGTCGCGCACCCTGAACATCAATGTCGAGCACCACGTCCCGATCCTCGGCTTTTGCTCTCTCGACAACGCTGATATGCGTGCCATAGTAATTGCCAAAGACTTCAGCCCATTCGAGAAACTCGCCGCGCGCGATCCGTTCTTCGAAGGCTTGTCGGCTGATGTAGTGGTAGCTCTCCCCGGGCCGTTCCGTCCCGCGAGGCTCACGAGTGGTGTAAGAAACTGAAAACAAGAGTCTTGCGTCGCGCTGCAAGAGCCATCGGACGAGTGTTGACTTGCCCGACCCGGAAGGCGCGGAAACAATAAAGACGTTGGTCATTCGAGGTTGAGCGATTGTTCCCGAATTTTTTCGATGTCAGCCTTCGCGGCGAGCGCTAACTCCGTGATTCCTAATCCAGTTTCCCCTATTCCCGAAGTCTTCGAAAGCATCGTGTTCGCCTCGCGATTCATCTCCTGTAAAAGGAAATCGAGCTTCTTTCCGACCTCAGTGGCTTCTCCCGACAACAGCTCCTCCACTTGCTTCGAATGAATCCGGAGACGGCTGATTTCTTCTCCGATGTCGCTCCGGTCGGCAAGGATCGCCGCCTCCTGCGCCAGCCGTTGCGGGTCCACGTTGGCGCCGTTAAGCAGTTCGCCCAGCCGCTCTTTCAGGCGCGAGTGAAAGGCGTTGACCGCCCCGGCGCGGATTGTTTCAACCTTCTCAGCCGCCGCTCCGATAGCCCTATTGCGCTCACGCATCACTTCGACCAGTTCCCGGCCCTCCCTGGCTCGAAACTCATTCAGAGTAGCCAGCGCCTGCTCCAGCAGCTTCAAGAACGGCTGCTCGAACGACGCGGGAAGTTCCACCCCCGCCGCGTCACTCAGGATTCCCGGGATCCGGAACGCAGCGTTCAGATCGGCTTCGGCCCAGATCTTGTACTGCTGGGATGCTTCACGATAGGCCGCCATGTACGCGTCGAGACGAGACTTGTCGACGCTCATACCGACCAGGCCCCCCGACGATGCAAGCTGCACGCGAACGTCCAGGTGGCCGCGAGCGACATATTTCTTGATCGTCGAGCGCATCGCCGATTCGAGTGGATCCATCTCAGCGCCCGCATAGAAATGCAGGTCCAGTCCACGATGATTGACGGTTTTAATGCTGATTGTGACTTCGATCTTGTCGATCACTCCGCGCACTCGCGCGAATCCAGTCATGGACCGGATGCTCATGGATTCCCCACCGGGTCGAGTTCGAGAAATTGCATCTCGTGAAGCCGTTGATAGATCCCGCCCTGATTCACCAGGTCCTCATGCGTGCCGATCTCGGAAATGCGACCGTCGTCCAGCACGACAATCTTATCGGCCCGGCGAATGGTCGATAGCCGGTGCGCAATCACAATCACGGTTCGGTGTTCGATCAGATTGTTCAAAGCCCTCTGCACCAACATTTCCGATTCTGTATCGAGATGGGAGGTCGCTTCGTCGAGGATGAGAATAGGCGCATTCTTCAGAAGGGCGCGCGCGATGGCGAGACGCTGCCGCTGACCGCCGCTGAGTTTCGTCCCACGCTCACCGATCACCGTATCGTAACCTTGCGGCATTCGAGAGATGAAATCTTCCGCCATCGCATTGCGCGCGGCTTCTCGAATTTGTTCGACGGAAGCATCCGGCTTGCCGTAGGCAATATTCTCGGCGACGCTGCCGTTGAATAGGAAAGTTTCCTGCGAAACAATCCCAATTTGCGCGCGTAGCGAATCGACGCGAATGTCGCGTACATCCATTCCGTCCACGCGCACCGCTCCCCCCGTTACATCGTAGAAGCGAGGAAGAAGATTCGCGATGGTCGACTTGCCTGCGCCGCTTGGCCCCACCAGAGCGACCACTTCGCACGCATTCACGCAAAGATTGATCCCTGCGAGCGCATCCGTGTCGCCGGTCGGGTATCGAAAGCACGCGTTATCGAACTCGATACTGCTTGTGAAATTCTTCAGTTCCTTGGCGCCAGGCTTATCGGCGATGCCAACAGGCAAGTCCAGATACTCAAAAACTTTTTGGGATGCGCCGGCGGCCTGCTGAAAGATTGCATGAATGCCGGTAAGACGTTTCACCGGCTCGTACAGCATCAGCAGAGCAATCACGAAGCTGGTGAACTCACCCGTCGTCAAATTGCCCGCAATAATTTGTGTTCGCGCGTACCAAAGCAGGCCAACGATCGTGAGGGCGCCGAAGAATTCGATAAGCGGTGATGCGATAGCCTGCTGCGCAACGTACCTTAGATTGGCGTTGCGAAGCTTGAAGGCGGCCGCATGAAACCGCGCCGATTCGTGCGTCTCGCTACCGAAGGCCTTCACCACCTGCTGCCCGGCCATCGCTTCCTGAAGCACTTCATTCAGCTCACCGGTATGGTCCTGCGCGCGACGTGTGGTTCTCCGAAGTCGGCGGCCAATGCGTATCGTGGGGACGATAACGATGGGCAAGACAGTCAGGCTACCGAGGGCAAGCCGCCAGTCGCGCTGAAATACGACATATAGAAGGGCGGCGGCCGAGAACGACTGTCGTAGCCAGTCGGCGAGCATGCTCGACGTCGCAACCTGAATTTTGTCGATGTCACTCATCACCGACGACATGATTCGGCCGGTCGACTGGCTTTCAAAGAACTGCGCATCGTGCCGGAGGAGCTTATCGAAGACCTTCTGCCGGATGTCGGTCACCGCGTTGATGCCCACCCAGCTCACCAGGTAATTGCCGAAATAGTCGCAAACACCGCGAACCAAAAACACCATCAAAATCGCGAACGCGACAGTCGAAAATACGTTGTGAAACCACGACGGAGCAAGCTGATGAAGATACAACGTGTAGTCGATAAAAGGTATTTTGAATAGCTCAACTGGCTGGTCGGGAGAGGAAGGTTTGAGGACGCGGTCGAATATCGGGCCAATCAGCACCGCCATCATGGCGTGCGATGCGCCCGCAATCGCCATCAGCACGACAGAAAGGGTCAGCGGCGACCAGTACGGCCTTACGAAGCCTAACAATCTCTTAAGATCGTTCATGCCCGTACCCTGAGCCTTTCGATGGCGGCGATTACCGCACGGGAAGGAATGTTTTGAATCCCATTCTTATCGACTAACACCTCGTTCGCAGTCCGCCACGGCGCCCAAACGACTGGGTCTGACAAGCCAAACAACACAATGACCGGAATTTGAAAGGCCGCCGCCATGTGTGCAGGTCCGCTATCGTTCCCAATGAACATCGACGCGTCTTTGAGGAGCGACATGGTCTCCTTGAGCGGCCGGTTCAGCACGGTTCGATACTTTTGAAACGGCGAGAGATAGTCACCCGGTCCGCCGATAAAGATGGGCTCCAGTCGATGCTCGCGCTTGAGATGCTCTGCTGCCTCTAGAAAGCCTGAGGACGGCCAGGTCTTTTCGGCTGTCGCCGCGACAGGATGAAGAACTGCATAAGGCTTAGTTTCCCCTGATGAAGCGGCGTACAGCTTCGCTCGGGGAACCTCGATACGCGCCGCACCCAGGTGGAATATGGCTGACGCAAGATGCTCCGCTGTATGGACGACGCGATCGACTTGAAGAATCTGCTGCGCCCGAGGGATGGGACAGTTATAGATCCACGAGCCTTTGTGGTGTGCAAATCCCGCGCGAAAAGTAGCGCCGGACAATGCAGTCATCCACATGCTCCTGGTTCCTCCGTGAAGATTCAGACAAAGATGCGGCCTGAACCCGCAGACGCTCCCAATTGTCGGTTCGAGCAGACACGAAACGGCCGGATTGTCTAGAAATACCGCTGCGAAGCGAGGCTCGACGGCAACCCCGATATCGAGATCTGGCCTTGCCTGCTTCAGGATGAAAAGCGCTGGAGTAGTAAGAACGCAGTCGCCGAGCGACCGCAACCGGATCACGGCGACGCGGGCGTTCTCCGGCAGGCGATCGAGCACGATCACTCCTCGATGCGCGCCTCATCAATGAGCATCACTGGGATCTCGTCGCGAACAGGATAGACCCGCTTACACTGCGTACATTTGAGGCCGCTTTCATCCGGTTTCAATTCCAGCGTGGCCTTGCACAGCGGGCACACTAAGATTTCAAGAAGATCTTTACTGAGAGCCATGGTCGAATCTACAGTTTATCGCGCGCGCAGAACTATGATGAGAGCGTGCGAGTTGCCATCGCTGCCGATCATGCGGGATTTGAATTGAAGACCGAACTTGCCGGGATCCTGCGAGACTCCGGTGAGGAAGTAGTGGATCTCGGCGCAAGCTCTTACAACGCCGATGACGACTATCCCGATTTCGCGGAAGCTGCTGCCGTTGCCGTGGCAAACGGCGATGTACAGCGCTCGGTTCTCATCTGCGGAAGTGGAGTCGGCGCATCAATTGCGGCGAACAAAATCAAAGGCGCCCGCGCGGCGCTTTGTCACGACTCGTATTCGGCCCACCAAGGTGTGGAGCATGATGATATGAATGTTCTTGTGTTGGGATCGCGGGTGATTGGTTCCGCGTTGGCCCGGGAACTTGTCGAGACGTTTTTGAAGGCGAAATTCAGCGGGGAAACGCGGCATGTGCGGAGACTGAACAAAGTGAAGGCGCTTGAAAAAGGTTGACACTAGCGCCACCCTTGCAAGGACATTGATTGGACACCCGCAGCAAAATTTTAGACGCTGTTCCCAGGGAAGCGCGTCAAATGAAAACAGTTTTGGGATACTTCGACCCAATGCACGCCGGACACGCTCGACGACTTCGTGAATTGAGCGGTTCCGGCAACCAACTGACGGTGATCATCGCGGATCCGCCGGAGCCCATCCTTTCGTCTCGCGCGAGGGCCGAACTGGTTGCCGCATTGGACTGCGTCAAGTATGTGATAGCGGGAGAGTCTGCTGCCAATGGCCTCCCGCATGTGGTGGACGAAAGGTCCGCTGACACCGCGCGCAGCCGCGAGTTCGCGCAGTATGTTGTTGCGCGCCACAACGCGAAATGAAAGCGCCACGCATCCTTGTGGTCCGATTGGGCGCGATGGGCGATATCATTCACACACTTCCCGCGGTCGCAAGTGTGAAACAAAGCTTTCCGCATTCTCACATCGCATGGGCGGTAGAAGAGCGTTGGATGCCGCTGCTCGAGGGAAATCCTTTCATCGATGAGCGCATCGGTGTCCGTAAACGCAATTTGCCGAACTTTCTCGCGCTCCGGAAGCGTCTCCGCGCAAAGCGATTTGACATTGCCATTGATTTTCAGGGATTGATCAAGTCCGCGATCACCGCCAACCTGGCGCGTCCCGACCGCATCTTCGGATTCCACCGTTCCCAGGCGCGTGAGTCTCTAGCCGCCCTCTTCTATTCGTCCGCCATTAAGACCACGGCGACACATGTTGTCGATCAATATGCTGAGCTTGCCGCCGGCGCGGGGGCAACCGCGATAGCTCGCTCGTTCTTTATTCCGGAAGGTAAACCGGAAGGCGGCGTACTGCCCAGCGGAGATTTCATCCTTGCGAACCCTCTTGCAGGCTGGGGCAGCAAGCAGTGGCCTCTCGAATCATACTTGCAGCTCGCCAAACGGATGGATCTGCCTCTTGTGCTGAATGTTCCGAACGCCATTGAAGCTCCGGGGGCTCACGTCCACGTATCCGGACTACCAGGTTTGATCGATGCGACACGGCGCGCCGCCGCTGTCATCGGAGTGGACAGCGGCCCGCTGCATCTCGCCGCAGCTCTCGGCAAACCGGGAGTAGCGATCTTCGGTCCCACAGATCCAAGCCGCAACGGTCCCTACGGAGGTTCATTAACCGTCCTGCGAAGTTCCACCGCGGAGACAACATACAAGCGAACGACCGACACAGCATCCAGCATGCAATCGATCACCGTCGATGAGGTTTTGGCCGCCCTGACTCATGCTCTTTCCAAAGCCGTACGCTGACGCTGTTGCCAAGCTTCGCGTACCTAGCGGCTTCCTTCTGGTGGCCGCCTTCGCGTGGCTTGCCTCTCCGACAGAGCAATCGCTCCTGCTTGGCGTGCCGGTCTCTATCGTAGGGCTCGTCCTGCGCGCGTGGGCTGCGGGCCATCTCGCCAAGAATCAGCAGCTCGCCATCGGAGGCCCGTACGCTTATGTTCGAAATCCGCTCTATGTTGGGACGTTATTGGTCGCGGCGGGACTCGTAATTGCGACGCGTCGCGTGGAACTCGCCATTCTATTCGCTGCGGTATTCTTCTTTGTCTATCTTCCTGTGATTCAGAATGAAGAGCAGCATTTGCGTAAGATCTTTCCAGGCTATGCGCAATATGCAGATCGCGTCCCTGCCTTATTTCCATACCGGTCGCCCTTGCCATCGGTAGGCAAGTTTCAGCCGTCGCTCTATGTCCGAAACCAGGAGTATCAGGCGCTGATCGGTTATCTCCTCGGACTCGCGTATCTCGTCTGGAAGATCATTAATTGGAATTTCTAACCCCGGCGCCAGGAGGACGCGATGCAACTGCAAAATGTAATATCCGAGAGTCATTCCAGACCCATCGTTAGTTTCGTGTATGCGACTTGGAATCCGAGCTTTTCGTAATTGCGCTGAGATTCGCTCCCCGGCGCTGTGCAAGCTGCAATCAGGTCACAGCCAGCCTCGATTGCTGCTTCCACCCGCGCGCGAATCACAGCGGATTGCACTCCTTTCCCGCGAAAGCGTTGATGAGTGGCATCGCTGAAAAGACTGGCGACTTTGTTCCGTACGGACATCCCGCCCCCGCCCACTGCTAGCCCATCGAGGAAAGCGAGGAACACCGAGCTGCAGGGCATATGAAACAGGGTCGCGCCGAGTTCCATCTCCTGTTCATTCAAATGATCTCGACCGAAGAAGCCACCGATGACGGTTTTAATAAAGACCTCTCGCTCCGGGGGTTCGGCGCGGCGGACGGTGATCATGCCCGGAAGAGGCGGCAACTGCTCGTCCGGCGTTAGAGCCCGCGCCATGACGTTCAAGAATTCCAAAATACGATAACCCCGGCTTGATAACAATTCACGTAAAGTAGGATCGGCGTACGGACACAAGTCGACAATGACCGGCGTGTCACGCTGGTGGAAAAAGTCTTCCAACTCTTCTATGTCATCGGCAGTGACCGGACCATGCATGCCAATGCCAAGCGCGTGCGTTAAAGGCGAATCAGATCCGCAGTAGACGGCGACCCCGCCGCCGATCGCTTTCGCGGTTGCTCCGCCATTGCAATTGATCTCGCACAGCGCTTCGGCGCATCCTGCAGCGTCGATCGCCTCGGCCATCTCCAGCCGCCGTGCAACCTCATTCGTAATTGAAAGCATTTACTTTGTCGCTGTGCAGCTACGCGCGTGGACTAATTCAGTCGCGACCTCAGTCGTGACCCCATGATAAGCTGTGTCCGTCCCAGAGAATCGCGATCATCAGAAAGGAACCAGACCATGAGAGTCGGCGTATTTACTCCCCTACTATCGCAGTTCCCGCTCCCGAAAGTCTTTGAGAAGCTCAAGAAGTTGAACATCGACACGGTCGAGCTGGGCACCGGCAATTATCCCGGCGACCCGCATTGCAAGCTGTCGATGCTTGACAACGAGAAAGAGCTGAAGGAATGGAAGAAGGTCCTCGACGACAACGGCTTCAAGATCAGCGCGCTTAGTTCGCACGGCAACCCGCTGCATCCCGATGCCAACGTTGCCAAGGGCTACCAGGAGACATCGAGGAAGACGATCCAGCTCGCTCAGAAACTTGGCGTCCCCGTTGTGATCGATTTCTCCGGCTGTCCAGGAGACAGCGACACTGCAAAGTATCCGAATTGGGTGACATGTCCTTGGCCGCCCGAGTATCTCGACGTCCTCGACTGGCAGTGGGAAAAGAAAGTCATCCCGTACTGGACTGAGCATGCCAAGTTTGCTTCCGATCACGGCGTGAAGGTCGCAATCGAGATGCACCCCGGATTCGTCGTTTACAGTCCGGAAACGATGTTGAAATTACGGTCCATTGCCGGTCCGTCCATCGGTTGCAATTACGATCCGAGCCACATGTTCTGGCAGGGCATCGATCCTATCGCTGCAATTCGCGTGCTTGGCGATTCGATCTTCCACGTTCATGCGAAAGACACGCAGATCTACGATCGCAATCTGCCTCTGACTGGTGTCCTCGATACGAAGAAATACACCGATGAGCGCAATCGCGGCTGGATCTTCCGTACTTGCGGATATGGCCACGCATTCGGCTGGTGGAAAGAATTCATTTCGACGCTGCGGATGTTTGGATACGACTATGTTTTATCGATCGAGCATGAGGATTCGCTGATGTCGCCCGACGAAGGTCTCACAAAGGCGGCAGAGTTCCTGAATCAAATCGTTATCCGCGACGCTCCTGCCGCAGCTTGGTGGGTCTAGCGGCCTCCCGCGCCGCAACACCTTATGGTATGCTTCCTTCGGTTTGAATCGGTAGGCCGAAGCTGCAGCAAAGGAGTTGATATGCGGCGCTCACACCTGTCTATCGCCTGGGGCGTTCTCGTCGCCTGTTCGTTTTTGGTCGCGGGTCTAATCGGTTGGACCCGCGCCTCCGCACTCACTTTCCTCTTCGCCTTCGTCATACCAGCCTGTATCACGGCAACCGTCGTCGTGCTTTGGCGTCGAGGCGACAGGGAAGTCGGATCGTCGCACTACCGCCCATCGACGCTCCACAGCAGGCGCCGCACGCGCTAAAAATCGCGCAGTCGCGTTGCGGAAAACCGATATGACGCAAGTTCTGCGCGCGGCGAAACGCAGACTAGATTAGACTAGAAATAGAGGTATTCCGCCGCGCATGGCTATACGTGTCCTCGTCGGTGTCGTCGCCCTGTCCGCGGCCTGTCTGGCCGACTCGCGAGAGGATTTCGAGACCAAAGTTAGACCTGTCCTTGCCAAGAATTGCTTCGCCTGCCATCGCGACACGGCCATGGGTGGGTTGCGTCTCGATTCTCGCGCCGCCATCTTGAAGGGCGGTTCCACGGGGCCGGCCGCTGTTGAAGGCAAAGCAGATGAATCTCTGCTCATCAAAGTCATAGAACACACGCACGATCGCCTCAAGATGCCGCCTTCCGGCAAAATGAAGGCTGAGGACATCGCGGCGATTCGAAACTGGATCGATTCCGGAGCCTATTGGCCCGAAGAAAAGCCAACCCAGTCTGCCGCGCCGAAGTCCAAGGAATACGTCATCACTCCGGAGCACCGGTCGTTCTGGTCCTTCCGGCCAGTCCAGCGACCCCCCATTCCCACCACGGCGAAGAATCCGATCGACGCCTTTTTATTGGCGCGACTTGAAGCCGAAGGTCTCAAGCCTAGCCCACGCGCCGATGATCGAACGTTGATTCGCCGGGCAACGCTCGATCTGACCGGCCTGCCGCCGACGCCCCAGGAAGTCGACGCATTTCTCAACGACAAAGCCCCGGACGCCTTTGCGAAAGTGATCGATCGTTTGCTAGCCTCTCCACGTTACGGAGAGCGCTGGGCGCGCTACTGGCTCGATGTCGCGCGTTATGCCGACGATGTTTTCCTGTCGACCGAGGATCGTCCTTATCCGAACTCGTGGAGATATCGGAACTGGGTGATCAAAGCCCTCAACTCCGACATGCCGTACGACCGCTTCGTCAAGGCGCAGATTGCAGGCGACCAGATTGGTGAACCGGCCGGCCTCGGATTTTATGCGTTGAGCCCGGAAATGCAAGACGATCGCGTCGATGCGACCACGCGCGGCTTCATGGGTCTGACCGTTGCATGCGCGCAGTGCCACGACCATAAGTTCGATCCCATTCCGACTAAAGACTTCTATTCCCTGCAGGGGATCTTCAACAACACGCAACTGGACGAAGTTCCGCTTGCGGAAGAAGAAACGGTCAAGGTGTGGAAAGACCGCAAGGCAGCTCTCGACAAAGCTGAGGAAGCGCTCAAGAAGTTTTACGACACGCAAACGACGGAAGTAGGCGAAATGCTGGCTGCGCGAACGGAACAGTATCTTCTCGCGACGCGTGGCCTCGGCAGTGAAGCCGGTCTCGACAAAGAAACACTCGAGCGTTGGAAGAAATACCTCGACAATCCTCGTAAGGATCATCCGCTACTCGACAAGTGGACCGCGCTTAACAACGATGAAGCCGCGATTCGGGCGGAAGCGACCCGCCTGGGCGCTCTTGTCCTCGACGTCATCGAAGAGAAGAAGAAGGTGGACAAGAAGAACGAGATCACGCTCGGTCTCAACCCGGAACGCCGAGATCTCGCTGGCGCGACACTGGTTTCTCTCGATCGCGACAAATACATTCTTTGGCGCGACCTTTTCGCCAAAGCGACCCAGGATGCCGGCGGCGCCCGTAAAACCCTGGACGGAGTGTATTACTACGGCAAAGGCAAGGTGGATCGTTTCCTGCAAGGGATCTGGACAGAGCACGCTGTCCTTCTCGCCAAGCAGGTCACAAGCGCCAAGGCCGCTCTTCCTGAGCGTTACCCCTTCCTACAAACCATCAGCGACAAGAAAAAGCTCGCAACGATGAAAGTTCACGTGCGTGGCGATCGCAACAATTTGGGTGATCTGGCGCCTCCGAGATTCCTCGCCATTCTTTCTGGCGACGAGCGCAAACAATTCACCAAAGGCAGCGGACGACTGGAACTCGCTGAGGCAATTGCCAGCCCCGAGAATCCACTCACGGCGCGAGTATTCGTCAATCGAGTTTGGATGTACCATTTCGGACGCGGCATTGTGAACACGCCGAGTAACTTCGGTCAGCTCGGTGAACGTCCATCACATCCCGAATTGCTCGATTACCTGGCCTCTGAATTCGTCTCGAATGGATGGAGCATCAAAAAGCTGCATCGGCAGATCATGTTGTCCGACGCCTATGCCTTGAGCGCTCACGAGATGGAGCCGAACAAGACGAAG
>DASQLD010000407.1:0-3828 GCA_035630195.1 Bryobacteraceae bacterium
CGAGGCCCAAATCGACGAATGCCGACTGCATACCGGGAAGGACACGGGTCACCCTACCTTTATGGATACTGCCGGCGAGAGAGTATTCATTCGCTCGCTGAAAGTAAATCTCGACCAACTGGTCGTCTTCCAAAATTGCCACTCTCGTTTCGTGGCGGTTGGAAGAAATCACTAATTCCTTGCTCATTCCATCTCCCGAAAACGCCGAGAGACGACCGCCGTGGGCGAGAGGGCTACAGGTTGGATGACGCGCTATTCAGCGCGGCTCACGCGTTACACATAGGGCGCGATCCCAACAAAGATCACAGCCCACATAAAACCGTTCATCTACCGCTGCCGGCAAGTTGCGACGTTCACAGCGGTAGGATTCCAAATCCCGACAAACCTCAAGAACCTGGCTATCGACTCGGCGTCGATTCTAATTCACAAATCGCCGGAGCCGGACATTGTTCACAAGCCCCAGCATGATAAAAACCGATATCGTATTTGAGCCGCCCGAACTCATGAGCGGCAAAGGGATACCAGCGACCGGCATCCGGCCTACCACCATCCCCACGTTCACCAGAACGTGAAACAGCAATAACGAGCACACTCCCATGCAGATATACATCCCCGCCCGGTCAGGAGCGGTCTGTGCATTCTGAACAATCTGCATCAGAAGCAGAAAATACAACCCTAATACTACAACAACTCCGACAAATCCATGTTCCTCAGCAAAGGCAGAGAAGATAAAGTCAGTATGGGGGACGGGCAGAAACTGAAGTTGCGTCTGCGTGCCTCGCGTCACACCTTCACCCCACATGCCGCCATGTCCGACCGCAATCATCGACTGAATAACCTGATAGCCACTGCCTCTCGGGTCCTGCGCCGGATCGAGAAAACTCGTTAGGCGAGCCCGCTGATAGTCGTGCAGCATATAGTAAGACACCGGAAGCACCAACGCGAAACCAAGCGCAATGATGGCGATGTATTTCCATCGCAGCCCGGCCAGGAAGACACCGGAGAGCAAAATTGGCATATAGGTGAGCGACGTACCAAGGTCAGGCTGCTTCATCACGAGTATCATGGGCAATCCCACAAGGCCCGACACTTTCAAGAGCTCGCGCCAATCGAGGTCATTGCGTTTTAATTCTGTAAGATACCGTGCGATCAAGAGGACCAATACGACCTTTATGAACTCAGAGACCTGGAACTGAAACCCTCCTGGCAAAGGAATCCATCTTCGCGAACCAAACACACGGGTACCAATGAAGAAAATTGCAATAAGTCCGGTTACACCAAGGCCGTACATCAAATAGGCCTGGCCTAGCAATGTTGGATAGTCGATCTTGCTGACGATCCAAAACAAGACCAGTCCGGCCAGCGTCCAGACAATTTGCTTCCACCATGCATCCTTCCACTTCGTTTCATGGGTAGCGCTATAGATTTGCAGGATGCCGACCGCCGAGATTGCCAGCGTGATCAGCAGCAGGGGCCAGTCAATATCCCGGATCGATTTATACGTGGAAGCCACTACTCCTCCTCGATTCCGGCGTTGCTGATCTTTACAACGGTTGCCTTCACCGCCGGCTTGGGAGGCCTGGGCGCGATCACGCCGGGACGGAAGTCCGGAAGTGAAGCAAGCTGATTCTGAGGATCATTGCGAACCTTCTTGTCGAAGAACGCCTTGAGGACATCTTTCACGATGGGCGCCGCCAGATTACCGTGCTCGCCGCCTTCAAACAGCGCCACAACCACAAGTTCTGGACTGCTTTGCGGAGCGAACCCAACAAACCAGGCGTTATCCTTCATCGCGCGGCCGGCTGCGGTTCCCTTAAGTACAAGGTTGGAGGCAAGTTGAGCGGTGCCCGTTTTTCCGGCAACCGCCAAGCCTGGCAGCTTGGCCCGAGCGCCTGTTCCGCCGTCGTTGACAACCGCGTACATTCCGTCGATCACCTTAAGCACGTTGTCAATCGAGATATTGGCCCGCCGGGCTTCTGCTCGTCCGAATTCGTCGATGACTAAGTGCGGTTTCGCCCAGATACCGCCAGTTGCTATGCCGCCAACAGAGTGTGCCAGTTGGAGAGGAGTGACCGTCAGCGCTCCCTGACCAATCGAGACGGAGATGGTTTCCCCCGCGTACCATTTCTCGCGGAAGTTCCTCATTTTCCACTTTGTGGAGGGAACTGTCCCTTCTGCCTCATGAGGCAAATCGATGCCTGTCTTCGAACCTAGACCCGACATCTGCGCATACTTGGCGATGGTGTCGATGCCCATCCGATTGCCGAGCGTATAGAAGAACACGTCGCAAGACTGGGCAATCGCCTTTCGCAGATCGACCCGGCCGTGCCCGCCTCGCAGGTGGCATGCAAAGTAGTGTCCGTAGAAGCTCGCGCCGCCGCCACACCCGACCTTGAAGTCATCCGTTAGAACACCCGATTCAAGACCGGCGAGTGCCATCAGGGGTTTGAAAGTCGACCCCGGAGCTAACTGGCCCTGTACTGCGCGGTTAATCATCGGCTTTTCGGGGTTGAGAACGATTTCTTTCCAATCCTTAGCCAAGATACGCCCGGCGAAGCGGTTGGGGTCGTACGCCGGCCGGCTGACCATCGCGATGACCTCGCCATTTCTGGGATCGAGCGCCACAACGGCTCCACGCCTCCCGTCCATCGCCAGTTCGGCAACTGCCTGCACATCGAGATCGATTGTGAGCTGTAGATTCTTGCCGGGGATAGCCTCTTTCAGACCGAAGCCTTCCCGCTCTCGCCCACGGTTATCGACAACTACCTGACGCTGACCGTCGATCCCCATGAGATGGCGGTTGTATTGGCGTTCGAGTCCCTGTTTGCCGACGACATCGCCCTGTTCGTAGTCGATGAATTCGGCAGTATTCAATTCATTCTCACTGACTTCACCGACGTACCCGATGATATGGGCGGCGAAGCCTTCTCGGGGATACAGGCGCTTTTGGGCGTGGATCAACTCCATCTCCGGAAACGTTCCGGGGTCGCGGTGGGACTCTACGAAGGCCAATTCGCCCTGCGTCAACTCTTCCTTGATAATGATCGGCTCATACGTCGGCCTCTTGCGGAAGCGTTTCAGGCGAGCGACAAGCTCGTCATAGTCAAGATTCAGACCCTCAGCAATGGGCTTGAGGTGTTCTTCTTTGAGGTATTCACGGGACAGGATCAAGCTGAACGACGAATGGTTGTCAACGATAACGCGTCCGTCACGGTCGAGAATCTTGCCGCGCGGCGCAAGGATGGGGAGGGACTTGATGCTGTTACGCGAAGCTTGCTCGCTGTAAACGTCCGGACTTTCAATCTGCAACCGCCAGAAGCCCGATATCAGGAAGAGAAATACGGCTACCGCCGCGTACTGGATGACGGCGATTTTGGCAGCAGACCGCTGTACATCATCGCGAAGAAGCGCCTTCGGCTCGAGACCTAGCCCTTCTCTCTCACTCTGCTTTTTCTTGAAACGTTCTAGCAACAACAAATTGTCCTACTCTTTCATCTTATCGAGAAGCATGAATAGTGGCAGAGCGACTGCCGCATTCAGGAGGCCGAAGAGGAACGTCTGCTGCGGATTGAAGTCGATTTGCTGACCCAGCAGCGCGCGGGCGAGCACCCAATAGAAGAACTGGTGGAAAAAGAAGAAAAAAAACCCCAGCAGGAACTGAATCAACGGGTTGTCAACATCGAAACGCATGCTGACGCTCGCCGCGAAATAACCAACAAGCGTTTTCACAATGCCGAACATCCCTAATGGATGAGGACTCAACGAATCCTGACCTAGGCCAATAACAGCGCCGAATAACAAACCTGGGATCGGCTGCCGCCGCATCAA
>DASQLD010000408.1:0-10254 GCA_035630195.1 Bryobacteraceae bacterium
GCCTTTGCTGTTTGGCTCAGCCGACGAAGTGCCTCGGAGGCGCAGGCCGCTGCCGACGGAAAATCGAAGCGGTTGCCGGACAGCGCTCCAGCGGTGTAGGCGGGCACAGCTCAAGAGGCTTCCATGCGAGTTCTGGTGGAAAATCGCGGATTGATCAGCGTTTTACTGGCGGCAACAGCAGGTACGGCGCTGTTTCTCCGCTATCCGTTCCCAACCGAGGATCCACTTATTCAGTTGATCGCGGCCCAAAGACCAGGCATTTTCGCGGGCTCCTTTTGGCCTACTCTGCGATGCTCTTCACGACACCGTACTTCGGTTTGTCGGTGCTCCTATCGTTCGCTTACATCTTTGTGTTGGAGAAGGAACGCAAGCTCGACGTACAGAAGCTTCCGCTCTATCCTGTTCCCCGAAGCCGCGAGAATCTTTTCCTCGTACTGGGGGAGGTTCACCATCCGAAGAAACGGGAGCCGGTAGAGAATCCGCAGTGGCTCGCGATACCGGAGCGCGGCCTGTATACCGGTATCGCCGTGTTCGGCGCAATCGGATCGGGGAAGACGAGTTGCTGCATGTATCCCTACGCTGAGCAGGTGCTAGCCTTCCAAGCGCAATACCCTGATAGAGGGCCAGGAGCTCTCATTTTGGAGGTTAAAGGAGACTTCTGTTACAAGGTCAAAGGTCTGCTCGAAAAATATGACCGGGGTGGAGACTACCTGGAGATCAGCCTTGGGTCCGAGATCCGATACAACCCGTTGCACAACGATCTGGACGCATATGCCCTGGCTTACGGCATTGCTTCACTGTTGAACAACCTGTTCGGCAAAGGCAAGGAGCCGTTCTGGCAGCAGGCCTACACCAACCTTGTCAAGTTCATCATCCTGCTTCACAAGACCCTGTTCAACTACGTCACGCTGTTCGATGTCTACGAGTGCGCGATCAATCCCGGACTGCTACGTGAGCGCATACACCGCGGCGAGGAGATGTTTAGCACTCAGCACGTGCTCGTGGATATCGATACGGTCCTGGCGCATAAAGAACTCGACAGCTTCGAGTGGGAACTCGTAGAACCGGCGCACCGGATGAAGGCTGTCCAGTCCGACGAACTAGATCGGCTCCTGAAGGAACAGGGTGTTGATTTCGAACTCATGAGCGAAAGCGGTGAGGAGACAAACGCTGGAGACCCTCGTAAGCGAGCTCAGTTCGCTGCGGTCAAGCGATGGTTCGACAACGACTGGATGAGGATTGAGCCCAAGCTTCGCACCTCGATTGTAGAGGGCATCTCAGTATTCCTTTCGCTCTTCGACGACAATCCGTCGTCAAGCACACCTTCTGCCCACCAAAGGAAACCTACGGTCCGGAGAAGAATAGGGACGGAAGATATGGCCGACCACTGCCTCAGTTTTCTGAGCTGATCGAATCCGGCAAAGTCGTCGCGCTGAACTTCCCGGTTGCTGCGAATCCCGGCCTCGCCCGGACCATCGGAACACTACTGAAGCAGGACTTCCAGCGGGCGATGATCGGCCGGATTCCGAAGATGGAGCGGCAGAAGGATGTTCACTTCCGGCCGGTCCTTTTCCTGTGCGACGAATACCAATCGTTCGCGACCTGTGGAGAAAGTGATCCGACGGGCGACGAGAAGTTTTTCGCCCTGTCCCGCCAAGCGAAGTGCATTGCCATTGTCGCAACCCAGAGTGTCAGCTCCTTACGATCCACGCTCTCGGGCGAATCGTGGAGGACGCTACTGCAAACGTTCCGGACGAAGATCTTTCTGGCGCTGTCGGACGACTTCAGTGCGCGAACAGCCTCTGATTTGTGCGGGAAGGAAGAGCAGTTCAAGTTGAACTATACCCTCTCTGAAACTGGGCAGGATGCAAGGGTGAGCATGTTCACTGGCCGGGCCATCGCACATAAGAGCAGCGTTAGCGCTTCCAAGAGCTACAATCTCCAGCGTGATTTCGTGTTTGAGCCGAAGATCTTCGGCGAGCTCAGGAACGCACAGAGCATTGTCCTTGCCTATGACGGCGTAAATCCGTTGCCGCCGACGCTCTGCTATTTGAAACCGTACTACCTGAACAACAGCTTGAACTACTTCCAGCAGTTGGAGAAGAAGCTGATATGAGCTTTGACGTTATCCTTCCGTTTCTGCGCCCCGTCGAGAGGCTGATTTTGGACCAGGAGATCTCCGAGATCATGGTCAATGGGACCGGCAAAGTTTTCATCGAACGCGCGGGTCTGCTTGAGTATGTCTCAGGGGTCTCTCTCGAAGAGAACACGCTACGTATCGCGGTCAAGAACATTGCTCGATTATTGGGGGACGACATCAGCGACGAGCAACCGCTTCTCGACTCCCGCTTGCCGGACGGGTCGCGCGTTGCCGCCGTTCTACCACCGTGCTCGGTGGGCGGGACCACCTTGACCATCCGAAAGTTCGCGACAAAGCTCTACACTGCGGACGAACTTGTACGGATCGGCAGCCTCGACGCAACTGCCCTCAACATCCTCCAGTCAGCCCTAATGGAACGAAAGAACATTCTGATCAGCGGCGGCACCTCAACCGGCAAGACTACTATGCTGAACGCGCTCGCTACTTTCATCGATCGAAAGGACAGGATTGTTCTGATTGAGGACACGGCAGAACTGCAGCTGACCCACGAGAACTTAGTCCGATTTGAGGCACGCCGACAGCAGCCATCAACGCCCGCCGTGACGATTCGGGATCTGCTTAAAGCAACGCTTCGTCACCGGCCTGATCGAATCCTCCTCGGGGAGGTCCGTGGAGCCGAAGCGTTCGACTTGCTACAAGCCCTGAACACGGGGCATTCGGGCACCCTCGCAACGATACACGCGAACAACGCTGCCCAGGCGATCACACGCCTGAGCAGTTGCGTGCTGCAATCCGGCATTGACCTTCCCTTTCACGCAATCCGCAGCAGCATCGCCGACTGCATAAACCTTTTGCTCCATATCGAGCGACGGGACGGACGGCGTTTCGTGTCCGAGCTGGTTTCGATCGGGCGCTACGACCAGGCAAGCGAATCGATTTTAGCTCGACCACCACTACTGCGCAAAGTCACCAGGTATTCCGCCGGCCGCGGTAGCAGTTTAAGTTGCCGCCGACCAGCATTGAGTGTCAGTATGTCGAGGCACGCATATTGTGCGTACAAGGAGCGATTGAGGTAGGTTATGGAAAAGCAAGCTGCAGCCAAGTACATACGGTCCAATTTCCGGTCTGACGATCGTTTGGCGGTTGTTCTGATTCAGAAGAGTTCCGGCAGCGTCGTTCAGCGACTATCTTCGTCAGAGCGAATCGTGTCTGATGAGTTCCAGAGCTGGCTTCGCTACATGAATCGAGAGAAACACGAGGTCTATGTCTCTATGAACACTCTTCAGAAGGGTGCCCCAGGGGCGCTTCCACAGTTGGCAAGTCCAGTTCGGCTGGCGATCTCTTGCTGTCGCTCACGCACGGGTCACCGCCAACACATGCCCGATGTTGATTAGGTTGTCGGCGATCACTGCGAATCCAACCCATCGCTTCATGCCGTCGACGCCACGATAACGGCATCGACTCAGGCCATGGCGCTTGAGCACGCTGATGCGTCCTTCGCAGCCAGTTCTTCACGACTGAGCCTTCTGGAACCAGCGGCTCTTTTCCCAATTCTTCCACTCCAGGCTGCCCGTGCTGCGATTCGGTACCGCCACCCACTTCACAACCTTGTCCTGCGCTGCGCGTTTTCTCGCCTGTGAGTAGAAACCAGCATCGGCTGCCACTAGTATGGGCACTCTTCCGAAAATCTGTTCGTGCGTTTTAACCCCGGCAGCAGCAACTCGCGGTCGCTCGGGAGCTCATCGAAAACTTCGTAATGCGTGATGACCTGGTTCTCGGCTTCTTGTATCTTCACCAGCTTGTCAAATTTGGTGGGTTTGCTTGCTTTGCCTTCACGCATGAAGCTTTCGCTTCTTGCCTCGACTTAAGCCTTCCACTTCACCCACCACGCGCTGCGCATCGTTGAGAATCTGCCGGGTCAGGCGCAGCAACCCGCGGTAATGCTTCTTCCGCTCTTCCTCGCCCTCCTCGCCTTTGCGCCGCGCAGAAATGCGATTGCGATCACACGCTTGTTCACGCTACGCATTCGGTTTCGCAGGCTACGCTTTCAGCTTGCCTGCCTGGGTCTCAATCTTCTTCATCGTCCGCGTGAGCACACGGGCACCGTCGCCGAGCAGGCTGTCAGTAGGGTAAGGAATATTGGTTTCCACTACAGTGGTATCGACCCGCATCTTCCTGCCTGCATTGACTTCCTTCTCACGCGCGAGTTCGACCAGTCGCCGATGCAGATCGCCAATCACCTCACCAGGATCGCCTGCCCAATACGGCCAATGTCTTGGCATCCGGTACCTTGCTAATCCGCAAAAATCGCGATAGGAGAGATTGGCCCGGACTTCTCGCTCCAGAGTGTCATAAGTCGATGAGTTCCTCGTCATCCAGAAGCTTGTCCGTCTCAATCATCCAAGGTTCCCAGAGCGACTTCACGCCTTCGACTACGATGCCTGCCCACAAAGTTTGCTGCGGCTGCTTGACTCTGCTCATTTCCCCAGAATAGGACCAGTTTGAAACAAGATCAATAGTGAATGTTTCAACACTCATTCGGGATCTGAGTTGGTGTTTGCGCCGCCCGGAACGCCTAATTTTGCGACGGAAAGTAGCTAGCGTAGTGCGTCATAAATAACGTAACATGTTGCCGCGCACTGTGTCTGTCATATTGAGGAGACAGACAAGTGCGAATCGCGGCTTCCATTACGTTGACCCTAGACCAACGCTCCCAGCTGGACGCATATGCGCGGAGCCGGAGTGTGGCGCAACGGCTGGTGGAACGTGCTCGGATCGTGTTGTTGGCTGCCGAAGGCAAACAGAACGACGAGATTGCCAATCTGCTAGACATAGGCCGTCATACGGTAGCTCGCTGGCGAGCGCGGTTTGTGAAACTTGGCGTAGCCGGGCTAGAGAAGGACGCGCCGCGTGCTGGCCGCGCTCCGACAGTCGATGCGCAGGCGATCATTCGAAAGACAACTCAGGAGAAACCGTCGCACGCGACTCACTGGAGTACACGAAGCATGGCACGCGCTGTGGGCGTGAGTGAGGCAAGCGTTCGGCGCGTATGGCAGGCACACGGACTAAAACCGCACCGCGTCGAGACGTTCAAGATCAGCCGCGATCCTCAGTTTGCTGAGAACTGCAAGACATCGTTGGCCTATATCTCAATCCACCGCAACACGCCATCGTGATCGCCGTGGACGAGAAGCGTCAAATCCAGGCTTTGGATCGAACCCAGCCCAGCTTGCCGCTCAAGCGGGGACGCGGCGCAACGATCACGCACGATTACAAACGCCATGGCACTACAACGCTTTTTGCTGCTTGCATGTGCTGGATGGCAAAGTCGTGAGTCAGTGCCGAAATCGTCATACCCATGAAGATTGGATGGCGTTTCTGCGGCTCATCGATCGAGAAACCCTGGCGGAAAACCAGGTTCACGTAATTGCCGACAACTACTCGGCGCATAAGCATCCCAAAGTCCAGCGCTGGCTAAAGCGGCACAGACGCTTTCATATGCACTTCACACCTACTAGCGCTTCCTGGCTGAACATGGTCGAGCGTTTCTTTCGTGATATTACTCAACAGCGGATTCGCCGCGGAGTCTTTCGCAGCGTTGCCGAGTTGGTCACGTCCATCAACGACTATGTACACAATCACAATCAAGCGCCCAAGCCGTTCATCTGGACTGCCAAGGCATCCGACATTCTCGAGAAGGTCACCCGAGCGCGCTGGACTCTTGATAAGGTCGCATCTGAGTAACGCACTACACTAGAGACGACTCTACGGAGTCAGAAACAGCCGATAAGACTAGCAATCGATCGGAGTATCGGGAAATCAGTCGTACTTTTCGAATATTATTCTTTTGCGCTCGAGCCCCAAAGCTTTCAACTTCTGACGTACGTCGTCTACCATGGCCTTCATTCCGCAAATATAGACGTCTACATCGCGGCGGTCGTCCAAAGCTTCGAGAACATGTTGCTGAACATGGCCACGACGACCGGACCAGGAGTCCTCGGGACGGCTGAGCGTGGGCCAAAACCGAAACCGTGAAGTGCTGGCTTCTGCCGCTTCGAACTCGTTGCGATACAACAACGAATCCTCGTAACGCACGCCATATACGAGTGTCACGGAGTGATCCGCGCCCGATTTCAAGTAGGTGTTCAGCATCCCTCGAAACGGCGCAATTCCGGTACCCGTGGCCACCAGAATCGAATCACTCATCGGCTCCCTCCAGGTGAAGTAGCCGAGCGGGCCGGTCATCTCAACCGTATCTCCCGGCTTCATACCGAAGAGGAAGGGTGAGAACAGGCCGTCCTCCACCCGGTTCAGGCAGAGTTCAAATCGATTGGCGAACGGCGCTGCTGCCGTCGAGTAGGCGCGGGTGATCTCCTTGCCGTCAATATTTCGAGTTAGAGAGACAAATTGCCCCGGCAAATAGGCAAGGTGCTCGACGTCGGAAACCTCGAAAATAAAGTGCTTTACTTCCCGCGCAATCTCATAAGATTCGATTAGTCTTGCCTTCAGAATGCTTGTCCTCCGACGATTCCGTTATAACGGTCAATCAGTACGTCCAGCAATGCCGGGTGCCCATCAAGCGGCTCTGATACCGTGAACTCCATACCTTTATAGATGGGACGGAGCCGGTCGACGATTGCAGGTAAATCGCGTTGAAGATGAACTCCGAGCGTAAGAAAATACGGAAGCACCACCACTCTTCGAACTCCATCCCCCGCGAGGCGAGCGACTGCATCCGCCATCGTGGGCGGCGCGCAATCAAGAAATGCCGTTTCGACGCGGCATCCGGTGCGATGTGCCAACTGCGATGTGACGGCGTGGACTGCGTCATTTGCTGATTCGATGGTTGACCCGTGCGCGAATACGATAATCCCCGTCATGTGATTATCAGGCTCGTCTCCTCTTTCGCTGGTTCCGGAGGAAAAAATTCCCGTAGAAAGTCGATGAACGCCCGGCTCCTGGGACGCCGGTTATTCTTCTGGATTTCTAGGCGCTGCAGGAAGGTCAATACTTTAAGCACGTCGGAATCGCGGAGTGTCGACTCATTACGCCGAAGAAACTTATCCACTTCTCTTATCCGATCTTCCGTTCCTGCCTGAATTCGCGCTGCGATGGGATTATCCGGTCTCATCTCGTAGACAAGACCGGATTGTAGGGTGATATAAGTTTTCACAAGAGATTCGAGCGCCTCGCGAAGGTCATTGTCGATCGCATTTCCTTCGGCAAGCGCCGCCTGCGCCAATCCGCTCGCTAGAAAGATCACAAGCGGCTCATTGCGTTGCAGGAAACTCTCGTCCACGTTGATCTCAGGGTGGGGAAATTCGCTCGGTTCCACTTCAGGATCCCTTTCCCGGGATCTCGCCTCGCGAAGATACAGGCAATCAAGCGGGCAAGAGACTGTGACTTCGCGCTCCGTCCCGCAGCAGATCGAGCAGATGGCGCCGTGCACACCGGGACAATGCCGGCGCGGACGGCGAATGTTGCAGATGACGCACGCGGTTTGCTCGCCAGTCATGCGGTAATTATCGCAGCGGCGGCTATGATGGTCCTTGATGGCCAGGACAGACGTTTATATCAAAGTCACCTTAGACCACGATGACGATGAGTCGCCGGATCGACTTGGCAGAGAGATCTGCCGGCAAATTGAAAGAGTCTATGGAGTCCGAACGACGGAAGTACAGAATTTTGTGACTAGGCAGCCGGAACTTTAATCGTGCCGCCGAGACTTCTGCTCGTCACAGCAGCCCTGCTGTTCTCGACGGGGGGAGTCGCAATCAAGTTCAACAGTCTTACGGCTTGGCAGGTGATCTGCTTCCGCTCGATTATTGCCGCCGCCGCCCTATGGATTGTTTTGCCAGGTGTCCGGCGGCGGTGGACGCCGACACTTTTTGCGGTAGGCTGCGCATACGCGATGATGCTCATCCTGTACGTATCATCGACCAAGCTGACTACCGCGTTGAATGCGATATTCCTGCAATCCACAGCTCCCGTGTACCTGCTGTTTCTCGGGCCGTTGTTGCTTAAGGAGCCTTTGCGGCGAAGCGACTTGGCGCTGATGGGAGCTATGGCGCTCGGTATGAGCTTGTTCTTTCTAAGTAGCGACCCGCCGACAGAAACGGCGCCCAGCCCGGGCCTCGGCAATCTGCTTGGCGCGGGTTCCGGACTGGCTTGGGCTTTGACGATCGCGGGACTTCGCTGGATCGGGAAAAGAGACGACACAGGCTCCGCAGGCATTGCGACGGTATTCGCGGGGAATGCCATAGGAGCGTTCGCGGGGCTGGGCTTGGCGCTGCCGGTAGAAGCGTTCCGGATTACGGATTTCGCGGCCGTCGCATACCTGGGCGTGTGCCAGATTGCGCTAGCTTACTATTGCTTGACCAAGGCGATCCGCCATGTTCCCGCTTTCGAAGCGGCCGCGATTGTTTTGATCGAGCCCGCCCTGAATCCCGTATGGACGTGGCTGTTGCTCGGCGAACGACCGGGCTCGCTCGCTATTGTGGGTGGAGTTATTCTGCTCGCTGCCACCGCTGTCAACGTGTGGTGGCTAAATCGAAGGCGGGTAGTTTAATCTCGCAGATTGAAGCGTATACACAAAAGAGTGGCTGGGAGGCAGGGATTCGAACCCCGATACGCGGCTCCAGAGGCCGCAGTCTTACCGTTAGACGACCTCCCAGTGTTGGGTCTCTTTCCAATATATCGCGTCATTGCAGCTTTTGCATTACTTCCGCGCCGCCAATCGGTGGGAACGCGGAATGCTGGTCGGACGGCACGCATAAGTGACCAGATATTGCGTCCATGTTGCGCGTGCCCGCGCCGGTGTAAAAGTGTCAGCCCAGTATTGCCGGAGTTTCTCAGTGAGTTTCGCTGCCTTGGCCTCAAGTTTTCCGTGGACGTCCGCGCTGTCCTTTGAGGATTTCAGCAGCTTCGCCGTTACAATGCAGTCGTTAATGTCTCCCAAATAGGTCTGAACTTTTTTCAGTGAATCGATCCGCTTTTCTATTCCCGGACCGTACAGTTCACGGAAGGTCTCCAGAGTGTAGCGGAAGCGCTTGGTCTGCAAACGGAACTGATGCATCTCCTCCCAGTCTGTTCCTTCGGCCAGTGCTTTGTCGCCCTTATCGAAGTACCGTCTCGCGAGCTTCGGCATCCGTCGCTGCAGATTATCTCGGAGGGTTAAAGAATCCTTCCAAAGCGCCTTCATGGAGTGTGCAGTCCCAACTTGGATCGCCACCGTGGAGCTAAGTCGGGTTTTGCATGGTGTCGCAGCACATCCGCGAACTCCTGATCGAATTTCGCGCGTTGCATAGAAAGATCTTCGATCAACGCCTCCGAGCCCTCCGTCTCCTTGACCAACTCGATCGCTATATCGCGATTCCGAAGTTCTCCGGCTACGTCCATGATTGCCCGCAGTTCCACTTTGAGCTTATCTGCGCCGGACTTGGAGAGATAAGGACGAAATAGCCGCAACCCTTGCTGAAGTCTGCGGATAGACACGCGCACCTTATGAACCGTCTCAACATCCGGTGCTTTCCCGGCCGCGTTCAAAGCCGCGACAAAGTCTTCGAGCAAATCGGATATCTTCGCAATCGCGAAATCTCGCATTGAGTCGGCGACTATCATCACTTTGCCCGAGTGATGTTCATCGGAATCTCGTAGATCTGCCGAAAGGAATCCGCGGCCCGATCGGCGGCCCATAATTCAAGATCCAGATCCCCGGAGCCTCTAACCGTCACGTTAACGACCTTATTCACGATGCTGATCTCGACATCACTGACCTTCTGCTCGTTACCCGCATCCAGGCCCACGGCTATCCTTAAAATAGGTGTGAGCATCTGGATCACACGTTTCTCGTCCGGCTGCAGCAGGCGAAACGTCTCATGCCGCGTGGATGGTAACGACTTGCGGTGATACCTGCAAAGTAGCGCGACAAGCTGCCGTTCCCGGTCGGTATATCCAGGCATATCGGAATTGGTGACTATATATGCAGAGTGCTTGTGATGACCCGTGTCGCTAATAAAGTGCCCTGTGTTGTGTAGCAATGCGGCGGCCTCCAGCAGCTTCCCGGCATCTGCAGGCAGCGTATGCAGCGTCGCGAGGGAGTTGAAAAGTTGGGCGGCAAGCTGAGCCACTTGTTTTGCGTTCTTGACGTTGAC
>DASQLD010000409.1:0-25570 GCA_035630195.1 Bryobacteraceae bacterium
AGAGGAAGCGAACGGCGCTGAATTGTTTCGCGCGAATCTCGAAAGCGTGGCGGAGATCAACTTAATGTTCAGCGCGATTCGCGAGCGAGTCGGGCGACTTGATGGGCTGGTGAATAACGCTGCCAGGTTCACGCGTTTCGATCCGCTGAAGATTACAGAGGCCGATTGGGATTTTATTCACTCGGTGAATCTGAAGGCGACGTTCTTCTGTTGTCAACAGGGCGCTTTAGTGATGCGAGATAACGGGGGTGGCCGGATCGTGAACATCAGTTCCTTGGGCGGCATCCGTCCGTGGGCCGAGCATGCGCATTACTGCGCGTCGAAGGCAGGAGTGATTCACATGACGCGGGCGCTGGCGATTGCGCTCGCGCCGGATATTAGCGTCAATTCGGTGGCGCCTGGGGTGATTCCTTTTGACGAGGTAAACGAGTCGCGTGTGACGTCGCTCGTAGCAAAGACTCCGGCTCGACGCGCGGGAACTGCTGATGAGATTGCGGACGGTGTGGTGCACTTTCTGACGGCTACGAAGTTCGTGACCGGACAACTGCTCGCGGTGGATGGTGGGTTGAGCCAGGTTTAAGTTTGCGGTGCGATTCTCTGCATCGGAGTCTCTTCGGAGGTGCCAGAGCGCTGCGAGGAGTATCGTGTATTGGAATCTCACAGTGCTCTGCTTAGTCGGCTTATTAGCAGCGTGCAGTGCGAAAGCGCCTAGTGTCCAGCGGGCCAATCCGGCCTCGACGCATTGTATCCAGGAAGGCGGAAAGCATGTGGTCGAGCGCGGACCTGGTGGTGAGTTCGGGGTCTGCCAATTTCCTGACAATCGGCTGTGCGAAGAATGGGCGCTGCTCCGTGGACAATGTCCGAAAGGTGGGGTCCACGTGGCGGGATATCTTACGGTTGCTGCGCGATATTGCGCCATTACCGGGGGCCGCTACTCCGTGACCGGCCGCAGCGGAGCTGCTGACGAACAGGGAACCTGCACCTTCCCGAATGGTGGTACGTGCGAGGCGGACGCCTATTATCGCGGAACATGCCACGCTCCGGCGGGCGAGTGAATCGTCTTTTGCGCTAGACTCCTAAGTAACGATGCGCGTAATGTTTAGGCGCCTGCTCTGGCTTGTGCCTGCGTTCCTGGTTATGCCGGCAACGCCGCAGTCGCGCGTCGATCCCAAGGCGCTCTCGATCTTTCCATTTACGGGCCAAGGTGGCACAACGTTTACAGCCACGTTACGCGCGACGGGATTAGGGGGAGCTGCCAAGGCTTTGGCGGCTGACGCTCCTCTGAAGATTAGTGTCGACCGTATCGAGGCTGATTCTTCTGGACGTTCGAAGACGCCCGTGGACCTTGTGACTCTGCAGGTGGAAGTTGCTGCCGACGCGAAGCCGGGCCGATATCCGATTCGATTAGTCGGGCGCAATGGGGTCTCAAACGCTCTGCCGATCTATGTGGTGGAGAATTCGGTTATCACCGAGCCGACAGGGACGCACGATACACGAGAGTCTGCGATTACGGTACCGGCAGCTCCCGCGGTTTTCGCTGGACGGCTGGGACAACGTGGTGAGGCGGATCATTATGCGTTTGTTGCGCAAGCCGGCCAAAGCTTGACGTTTGAGGTGATATCCGGCCTGCCGCACACTTTAGCCGGCGGTTCAGCGGCTACTATCGCGAACTTCGATCCTTCTTTGACGATCTTCGACTCTGAAGGAAGCTGGTTCGATCCAAAGCGTTTGAAGCGCATTGCATATAACGATGATCCCGTGATGGCGTTCGGCAGATCTTCCGACGCTTATCTGACGCATCGCTTCGATAAAGCCGGGACTTATCTTTTGCGAGTGGAGGCGTTTGCGGGGCAAGGCGGACCGGACTATAGCTATCAACTGAAGATCACACCCGGTAACGCGCCTCAAAAGACCGACGCTAAGCCGGACGGCTGGTCGGAGCGGTCATGGACGAGGCGCCTCGATAGCGATCGCTTGAATCAGTTGTCTGCGCGCGCAGGGAAACCGCTGGACCAGAAGTCTATTGAAACGTATCGTGCGGGCGCTGAACCGGCAGTGTTCAAACTGCCGGGTACTTTGCAGGGTACATTGACGGAGCCCGGAGAGACTCATCGCGCGCGGTTCCACGTGGACGCGCCAGCCGACATTGCGATTGAAGTGGAAGCGCCGGCAGCGGCGCCGCCGTTCTTCAATCCTGTGGTTCGGTTGGTGAACGAGTCGGGTGAAGAGGTGGCAACGAATGTCTTCGCTGCTCTTGGCGCTTGCAGTGGAGCGTTGTCGAAATCAATGCAAGCCAAGACCATCGTGCCGTTGCGGGACACGGGCGACTACACGCTGGAGATTCGCGATGCAACCTCAGACTTGGGCGGACCGGAATTTCAGTATCGCGTGCAGGTGCGGCCGCAGATCGCGCACATCGGTCAAGTTACCATTAGCAGCGATGTTGTGAATCTTGCTCCAGGCGAGGCGAAAACGATACGAGTGATGTTCGATCGCGAAGAAGGATATCAGGGAGCTGTCGCAGTGGTTGCCGAATCGTTGCCGCCGGGTGTATCGGCCGCTGTCGGCGCCGACTTTGAGCCCGATAAGGATCCTCCTGCCGCTACGGGAAAGCGCGAACGCTACACGCCGCGGACGGAACGCGCAGTGGTTGTTGTTTCTGCGAGCGCCGATGCGCCCGTCTCTGTTGAACCGCAGAAGATGGGCCTTGTTGTTCGTCCGTTGATGGACGGTAAGCTCGGGGAGCCTCTTTCCAAAAAATCTCTACTTGTGATGGTGATACAAAAGCCGTGAGATTTGTTTTAGCGTCAATGATGGTCGCAGGGTTGGCTTGGCCGCAAGCCGGGGTGGTGTCACTGCAGGTTGTGCCGGCGCAGGCGCGGCTGCGAGGAGCTGAGGCGTCGCAGCAGTTTCTTGCTATAGCGAAATACTCGGACGGTCAAGAGCGCGATGTCACTGCGAAGGTGGAATGGAGTCTGTCCGATCCCACTCTGGCGACTGTGTCTTTAGGACGTGTAGCGCCCTCCGCCGATGGATCGCTGACTTTGACGGCGGCGCTTTCCGGTCGTAAGGCCCAAACCTCCGTACGCATTGAGCAGGCCCGGATGGTTCGACCGGTTACGTTTACCCGGGAAATCTCGAGCGTTCTGACGAAACTGGGCTGCAACGGCGCTGCTTGCCATGGCGGTGTGAAGGGGCAGGGCGGGCTGAAGCTGTCAGCGAGCGCGCTGTACCCGGCCGAGGACTATGAGTGGCTGATGAAGGGCGGCGCTTATCAAGTTCTAACCGCCGAAGTGAAGGGTGAGCGAATTCCACGCGTCGATCTTGCGAATCCGGAGAAAAGTCTGCTGCTGCTGAAGCCCACTATGGCTGTGGCTCACGGGGGCGGCAAGCGACTCGATCCCAGTTCGAATGATTACACGACGATTGTGAATTGGATTCGCAAGGGCGCGCCGTTTGCCTCCGATGAGAATGCAGTGACGCCAAAGCTTACGCGCCTCGAGTTGTACCCGCCGATGGCCATCCTGCCGGTGGATGGCGAGCATCGGGTGCTGGTGACGGCGCATTTCAGCAACGGGCAAACCGAAGACTACACGCATCAGGCGCTTTATGTTTCGAACAATTCAGACGTCGCTTCGGTAGGATCCGGCGGTGTCATCCGCGCGAAACGTCGCGGGGAAACATCGATCCTTGTACGAGCCGGTGGGCAGGTAGCGAGTGTGGGGGCCGGCGTGATCGGACCGCCAGTCGCGGATTATCCGAAGATCAGCAGGTTCAACTTTATCGACGAACACATATTTGCGAAACTGCGCAAGTTCGAGATTGTTCCATCCGAGCTCACTTCCGATTCGGAGTTCTTACGTCGTGTTTGCCTCGATCTAACCGGAACCTTGCCGCCACCGGCGCGTGTCCGCGAATTTGCCGCGAGCAACGATCCTCGCAAGCGCGAGAAGGTAATCGATGCGCTGATTGCATCGCCCGAGTTTGTCGATTATTGGACCTTCCGCTTCGCCGACATTTTCCGGGTGTCGATTTTTTCTAATGGCCTGTCATCGAAGTTCAGCCAGCAGTATTGGGAGTGGATCCGGTCGAATATTGAACGCAATCGGCCTTATGACGAGATTGCGAGAGAGCGCATTTCGGCGCAGGGTTACGGCGCGGCAACATCTCATTTTCTGCCCTACGCGCAGATTGGAGCGCCTGCGGACGTTATGGCGGAAGAAGTCCGCGTCTTTATGGGCCGGAGACTCGATTGTGCGCAATGCCACAACCATCCGTACGAGAACTGGAGCCAGGATCAGTTTTGGGGCATGGCCGCTTTCTTTTCCCGTCTGTTCAAATTGGGACCGGTGGTTGTGGATCATCCGACGAACATGGACTTGAGCTCGAAGGATGTGGGCGGGAAGATCGAATTGCTGCATCCTCGCACGAAAGTTCCGGTAAAACCTGCGCTTCTCGACAACTCGCCGCTTTCGATTTCGCCGGAAGGAAATCCGCGTAAGGAGCTTGCTCGCTGGTTAACTTCGAACCCGTACTTTGCCGAAGCGGCGGTGAATCGGGTGTGGGGTCATTTTTTTGCGCGCGGGATTGTCGATCCGGTCGATGATTTTCGTTCGACGAACCCGCCAACGCATCCCGAACTGCTGGCAGCGCTGGCTAACGATTTTCGCGCTCATCGATTCGATCTTCGCCACTTGATGAAGACGATTGCTTCCTCCCGCACGTATCAGTTGTCGCATCGGCCAAATGCGACGAATCGAGATGACGTGACGAACTACTCACGCGCGCTTTCCCGGGGGCTCGATGCGGAAGTGCTGCTGGATGCGGTCGTGGATGTAACCGGGGTTCCGGAGACCTTTTCAACGGCGATTACTGATAGTTCGACGGTAGGACAAGCTCCTGCGGGGACTCGGGCACTGCAACTACGCGATCCGGATACTTTCTTCTCGCGGTTCCTCGAGCTCTATGGCCGCGCCAATCGCGGCGCAATTCCTGAGCGGAACAACAAGCCTAATCTTGGCCAAGCGTTGCATGTATTGGCGGGAGCAACTTACGTGGATCGTCTGAGCCTGCCGAATAGCCGGTTGGCGAAGCTGCTCAAAACCGGCGCTGATGACGAGAAGATTTTCGAAGAGTTTTATCTGGCCGCACTGGGCCGGCTGCCTAATGGCGACGAAGTTCGAGAACTAAAAGAGATTCTTGCACAACGCGGCGATCGCGAAGCGGGACTTCGAGAATTTGTCTGGGCCTTGATCAGCTCGCGCGAATTCGCGGAGAATCATTAAGGAGGCATGGTGGCACAACATCCGACATCTCGAAGAAGCTTCCTAAGCGCCGGATCGCTCGGCTTCCTTGGGTTGACGTTGAGCGAGTACTTGTCGGCGGCATCAGCGTCTTCGAGCAAGGCGCCTGTCGCGGGCAAGGCCAATTCAGTGATTCTCTTCTGGCTGGAGGGCGGTCCCAGCCATATCGACACTTGGGATCCGAAGAAGAATAGTAACTTCAAGCCGATCTCGACCAACGTTGCCGGAATTCAAGTTTCCGAGCTGTTGCCGAAGATGGCAAAGAAGATGGACAAGTTTGCGCTGGTCCGGTCAATGCACACGCGAGGAACCGATCATCCGCAGGCGACACACTATGCCATCACAGGGCATGAGGTCAATCCGGCGATGCAGTTTCCCAGCGTCGGATCAATCATTACGAAGGAGCTGGGGCCGCGCAACGCAGTCCCTGCGCATGTGCTGGTGCCCAAGTGGGATCGGAGCCGCCAGTATGAAGAGTACTTCCGGGCGTCGTTCCTCGGTGGCGAATTCGATCCGATGTGCATTCCGGACCCGAGCCGGCCGGGTTTCGAAGTCACCGATCTGAGTCTTCCCAAGTCGGTGTCGCAAGCAGCTATCGACGGCCGATCGGCGTTTTTAAAAGCGGTGGACCGGCAGTATCGCTCTCTGAACGAGACTGCAGAGCATACCAACATGGACGCGTTCACTTCTCAGGCGTTGAAGATGATTCTCACGCCGGAAGTCCGCGACGCGTTCGATCTCTCAAAAGAGTCCGAGAAGCTTAAAGAGCGCTATGGCAAGGACTCAGTGGGACAGTCGCTTCTGTTAGCTCGGCGGCTGGTAGAGGCAGGAAGCCGCTTCGTGACGGCTGCGGGGTATCACAGCACCTCCTGGGATACGCATAGCGACAACGATAAGGGCCATCGCGACCGTCTGGCTCCTACGCTCGATCGCAGCTTGACGGCACTGATCGAGGATCTGGGCGAGAGAGGTCTTCTTGATACGACGCTCGTGATAGCAATGGGGGAGTTCGGACGGACACCGATTATCAATCCTGCGCTTGGTCGCGATCACTGGCCGAACTGCTGGTCGCTGGCGATGGCGGGGGCGGGGATTAAGACGGGCCAAGTGGTTGGCGCGAGCGATGAACGCGGCTATAACGTCACGGAGCGCGTGGTGACGATGGGCGACTTGTACGCGACTATCTACAAGGCTCTTGGGATCGACTGGACGAAGGAGATCATGAGTCCCATCGGCAGACCGATCAAGATCGCGAACTCTCTCGACGACCGCACGGGTGAGCCGGTGAAGGAACTGCTAGCGTAGCGGAAACCTGGCGACAACGCGCTACGTCTGGGGGCAGTGTCACCGCTGTCGCGCAGGCTGTTCCTGGCATCCATTGCTGCGAGCCTGTTCGGGCTTGCGCGGAATCGAGTATCGCGCTCCTATCCCAATTGGACAACTGATGATGTGGATCGAGTGCTGACGGACTCGCCATGGGCGAAGCCGACGACGGTAGCTGTTCCGGAACTGCGCGGGGAGATCTATCTGACGATACGGTGGGCTACCGCGCTACCGGTGCGACAGGCGTTTGCTATACAGCAGTCGAAGGCACCGGAAACGATCGAGATTGCCGAACCGGAGTACGTGATCGAGATCGCGGGCTTTCCGACGACGCTGATTCGGAAGGGAACAAGTCGCTTTAAAGCCGAGTTGACCGAGAGCGCGCGATTGACCGTGCCCGGCAGACGCAGCTCGAAGCCGGTATCGGCGTATGTTCCAGAACATGGAATGCATCTGATGGCCACCCTGCGCTTTCCGAAGTTCGAAGGTCTTGACGCGAAGGAAGGCGACGTTACGCTCCATGCGGCGTCGGGATCACTCAAGGTCGATCAACGATTTAAGTTGAAGGACATGATCTACGACGGACGTTTAGAACTTTGACCGGACCCGCTTCGAAAGGTGTGCATGCGAGAACGGATTCGTTGTTCTCGTTGAATCCAGAGTGGTTCTGTCGCATATCCATGCGGCAAGTTTTTGTGGAGGCGTATGGTGGGCGCACTTACGTATAATCTGTCTAGCAGTTCAGGTTGAGATGCGCCCAGGGATCCGCCAGCTTCGGCAAATAGTTTCGCTTTTGGCGGCATCGGTGGTCCTATCAGCGCAAACAGATCCTATCGAAAAGCAGGCCGCCGCGATTCTTCAGACCAAGTGCTTTGCTTGTCATGGCGTCGCGAAGATGGCGGATCTCGACCTCCGTGAAATGCCAGCGATGCTGAAGGGTGGTAAGCGCGGCCCCGCTATAGTACCTGGCAATGCGGAAGCCAGCCTGCTTTACAAGGCTGTGAAACGCGATGGCGAGCTGCAGATGCCGCCAGGCAAGAAGCCCCTGACTCTGGTTGAAGTCGACACGCTGCGGAACTGGATCAACGCCGGAGCCAAGCTGGAATCGGCCGCGAAGACGCAGGGCGGGCCATCGTGGTGGTCTTTCAAGGCTCCTGTGCGCCCAACGGTTCCCGCAGGATCCTCAAAGAACGCAGTAGACGCGTTCGTTCTCGCAAAGCTTCGCGACAAAGGGTTACGGCAATCGGGGCCGGCGGATCGCCATACGTTAGTTCGCCGCGCATATTTCGACCTGCATGGATTGCCACCGACGCCCGAAGAAGTGGACCAGTTCCTCAACGATACATCGAGCGACGCATACGGCAAACTGATCGACCGGCTGCTCGCGTCGCCGCGCTATGGCGAGCGGTGGGGCCGTTACTGGTTGGACCTTGTACGCTATGCCGATACGTCAGGATTCGAAACAGACCATTTTTTTACGACGGCGTGGCGTTATCGCGATTACGTCATCAAGAGCTTCAATGCCGACAAACCTTACAACACATTCGTGCAGGAGCAGATTGCTGCCGACGAATTGTGGTCCATGAATATGGACCTGGAAGGCACGATGAAGCTGCCCAAGGAAAAGGAAGAGAACATCAATCGCAGGATCGGGACCAGCTTGTTCACGTTGGGGTCGTTTCCAATCGAGTTCACCTACTATGGCGATCAGTTTCGGGCAGAGTGGCAGGCCGACGCGGTTGATACGCTCAGCGCCGCCTTTCTGGGACTCACGGTAGGATGCGCGCGCTGCCATGATCATAAGTTCGATCCGATCAGCCAGCGTGATTATTACCGAATGACAGCGCTGTTCGCCGGCAGCGTGGAACGGGAAATTCCCCTAGTGAGTCTGTTCGACGTGCAAACTAACTCACGAAACTTCCCCTTGCGGACACAGGCAGAAATCCTCAAACGCATGGCGCGGAGCGGACTGCGGGGACGACCACGCGGAGGGGATGGATCGACCACCGAGCCGGGGGAACGCACTCCCGACCCGCAGCGGGCCGCTCTTCTGCAGAAGCTTGGAGAGGCTTATCTACCCGCGCCGGAACGATATCCGACGGCCAATGTCCTGGCCCACGAAGAGATCGTTCCCGATACCCATATTCTGCTTCGCGGGGATTATAAGAACAAAGGCGAGAAGGTAGAGCCGGGCTTTCTTTCTGCGCTGAATCCCGGGCTGCCGATCGACGAGCCCAAGGGACACCTGTTCGTTCCGCAACGGCGGAAGGCGCTTGCGCAGTGGCTGACAGCGCCTGAGCAACCGCTGCTGGCGCGAGTGATGGTGAATCGCATATGGCAGGGTCACTTCGGGCGGGGAATCGTCGGTACGCCAAATGATTTTGGGCGACAGGGCGATGCGCCTACGCACCCCGAGCTACTCGATTGGCTTGCAGTGGAGTTTGCGGATCGCGGATACAGTGTGAAGCAGATGCACCGGCTGATTATGTTGTCCGATACATACAGAGCGTCAAGTGTGGCGGATAACGAGAGCCTGCAAAAGGATCCTGAAAACCTTTTTCTCAGCCGGATGAACCGGCGTCGGCTTGATGGCGACGCGATTCGAGATACCGTGCTGGCGACGGCGGGCAGTCTGAATCTGAAGATGGGCGGCGTGGGCGTGATTCCGCCGCTGACCCAAGAGGAACTCTTAGCAGCGCGCATGCCCGATTTGTGGCCGGCGAATCCCGATCCTGCCGAACACATGCGGCGCAGTGTTTATCTTCAAGTGAAGCGATCGTTAACGCTGCCGATGCTGCAAATTTTCGACGCGCCCGACACTTCGACGAGCTGTGCACGCCGGGAGAGCTCGACGGTTGCTCCACAGGCGCTGGCGATGATGAACAGCGACTTCACAAATACGCAGGCGGAACAGTTCGCCTCGCGCATTCGCAAGCAAGTGGGCGAGAATGCCGAGGCGTCGGTAGACCGTGCCTGGCGGATTGGGTTGGGACGTGCGCCAAAACCGGAAGAACGCATGACGGCGCTCGATTATCTACAGCGGAACTCGTTACAGCGACTTTGCTTGCTGATTTTCAACATGAGCGAGTTCATCTATGCCGACTAGCGAATCGCGTCGTAAGTTCTTGCAGACTTCGGGGCTCGGCATTGGCTGGTTGGCGGCGCTGGATTTATTTCAGCGAACAGCCGCCGCGGATCCGGTGAATCCACTTGCTCCGAAAGCGCCGCCGATGAGAGCGACGGCTAAGCGTGTCATATCGCTGTTCATGCAAGGCGGACCGAGTCAGGTGGACACGTTCGATCCGAAGCCGCTCCTCGCCAAGTTGCATGGGCAACATCCGCCGGCGAGTTTCGGGAACGAAGATTTTCAAAACGGCAAGCTGCGCGAGTCGATCATTCTCGGATCGAAGTGGAAGTTCGCCCGGCACGGGCAGTCTGGTCTCGAAGTGTCCGACCTGCTGCCACACATCGCGCAGAAGGCCGACGACCTGGCTGTCATCCGCTCCTGTTATCACGACGGATTTACACACTCGCAGGCGCAGTTTCTGATCAACAATGGCTGGCCGCGAATCGGACGTCCAAGTCTGGGGTCGTGGATCCTATACGGGCTGGGCAGCGAGAATCAGAACCTGCCGGGATTCGTCGTGCTGCTCGAAGGGGGCGTTCGCTCGGGGCCGGCAGTCTACGGGCAAGGATTTCTTCCAGCTGCCTATCAAGGTACATCGTTTCGCCCAGGCTCCAACCCGATTCTGAATCTGAGTCCCGCCACGGGAATGAAAACGCAAGAGCAGCGTGATCTGCTGAACACGCTGCGTAGCGTAAATGAGCGGCACCTCGCCGAGCGAAACCAGGATTCCGAACTCGCAGCTCGGATTGCATCGTATGAACTTGCGTTTCGCATGCAGATGTCCGCTCCGGAGGCAACGGACATCACCGGCGAATCGGAGGCAACGAAGAAGCTGTACGGGCTCGACGATCCGGTCAGCGCCGATTTCGGGGGTAGATGCCTGCTGGCACGGCGATTAGTTGAGCGTGGCGTGCGTTTCGTTCAGGTGTGGTCTGGAAATGGCATGAACGCGACCGATTGGGACGGCCACATCCAATGCGATAAGAATCATCAGGCGAAGGCGGCGCAGACGGATAAGGCGGTAGCCGGCTTGCTGACCGACTTGAAATCGCGCGGGTTGCTGGATTCTACGCTTGTGATCTGGGGCGGCGAGTTCGGGCGCAGTCCCACGTCGGATGGCGGTCTCGGAGGCTCCGATGGACGGGATCATAACCCGTATGGCTTCACGATCTGGATGGCAGGCGGGGGCGTCAAGGGAGGTCAAGTCATCGGATCGACCGACGAGATTGGATTGCGAGCGGCGGAGAATCCGGTTCACCTGCATGATCTGCATGCCACCATTCTTGGGTTCGTCGGACTGGATCATGCGAAGTTGACGTATCCCTATCTTGGTCGCGACTTCAGATTGACAGATGTCGGCGGGAAGACCGACTTGATGGAACGGCTGCGAATGGACGGATAGAATATTGCACATGAAACTCGCCTCATACGTAGCGTTGTTTGTTTCCCTTGGCCCATATCTTTTCGCGGCGCAGCCTGCGACCCGTCAAGTGTTGACGCTCGAGATCGCCAAGCAAGTAGCCGCGGCCGCTTCGGCGGAAGCTACTGCCAACAAGTGGACTGTCGTGATTGCCATTCTCGATGAAGGCGGCAATCTGATGTATCTGGAACGCGCCGACGATACGCAGATCGGCAGCATTCAAGTGGCGCAGGAAAAAGCTAAAAGCGCGGTGAGCTTCAAGCGGCCGACCAAGGTATTTGAAGAAGCAGTCGCTGGCGGACGTACGGCGATCTTGAAGCTTCCGGGAGCCATGCCTGTCGAAGGCGGCCTTCCGTTAATGTTAAACGGCCGTGTTGCCGGAGCGATAGGTGTGAGCGGTGTGACTTCGCAGCAGGACGGTCAGATCGCGAAGGCAGGAGCCGATGCGTTGGCGAAGATCGTCGCGAAGTAGCCTCGTCTGATTCACCACGCGAGAGGGTCCAGCAAGATTAAGAAGCGTCATACGCGCCAGCTTCTTTCAAAGTTTCTCTTCAGAGCAGCAGAGCCGAGGGTATCAGCGAGAGACGTTGGAGAACTCGCACGATTCGGCCGGAGGAACTTAGTGCAGATTCTCGCGGTCCCGACGGGACGCGCCCTCTTATCGTTTAGTCGGTCATCTCGATGAACGGAGGGACATATGGGCTGATGGTGCTTTCGGCTATCACTCATGCGTACTGGAATTTTCTGCTCAAACGAAGCGGCGGCTCTCCCGCGGTTATCGGTTTGAGTAAGATCGCTGAAGCAATCATCCTCGGGCCGCTTCTGTTTACGGGCATCGGAACCGATCCGACTCGCTTGACCGAATTGTGGAGACTTCCGGTCGTCGGGGCGGCGCTGGTGTTTCTCAACTATGTCTTTCTGACGGCGGCATACCGGCGCGGCGAATTGTCGCTAGTCTATCCGATCTCTCGGGGAGCAATCTTGATGTTCCTGCCCCCTTTGGCCTTGCTGACGATTGGCGAGACAATCACCGCGCTTGGTTGGGTGGCAATTGGGTTGATCGTTATAGGCATTGGGTCCGTCCAGGTCCCTGGCGCAATCCGTGGAACCGCTACGATCTATGCGCTCGTCGCTGCGTTTACTGCGGCGTGCTACACCATCTGGGATAAACAGGCCGTCCAAGCGCTCACGCCGTTAACGTACTTCAGCGCGTACACGGTGCTGGTTGGCTTTGCGTATTTGTTCATTCTGGTGCGCACAACGTCGATGGATTCCGCTCTGGCAGTGTGGAGGCTCGAACGCGGAGTCATTGTCCAGGTAGCAATTCTTAACATCGGATCTTATATGTTGACGCTGATGGCGCTGCGGAGCGGACACGCCAGCTACGTCATTGCATTGCGTCAACTCAGCATCGCCGTAGGAGCCATCCTTGGATGGAGACTCCTCGGCGAAGCGTTATCTCCTATGAGACAACTTGGGGTCGGATTGGTAGTTGCCGGTTGCGTGCTGCTGGCGCTCGTCCGATAACAGGCGCCTACTTAGCTCCGTCCCCGGAGTTGAAGGCTGTCTCTCTGCGTGATGCTAATTCAGAGCTACTGCAACATAACCCCAAGAGCAAGAAGCTACGAGATCGTTATCAAGGCAGATCAAAGGCCGAATTCCGTTCCTAAGTCAAACGGCGATGGCGGCCGGTGAGCCGCCATCGCCATTTCGTCTTCTAGAAGAATATGGCGAGCGTGAGGTTCATCAACGGCTGCCCTCCAAGGGACGCGGTGCGCGGATCGGCTGAGACCTTGCCGAACGTCAATGGATTACGGAAGTCCACGGTACGCGTCGGCGGATCAAAATTGTACGTTTTCAGCGCATTCTGGAAGTCCCAGCGCAACTGTGCTTTCCATCGTTCGCTGATGACGAAATTCTTTTGCGCCGATACCTGGCTCCAACGCAGCGGTGTGCCTGTGACAGTGTTGCGGCCAATGTTCCCCACTCGGAAATTGCAAGCCGAACGTTGGTCGGCTGTGAGCCCCGATGGATCCTGTGGACAACCGCCAGGTAAGGCGAAGTTAGACAGGCCATTGTTTGTGCCGTTGAACACCGAATTGATGTTTTGCTGATTGAAGCGGTCTCCGCCCGTGTCGTACCAACCGTCACGAATCTGTGGATCACCGATGACATCCGGCCGGCGGTTACCCGCGAACTCGGGATAGTAATTGTATGGACTGTTCGCGTAAGTGAATGTAAGCGGATTTCCACTTTCCATCGTTTGAATCCAGGACAGTTCGAATCCGCCGACCACCCATTTCTTCCAGCCGCTTTGCGCCCACTTCTTTCCTGCTCCAAAAGGCAGCTCATAGTTGACCACCGCCAGCCAGCGATGATTGCGGTCGTACCCTGCGCGAGCCTTTTCCAGGCTTCGGTTCTGAATCGGCGCCACGCCCGAGCCGTCATTGTCGTTGTCCTGACTGTTGATCGCCTTCGAGAACGTGTAGAACGTGGAGAACATCAATCCTTCGGACATTCGTTTATCGAGCTTTACTGTGCCCGAATGGAATGTTGAGTGTCCGAAGTTCGATCGCATCCGCACATCGCCAAACTGGTTAAAGGGACGATAATTTTGCGACGCGGCAAATACGGCGTTCTGCTGTGTCGGGTTGCCGGCAAAGTAATCGACCGGGAATGTGTTGTACTGCCACCGCTCGATCAGTCCGACGCCACCGGAGCCCTGGTAGCTGGCATCCAACAGCCAGTTGTTCTTGAATTCATATTGCACCCCGGCATTCCAGTTCATAGTGTAGGGATTGCGTAGATTCGGATCCCAGTACTCTACTGAGCGAGAACCGAAGTTCGAGCCCACAAATGGCGATGTGTTGTTTGGCCGCACATTGAAGTTAAGCGGATTGGGACCGCTGCTGATCTGATACACGGGAGTCGGGTTGCCGGGCGCCGGTTGCTGGTTTGCTGTGGCTACGTATTCGTCGTAGTTACCACGCTCCATTGGGAACTTGATATCCACCGTATACATTCCAAAGCCGCCACGAAACACCCACTTTTCAGCAGGATGCCAAGCGAGACCCACACGGGGATTGAAGTTGTTGTTATCGCGCCGGCTGAGTCCCTCCGTTGGATGGGTGATCGCGCCGGGCCTGCCCGTGACATCATCCACCATTGTCGGATCGAAGTTGCTCATGGCGCCATTCTTGGTGTTGAATGGACTCTCGTTTGAGTAACGAACTCCCAGGTTCAGAGTGAGTGTAGGTGTGACTCGCCAGTCATCCTGAATGTAGAAGCTATTGATGTTCGAACGCGGCAGCCAGCTAGTCAACTCCTGCGTGAAAAGACCTTGTGAAACATAGCCGGTCAGGAAACCCGCAAAGGTGTTTCCTGTGTTGGGCACCGTTGCGCCATTCGGCTGAAGGCCCGCCGTAACGCCTGAAAAGCTGAACTGCGCTGGTCGGGCGAAATTCGCGAAATTCAATCGGAACTGAAGGATTTCGTATCCCAGCTTGAAGGCGTGTGATCCAGTGATCCACGTGGTGTCGTTCCGGAAGGAGAACGTTTCGTACACCTTTTTGTATGGCGTGTTGCTGGTTAATCCATAGATCGAATCCGGGGAGTCGCGGTTAGTGCTATCACCGGAGAATCGCGGCATCAGCGCGTCATCAACATTGGGAATTCCCAAAGTCGACGCCCAGCCTTCGCCATACGAGGGAACCGCAAAATCGGTTCTCCGGCGCAGATAGCCGACACGTGAGTCGTTGATGATTGAGGGACTGGCCACCCAGGTATAACCGAGCGACGCATTGCGGCCGGAGAACGGATTGTAGTTCCCCTGTTGACCATCAAAATCAGCAGCGCTCTCCTTGATGTTGATCGGTCGCTGGAAACCGCTCTGGTCGTTCTGGGTATAGCTTCCGTAAAGCTTAAATGCATTCGAAAATTGATGATCGATGCGAAGGTTGTAATCGTTGAAAAAGACCTTTGCAAACTCGTCGGCCAGAAGGTTGCTGACGGGGCCGCCAGAATTGAAGCTCCCAGGCATGTTTGGCGCAACCCATGGATCGTAGCCGAGCACATTTCGGGCAACTGGATCGAACCGACTCTGAGGAATTATATTGCCGGCAAACGGATCTCTCGTCCAGCAGGGATTGCCACCGTTTGAAGCGGCGGTACAAGTCCCGGTTCCCACCGGAACTTGCCGAGTGCTCGCCGGATCGTAAATCACATTCGACGTCGTTCCGGGAAAGTTGAAATCGCCCGCCTTCATTGCAGCGGTGGGCGATACTGCGGTGACTTGCGCCACCTTCTTTTCATGCAAGCGCTGATAGCCGAAGAAGAAGAAGGTCTTGTTCTTTACGATCGGCCCGCCAATGTTTGCATCGGGCTGCATGAAGAATACCGGAACACCATTCGGGCGCGTCGGAGTTGGATCGCTGGTTCGAAACTTATCGAAGTACAAGCGATGCTGCATATTCCTCGTGCGTCCGTACCAGGAGGCCATTCCGTGATATTCGTTTGTACCGCTCTTCTTAACTACATTGACCACGCCGCCGGCCGAGTGTCCGTATTCAGCGGGCGGAACTGTTGAGATGACCTTGACCTCGGCAACAGAATTTTGCAGGGGCTTGATCGTTTCGGTTCCGCCAACTTGATCATTGCCGTTGACGCCGTCTTCAAAGATGCCGATCGCTCCGTTGCGTTGGCCTGCCAAGTGGTATGAGCCGAGGCTACCCCCGTATGCATAACCGCCGCTCGTCATACCAGGAACCAGGTTAAGCGTGGAGTTAACGTACCTCTGGTAGAGAGGCAATTCGTACAGCGTGTTGCCTGAGACCACGGTTCCGGTTGACGAAGTTGCTGTTTCCAACAATTCATTTGTACTTGTAACTTCGACTGTTTCCGTTAGCTGACCCACCGTGAGCGATACATCAATCGCTCGAGTACTGTCGACGGTCAATACAATGTCTTCGAACACAGCCTTCTTAAAGCCAGCGGCCTCGACCGTGACACGATAGTCGCCTGGTTGCAGCGAGACTACCCGGTAAAAACCATCCGTATTCGTGTCAGCGTTGAATGTGAAGTTAGTAGTTTTTTGAACTACCGTCACGCGGGCTCCGGCGATAATCGCTCCAGATGAATCGGTGACGCGTCCAGTTATCGTTGAAGTACCTATCTGTGCCCAGGCAAGCGCTACGGACATGGCGCACAGTAGTAAGACCCTTAACATAAAATCCCTCCTCTGACGATGCCTGCAGATGGCTTGTTATATAACCATTCGCTTCGGTTTGCAAGCCATCTGGGATGGCACAATAGCGACAGTGAATCACCTTTGGAATTTGCTGCTTACCTGGTTGCTGCTGTCAGCCATCTGCCAGTCCCAAACCTTGAAATTGCCTGGTGGGAAGTTTCACTTGCGTTCAGGGGACAAGAGGGAGTGGCGTTCGTTCCCGGCGTCGGCGTTCGGCAGGACTGCCTCGGTCGACTTTCAAGCCGCGCATAATGCGACCGAGTTCACGCTTGTTCTGCGCCAACGCGATGTCAAGAAAAGAACCTGGGTAGTCAAGCTGAACGGACAGAAGCTCGGATCGCTTCAGGACGATGAACGCAGTATGCTCCGAATTCTACCCATTCCGACAAATACGCTCAAGAATGGGACCAACACGCTTCAAATCGAAGGCGAAGCGGAAGGCCTCTCGGATGACATCGAGATCGCCAACCTTCGCATCGAACCTTTCCCAGTCGAGAGATTTTTGAGCGCAGCGACAATATCTATCTCAGCCGCGGGTGAGGGCGGCCCGATGCCTCTCCGGCTCACGATTGTGGACAAGGGTGGCACGCTGGTTCCCTTTGTCAGCCTTAAGTCCGGATCCTATGAAGCACAGCGAACCGGAGCGCTCTATACGGTCGATGGCACGGCCCGTATTGGTCTTCCCACGGGTGAGTATGAGATCTTTGCCTCACGAGGGTTCGAATACAGCGCGCCGTCGCAGCGTGTTGTTCTTCAGACAGGATCTGCGAAGGAAATACGGTTGAGGCTAGAACGGGAAGTCAGGATTCAGCGATATGTCAGCGCTGACACTCACGTTCATACGTTCGAACTTTCACGGCACGGAGATGCGACTGTAGATGAACGTATACTGACTGCCGCAGGAGAAGGTCTCGACATCGTAATTGCAACCGAGCATAATCGCGTGGATGACTACACGCCTGCCGTGAAACGTCGTAATTTGGATCGCTGGCTATTCGCCGTTCCAGGGAACGAGGTTACGACTGCGATGGGCCACTTCAACATCTTCCCTGCGATCTCGAGCACACGGCAGCCGGATCCTCGCCAGCAAAACTGGGCAGCTCTTATGAGCGCGATCCGCGAGGCAGAAGGGGTTCAGCTCAATGTGCAGAACCATCCTCAAGACCTGCATTCCGGTTACCGGCCCTTCGACAGTAGCCATCACCTATCGAGTGTGGGAACGAACCTGAACGGTCGCCCTATAAGTGTAAATGCGATGGAAGTTGTGAATTCCGGCGCGATGTCGTCCGATGTCATGAGGCTTGTCCGCGACTGGATGGGACTGCTCTCACGCGGATTGTCCGTTGCCGCCATCGGGTCCAGCGACACACATACAGTCGACTTTGTCCCGATCGGACAAGCTCGAACTTATATCGAGATCGGTTCGGAAACGACGAAATGGCGCGATAAAATTCAGACCGTATTCAAGTCACTCGCCGACGGACGAAATCTCGTCAGCTACGGACTCGCCGCGGAGATCCGTATGACGGGTGAAGTTCAGACGGCGCAAGACAAGCGAGCGCGCTTCCCACTTGAGATCACAGCGTACGGCCCATCGTGGAGCACAGCCGACCGTGTCGAAATCTACAGCAACGGACAACTTGCGTGGAACGATGCAATTACTGCTAGTCGTAAAGGTGGGATCAAATATCGAAAGAAACTGAATGTCGTGTTGCCAAAGCACGACGCGACTCTCATTGCTGTGGTGACTGGTCCCGGCGTCCTCAAACCATTCTGGGAGGTGAGAAAACCCTATCAGCCAGTTTCCGATGACTGGGAACCGAAGGTGATTGGCGTTAGCAACGCGCTGCGTGTGGATGGCGACAATGACGGCGCAATTTCCGCGCCTCGCATATACGCCGAACGCATCGTAGGGCAAGCAAGGAATGTACCTTCGTCGCTCGCGACTCTGCTGGCTGTATATGACCGTTCGGTCGCGATGCAAGCTCTGGATATCCTCCGAGCACACGCTGTCGATGTCAATGCAGCGGAGTTTCGTGAGGCATTCACGAAAGCCGGCCCCCACATCCGCGAAGCCTATCTGCAGTATGTGTCTGAGCTAAATCAGATTCACAGGTAAGCTAGTCTGCAAGAATCTTCTTCATTCCCGCAACCAGTTCGGTATACGTCATCTTACCGGGATGATAAACCTGCACAATGCCCTTGGGGTCGACGAACACAAGTGTTGGCGTAGTGCTAACGCCGTAATTTTTCAGGTTCTCTTCACTGATGGGTACCGACATAGAAGGCAGCGTGCCGTAGAACTGCTTCCGAATGGCATCGATGTGCGGAGTCTCCTGCGACGGCGTAGCCTCCGGCATGTTTGTCGTATAGCCGTAATGCTGGGTAGGTCCAATTACGACGAGGCCTTGAGGAGCGTATTCAGCGACCAGCTTGACCAAATCCGGCGCCTGTTGTTTGCAGGTGGAGCACCAGTGCGCCCAGAAATAGAGGATTACCGGTTTGCCCTTGAGCTGCGCTAGTGGGACCGGCTTCGGACCAAGCCAGCTCTTAATGTCCAACGCTGGAGCAGGCTTACCCTCAAGACTCAGCAGGTGGAGATTCTTCTGGATGCGTGTGCGAATCGAAGTGGCGTGGTACGTTTGGAGTTCACGCCGCAAAAACGCTACCGCCTCGCTGCGCTCACCTTTTGCAGCCATCACGTGCGCCTGTACTTCAATGGATGCGCCAAGCGCCAAGGGCAAATGAGTCTCGGCATCGAGTTTGCGACGCTTTAGCTGCTCCAATGACAATTCACGAGCCTGCTCCGCATACTTATAAGCGTTGTCGTAGTTCTTCGCAGCAAGCGATCCACGACCTAGCCAGGAGACTGCCTCGATCATTTCCGGCGTGATTCCGTGCGCGGATTTCGACTTCGCGATGAGACTCTCTCCCGCGGCAAAGTCATTTCTAGCTATTGCCGCCCGCACGTCCGCGACGATATCCTGTGCGGCGCTCGTCCACGAGATAGCTAGCGCCAACAACGCTAATCGGGAGTACATGGCTCGCATTTTACCAATGTGCTGCGGGCTACACTTCTTTCAACCGCCAGTTCTTGTACTCGACCTTCATCGGTCCTCCGACGTGAACCTGGACCCCGATTAGTCCCTTGCTCGTCCGATTCGCGGCGTCGTCATCGACGACCATCGACATCAACCGACCGTTTACATGGTGCATCAGGACATTGCCGCGAGCGATCAGATGAACTCCGTTCCAATCATTCTTGACCACCCCGGTGAGTTCTTTTTCTTCGCCCAGATTGGATAGGATAATCGGCTTTCGAACCCCGGTAACGCGCGTCACCTGCCCTCTCACGGCCAGGAATAGTCGCCCCTTCTCCTCATAGTTGTTGCCTGTGTACCTGTTTTGTCCATCGATATCGCACTGGTAGCCGCGCATGGCAAATTTGTTTTCGGGAGTAACCTTGTCAGGAACGACGACGCTGCGATAGTTGATCCCACTATTGCCGCCGGACGTTATCCGATAGTCCACCTTCAGCTCGAAATCCGCCGGAGTTCCACCGCGCCAGATGATGAACGTATTGCTTTTGATGATCGTCGCTGGAGTGATTTCACCTGTCATCACCCCATCAACAACGCTCCAAAACTTGGGATCACCTTCCCACCCGCTGAATGTCTTGCCATCGAAGATGGACTGAAAACCGGGCTCCTCCGATGTAGGAAGTTCCGGCCTGTCGCTTTGCTTGGGCGTGTAATTCTCAGTAGACGTTTGGGCTGCCGCTTGCGCTAAAAACGTCGAAGCCGATCCGGTTGCGAGCATGAATCTGAGGACTTGTCTGCGTGGAACTGACACACGATGATCGTATCGCTTCCCGGCGGGTTCCAGGTACGATGTTAGAATCCATGACCTCAGCGACTACCACCAACCCCGAACCGAATCCCGGAATCATCTTCGAAACGCTAAACGCGTACCAGCGGTCCGCCGCGTTGAAGGCGGCAATTGAGCTTGATGTGTTCTCGAAGATTGCCGAAGGTCACCGCACCGCCGATGCAATCGCGAAAGCAGCGGGCGCTTCAAGCCGCGGTATCCGTATCCTCTGTGATTTCCTGGTTATCATCGGCTTTCTGTCGAAGAATAAAGACGAATATTCGCTCAGTGTCGATTCCGCGATGTTTCTCGACCGGAAATCGCCGGCTTATTTCGGTGGTACCGTGAACTTTCTTCTCGATCCTCGCTTGACCGCGGCGTATGCCGATTTCACAGAGGTCGTTCGGTCCGGGCGAACGACGCTTCCGAACGAAGGAACCGTGAGTCATGACAATCCGATCTGGGTGCAATTTGCCAAAGAGATGATGCCGATGATGGCTCCTGCGGCCGCCGAGATCGCTGAATTGGTTGCGGGCGAGGGAAAGATCAAGGTGCTCGATGTTGCCGCGGGACACGGCATTTTTGGTATCACCATTGCTCAACGTAACCCGGAGGCGCACATCACGGCATTGGATTGGCCCAATGTGCTCTCAGTGGCTACTGAGAACGCCAAAAAATGTGGAGTCGCTGACCGACACACCACGCTACCTGGCGATGCGTTCGAAGTAGATTTGGGTGGACCTTACGATTTGATTTTGATTACGAACTTCCTGCATCATTTCGATCCACCCACTTGTGAGAAGTTGATACGTCGATTCCATGCGGCGCTGGCTCCGGGAGGGCGTTGTGTCACGCTCGAGTTTGTGCCGAATGACGACCGGATATCGCCACCAATCCAAGCCTCGTTTTCGGTCATGATGCTGGCGTCGACGATTGGTGGAGATGCCTATACATTCTCGGAGTATGAAGCCATGTTCCGTAATGCGGGTTTCGCGTCATCGCAATTCCAGGCGCTCAAATATGCGCCGCAAGCGGTGATTCTAAGCACAAAGTTGTAAGCTCTGAATATGCGCTTTGTGTCAACTGCTCTATTGTGCCTGGTCTTGGCTGCGTCGCTGTGCGGCGCTCCGAAGAAGGTGATTCAACCGAAGGAGTTCCCAACCGGCCGGCCCTTTAGTCCCGGCATTCTTGTCGGCGACACGCTCTACGTTGCAGGACAGACCGGCAGCGACCTAAAGACAGGTCAGATCCCGGAAGAGTTCGAGGCCGAAGTAAAGAAGACCCTCGACAATATCGGTCTTGTCCTGAAAGAGGCGGGAATGAGTTTCGATAACGCGGTCGCTGTGCAGGTGTATCTTACCGATATGACGTTGTTTCCACGAATGAACGCGGTCTATACGACGTACTTCAAGGAGCCTCGTCCGGCGCGGACTACCGTCGGTGTCGCAAAACTTGTGGGTACGGCGCGCATCGAAATTACGGTTACCGCTAGTAAATAGCCCCCCACATGCCGAGCGTTCAGGAGTACGATGGCGTCCTCCTGGGCGCCGGTCACAACACCCTTGTGTTGCAGGCATACTTGGGCCGCGCGGGCTTGAAGACCCTCTGTCTCGAACGGCGTTCGGTGGCGGGCGGCGGACTGTCGACGGTCGAAGACCGGCGTCGTCCTGGCTTTCTGCACAACACACACTCCTTCTATCACCGTGCCATTAATCAGATGCCCTGGTACAAGGATCTCGATCTGGAGCGCCTTGGAGCGCGCTACATTGAGCCTCCGCTGAATGTGGCGCTCCTCCTTCGTAACGGTGATGTCCTTGAGTGGTGGACAGACTTCGAGCGCACCATTGAATCGTTCGCAAGATTCAGTACAAAAGATTCGAAGGCGCTGCGTAGATGGCGCGACGAATTTCTTCCGATTGTCGAATCCATTTTAGGGCCGGAAAGCATGGCGCCGCCTCTTCCTGTGGACGAGCGAATGCGAAGATGGGAGCGCTCTGCGGAGGGGCGCAGGCTTCTTGCAGTAAGCAAGCTATCTCCTATCGAGTTTGTCCACTCTGAATTCGAGAATCCAGTCATCCGCGCCGGCCTGCTTTTCTTCAATGGACTACGTGAAGTTGATCTCCGTGCTCCTGGTTTTGGACACCATATCCCGGCCTTGCTCGCCAGCCGCCATAAGGCTCAGATGTGCGTCGGAGGGTCTGCCGAACTCGCCAAAGCGTTTGTCACGGCAGTCGAACAAACAGGCGGTGGAATTCGTCTCAATACTCTCCCCAGACAGATCGTCATCGAGAATGGCCGGGCCGTCGGTGTCGAGACTACCGATGGAAATTACTTCCGGGCGAGTCTTTTTGTCGCTTCCGGATTGAATCCCATTCAGACCTTTGTCGAATTGATCCGAGAAGGTGTATTGCCTGCCGCATGGAGAGAGAAGGCTACTGCTTACCGATTCAATCTTCTCGCCCCCCTCTTCTCTTTGAATGTCAATCTGACGGAAGCGCCTCGGTACACGGCGACTGATCGGTGTCCTAATGTGAGCGAGGCCTTCATGACCATCCTCGGTCTGGAGGATTCGGCGCAGTTCAACGAAATTGTCAGCAAGCATGAAAGCGGCGAAATCTCGTCGACGGTGATGTGGGGATCCTGTCCTTCAATCTTCGATCCCTCTCAGGCTCCGCCGGGCAAGCATACGGCGTTCATGTGGGAGAAACTTCCATATAAGCTGCGCGGCAATCCTGAGAATTGGGACCGGGAGCGGGAGACTCACGGGCAGCGCATGCTGGATGTCTGGTCACAATTTGCGCCGGGTCTTCGGGATTCACTTCTCGATTATTCGGTCCAGACACCGCTCGATACCGAGCGAACGCTGCCGAACATGCGCTATGGAGATCTGCTCGTTGGATCCCTTTCTGAGGGGCAGACCGGCGCGGGACGGCCGTTTGCCGGCGCCGGCCACTATCGTTCCTGCGTGCCGAATCTCTATCTATGCGGCTCGAGTAGCCATCCCGGTGGAAATATCACCGGACTTCCCGGGTACAACTGCGCGCAGGTATTAACGGGCGATCTAGGTATTGCTCGCTTTCGTGTTTTTGGTGAGTGCTGAAATTGTCTGTGAGTCTCTGTCCCTTCCTTTGTGTTCTCCACGCTTTTCCAAGTGTTGATATACACTTCGAAATTGCCTTCAGAGGATGAATCTGCATGACGAAGAGAGACCTTGTACCCGAACCTGTCGCGCGAAGTCTGCGAATCTTCCCGTTCGATCCTAGCCTCGCCGCTCGGGTTGACACCGCGGGAATTGGGGAAATCACGATTGGGGTGCGTTGGGAAAACGAGCTGCAAGCTGGCCCGACCGGCGAATACATTGAAGTCGTCGATGCCGATCCGGCCAGCCAGGCGTTTTACAAGCCTGTCGATCTGAATGATCCACGGATCCTTGCGCAAGATGGGTTGGCCCCGTCGGAATCGAACCCGCAATTTCATCAACAGATGGTCTATGCCGTTGCGATGACCACGATTCGTCATTTCGAACAGGCACTTGGCCGTGTTGCGCTCTGGTCGTCGCATCGGCCCACTCCACAGGAAGCGAAGTTCGTTCGCCGGCTCCGCATCTATCCACATGCGTTAAGGGACAGGAATGCCTTTTACAGCCCAGCGAAGAAGGCTCTACTGTTCGGATATTTCCCCGTAAGCATCAAGGACGCGTTCAACACGCCGGGAACCATCGTCTTTACCTGTCTGTCGCATGACATCATCGCCCATGAAACAACCCATGCGCTGCTCGATGGTGTTCACCCACGATTCAATGAGCCTGTAAACCCCGATGTGTTGGCGTTTCATGAAGCGTTTGCCGATATTGTTGCGCTGTTCCAACACTTTGCCTATCCCGGTGTCCTTCGCGATCAGATCTCTCGCACGCGAGGGAATCTGGCAGGCGAGAATCTGTTGGGCCAATTGGCGCAACAGTTCGGAAAGGCTTCGGGCAGAGGCAGCGCTTTGCGGGACGCTCTCGGCGGCATCAATCCTGAAACAGGAAAATGGGAACCGCACCAGCCCGACGTTCGCGCTCTGGACAAGACCCACGAACCGCATGAGAGAGGCGCGATTCTGGTTGCAGCGGTGTTCAGCGCCTTTTTGAAAATCTACCGGGCTCGTACCGCCGACCTCTATCGCATCGCCAGCGAAGGGACAGGCGTGCTGCGAGACGGAGATATTCATCCGGATCTATCGAACCGTCTTGCCGAAGAAGCCGAACGTACCGCCCAGTACATTCTGCAGATGTGCATCCGCGCCATCGACTACTGCCCGCCGGTCGGCATCACTTTCGGGGATTATCTGCGCGGTGTTGTCACGGCCGATTACGATCTCAATCCGGAGGACGTGCATGGCTACCGGCTGGCTTTTGTCGAGAGTTTTCGCCAATGGGGGATCCATCCGAACAATATGCGCAGCATGTCGGTGGAAGCCCTTCTATGGCCCACAGGCGAAACCATGCAAGAGGAAGCTGGCGTCCGTATCCATCACGATGACTTGCGAGCTCTATTCATGGAGGAACGGCCTATTGACGATCCCGAACAGGTGGCCGGCTCGCGCTCTGCGTCCAAGAAGCACGCAAAGCTTTCGTGGGATCTCGAAAGCGATCGATATAAGACTTGGGAAGCGGTCGGGGAGCAGGCCGCCTCACTTTGGTTTTGGTTGATGAAGGGTCCGGGTAGAAAGCTAGCTCCCGCCATTGGCCTTGTTCTCGACGAAGATAAACCGCCACCCACTGTCTTTCGATCCACGAGCGATCGTGTTTCAGTGGAAGTTCACTCTGTACGAAGCGCTATCAGAAGGAGCCCGCGGGGAGGAACTGCCACTGATTTTGTCGTGGAAATCACGCAGCGCCGTCGAGGTTACTTCGATCCGGAAAAGCAGAAAAAGATGGACAAGCGGGGAACCAAAATTTCTGGGAACGACAAGGGAGACTTCCGTTACCGCGCCGGATGTACGCTTCTACTCAATCCCGTGACCATGGAAGTTCGCCGCGTCATCAGGACCCCTGGCACGATTGCCGACGATGTGCAACTCGCACGCTTGCGGCGTTTCCTTACTGGTGAGCTTCAGCCCGGAAATGCGTTTGACAGCGCGCGCGCGGCGCTGCAAGCGCGAGAACCGTTTGCCCTGCTGCACCAAGACACAGGAGAGTAAAATGCCTCCAAAAACCGGCGCCAAGAAAACTGCCACCAAAAAAGTTGCAACCAAGAACGCAAGCCCGCCACCGACGACGCGACTGATTCCCCCCAAGGACG
>DASQLD010000410.1:0-9481 GCA_035630195.1 Bryobacteraceae bacterium
CCGCAACCGAAGGCTCTGGAAGGATGCAGAAGCCACCATCGCATCGGCCACAGCGTTCCTCTACGCAGCCGCCGCCATAGTCCTCATCCGACGCATCGCCCGTTCACCATGAGTTCCGGGACAGCCTCTCAGAGGTTGGATTGTCTAATTGGGATTACCTCGGCCTCTTTCTTTTCTGCGCAATGATTCACCGATAAACGGTAGTTGCAATACCGGTTTTTGGAGTGTGGATGACCCATGTCTAACGACCGTCAAGGCTCATTCACCTATGCGATTATACTTTCATCTCAATAATGACTTTGATGAGGTTCCCGACCATACAGGCTTGGAGCTACCAGAGCTCTATGACCTGCCTTTACAGGTCCTTGGGGCTCTGGAAGAAATCAGCAAAGAAGACCCTCAGCTCCTACAAGAATGCAAAGGATGGCATGTCAACATCGCCGATACTTTGGGCAATGTCCTTTTTTCTGTTGCGTTGGGCCAAGCTGGCGAGGTCAAGAACTGATTGTCCACGTATGATGTTTTGATCGAGTATCGCAATCATCCTAACACAGTAGTCGAAGAGCACCTGATATGCGTATAGCGATGATTGGATGCGGCTATGTTGGCCTTGTCTCGGGGGCCTGTTTAGCCGATTTCGGGCATACTGTACACTGCATCGACAAGGATTCAGAGAAGGTGAGTGCACTAAACAACGGTAGAATGCCCGTTTTTGAACCCGGCTTGACTGATTTGGTAGCAGTCAACGTGCTTCATAAGCGGCTTTCATTTTCGGTCGATTTGACGAATGCGGTCAGGGACGCGGAAGTGGTGTTCATCGCAGTAGGCACGCCATCCCGCCGAGGAGATGGCTTTGCTGACCTCTCCTACGTGTATCAGGCTGTACGGGAAATAGCTGACGCAATCCCAGCCCGCACGGTGGTAGCAACGAAGTCAACGGTTCCGGTCGGCACCGGAGATGAAGTCGAAAGAATTTTTCGTGAATGCGCACCTCACGGCGATATCGCCGTTGTCTCCAATCCAGAGTTTCTCCGGGAGGGAGCGGCAATTTCCGATTTCAAGCGGCCAGACCGTATTGTGATCGGGACAGAGGACGAGCGAGCCCGGGACGTCATGGCCCAAGTCTATCGACCGCTTTATCTCAACCAAGCGCCCCTTATTTTCACGTCGCGTCGCACAGCCGAGCTGACCAAATACGCGGCTAACGCGTTCTTGGCGACGAAGATCACCTTCATAAACGAGATTGCCGACTTGTGTGAGCACGTCGGTGCCGACGTCCAGGATATTGCGCGGGGCATCGGCCTCGACAAACGCATCGGCCCTAAATTTCTGCACGCCGGCCCGGGATATGGAGGCTCCTGCTTTCCGAAAGACACACTGGCCCTCATCAAGACTGCTCAGGATGAAGGCGCCCCGCTGCGCATTGTGGAAACAGTCGCCACGGTGAACGACCAGCGAAAGCGCGCGATGGCTCGCAAAGTCGTCGCCGCCTGCGGCGGCAACATACGTGGAAAGGTGATCGCGATCCTAGGACTGACCTTCAAGCCGAACACGGACGATATGAGGGAGGCGCCGTCCCTCGCCATCATCCGAGCGCTACAGGACGCCGGCGCCAAGGTGACTGCATACGATCCCGAAGGAATAGAGCAGGCGAGCGCCCTCACGGAAAACGTTCAGTTCGCTTCAGACCCATATACCTGTGCCAAAGACGCCGATGCTCTTGTTATCGTCACCGAATGGGACGAGTTTCGGGCACTTGATCTAGAGCGCATCAGGAAGACAATGAGGCGGCCAGTGCTCTTGGATTTGCGCAACATTTATCTCCCTCGCGAGATACAAGGGCACGGATTTTCTTATCACGGTATCGGCAGACCCGCAGTGCCTCATGGTTAGTTCGTCGCGCGCGCAAGCGGGAGCACAGGGGGAAGGAAGCCGCCCCAGCTTGGCCGGCCGGCGAATTCTCGTCACGGGCGTGGCAGGGTTCATCGGATTTCACGTCGCTGGCCGCGCGCTCGAGGACGGTGCCATTGTTCTCGGGATCGATAGTCTCAATGCCTACTACGACCTCAGCCTCAAACACGCCCGACTTGCGGAGCTTCGGCGCCGGTATGATCTGACGTTCGTCAAACTAGACCTGTCTTGCGGTAGAGAGTTTCAGGACTGCATGGCTGCCTTTAAACCCGAGGTCGTGATCCATCTCGCGGCGCAAGCCGGCGTCAGATACTCGCTGGAACAGCCCGAGGCTTACATCTCGAACGTCTCCGGGTTCCTGAGCATCCTGGAAGGGTGCCGGCAGCATCCGGTCGATCACCTGATTTACGCTTCGTCGAGCTCAGTCTACGGAATGAATCGGAAGCTCCCGTTTTCCGAGCACGATAGGGTGGACCATCCGGTTTCGCTCTACGCGGCTACCAAGCGCGCCAACGAGCTCATGGCTCACACTTATGCTCACCTGTTCGGGGTGTGTTCGACCGGCCTCCGGTTTTTCACGGTCTATGGGCCGTGGGGGCGGCCGGACATGGCTTACTTCAAGTTCACTCGGGCGATCGAGGCTGGCAAGCCGATCGACGTCTATAACCACGGGCAGCTCGAGCGCGATTTCACCTATGTGGACGATGTTACCGACGCTATCCTGCATCTCATCGACAAACCGCCAAACGCTGACCCGTCCGCCAATGTCGCACGGCCTGATCCGGCGATCTCAGCGGCGCCAACCCGGATCTTCAACGTTGGGAACAACCATCCAATCCCGTTAGACCGGATGATCGGGGCGATCGAAGCTGCGCTTAAACGCACAGCGAAGAGGCGGTTGCTTCCCATGCAGCCGGGGGACGTCACTCAGACCTATGCCGATATCGAGGATTTGAAGGCAGTTGTCGGCTTCGCTCCGAGTGTGTCCATCGAGCAGGGCATTCAGCAGTTCGTGTCCTGGTATCGCGGCTTCTACCCTGAGCTTGGGCAGCAGAACTCACCTCGATTGAGCGAACGACAATCGTGGTCGCTCTAACGAGCGGTTGTTACGCGAAGCAGCCCTTCGCCTAAGTCTCCGAACCCGTAGCGGGCATGCTGTTTCAGGTTGGCTTGCGTGATCACCGCGCTCACTCGAACGCCGAACTCGCCCATCTGCTGACCGCCGCACCGAAGCGATTGCAACGCGTTTTGCGCGATCGGGCGGCGACTCGTTCCCCATTTGATCGCGAAAAGAAGGTGATCGACCATTGGCGCGAGCAGCCGCGCAGGCGTGCTGCTGAGGAGCGGGCCACCGTTGATGATGATGCAGTTATAACGTCCTCTCAACGATCGAAGCAGCTCAGCAAGCCTGCCATCGGCAATCGCCGCGATCGGCTCAAACGGGCTGCCTGCAGCGGCGGCGAGATAGTCGATGTCAAGCTCCGGCACGGACCTGATCGAACTCTCCGACGGCGTCTGACCAGCTTCATGGACTCTGCCGACAGCCTTTAGGCCAAGCTCCCTTGAAATGGCCGAGCGCCTGCAGTCGAGATCAATCAGAATGACGCGTCGTTGCAATACGGCAGCACAAACCGCAAAGCTGCACGCGAGGGTCATTTTTCCCTCGCCCGGCACACTCGAGGTCACAAGAAACACCTTTGGAGTGTCGCGCTGACTCGGCAGTTCGAGAGCGATGGCAACTGTAGACCGGACCGCCGCCGCGTAGGGCGACAGGGGATCTTGAAGAAGATGCCGGCACGGATGCTGCCGGTGACGCGAACTAAGTTGCGGAATGATCCCAATGCATGGGATTCCAAGCCAATCCGCCACATCTCGATTGCCGCGCAACCGGTCGTCCAAGCTGTCGAGCACCACCGCCAGGAAACCGGCGCCGAGAAAGGCCGCCAACATGGCTGGCAAAACGAATAAAGCTGGATGCGTCGAACTCGGTAACTCCGGCTTTTCTGCAAAGAACAGCACGCGCACATCCGGCACACCTTCTCGCTCAAGCAGCACCTCCTTCTGCCGCTGCAGAACGCTATCGTAGACTTGGATAGCGGAGGAGGCTTCACGTTTGAGTTCGCGTACTTGAATCTCGGATTTCCGTAAGTGAGTGCTGGCGTTCTGCAACGTCGTGAGCCGTTGCTGCAGAGATCGCACCCGCCCTTCGATCGTGCTCGTCTCGCTGGCCAGTTGGCTCACACTCTGCGCGATTGATTCGCTGATGATGGCGCGGATGTCGTGTGGATTAGCACTTGCCACCTGCAACGTGGGTTGCGCAGGCGACGACATAGCCGCCATCGATCCTGAACGAAGTCCCGCCTGGTGAGCGCGGTAGAGCGAGCGAAGCGATGAGTCGTTGAGCGCGTCGATCAGAATCGGAAGAGGGTCGCGGCTGGGTTGCAGTTCGTGCAGGGCCTTCATCCGTCCCTGCCGTGATGCGAGATCCGAGTAGGCCAGTGCCAGCTGGCGGTTCACGTCAGTGAGCTGCTGGTCAGCTTCATCGGGCTGGTTCACTTCCGTGAAGCCGTGAGTGACGCGATAGGCTTGCAACGCGGCCTCGGTCCGTTCGACCTCGGCTTTCGCGAGCGGGAGGCGCTCGGCGAGGCTGTTCAGCGTCTCTTGGCGGTCGGCCGCTCTCCGCTCCGCGATCGCCGCCACGTGGAGGTCCGCCGTGCGGTTGGCGACCGCTGCGGATACGGCTGGGCTGGTCGACGTGAAGGTAATTCCGATCACTCGCGAGCGACGATCCGGGAATGCTCGCAGATTTTGTTTGAGGTTTTCGAGCTCGAGGGCGTCCACATCCACATCGAACTGACTCTCCGGTTCCGTCAAGTCCGTCAAGAGAACGCTCCGTTCGGCCCGGAAGTATTCCAGGACCCGCCGCAGGTGCCCCTCCGACACGAGCATCGCTACGTGGGTTTCGACTGCGGCCTCGTCGTGCGTCCCGGCGGCAGCCATCGACGATCCGGCGCTGCTATCTCTTTTGGTAGCGAGGATAACTTGGGCTTTCGCAGTGTAGCGCGGTGGAATCAGTAATGCAGCCGCTCCCGCCAAAGCAGCGCCAATCATGCAGCTGACCGCAATCAGCTTCCAGCGCCGCCGAAGAACGTTGATGAGCTGTCGCAGGTGAAGATCAGCAAGGGGTGCGCTCATCGTCATGTCCACACTTGGAGGATGGGCAAACCCATTGGCGATCTCCGCACGCTGGTCCGCTACCCGACCGGTTACGCCGTCTTCGATGCCGAGCCAGCCGACGTTTCAGGAACCTGCCGGCACGACCACTGCACGCACGAGCTGGCCTGGGCGTGAATAGTTACTTTGACCTTAGCAGCGGCTTGGCTCCGTGAAGCAGCGGGCACGGTCGCATTCCGATGCTGAGCTGTAAAGGAGCCAATCCGCCCGTCTCGCGGCCAACTTGCATTACTCCTTTCGGAGATGGGCAGGATCCGCGTCGCTCCGGTCGTCACGGAGTAGGTATTCTTCTTTGCCATATCTATGCACCGAGCCGGCAGCTACAAAACGTGACAGAAATATGAACTCCAAGGCGGTGCTCTCGCTCTGCTCACGATCCAAGCGCTTCAGGGTCGCGCGGATCGGGTGAGGCACAAAGCAAACAGGGATGGCGAGGGAGGCTGAGATGAAAGCGGTTATCCAATGCGGCGGCAAAGGTACAAGGCTGCAGCCCTATACGATGGTTCTCCCGAAGCCGCTTATGCCCGTCGGATCGAGACCCGTCTTGGAGCTTCTACTGAGATGGCTGCGCCGGAACGACGTCCACGAGATATACGTGACGACCGGATATCTCGGCCACATCATTCGCAGCTTTTGCGGCGACGGAAATCGCTGGGACATCAAGATCAACTACACCGAAGAAGATGAGCCGCTCGGGACCATCGGGCCGCTGGGCCTCCTTCGTAAAGACTTGGATTCAACGTTCTTGGTTCTGAATGGCGATGTTTTGAGCGATCTGAGCCTCAACGCTTTCGTCACCTACCACTTCCAGCAAAAGTCTCTGGTGACTGTCGCCACGGCGACCCGAAAAACCAAAATGGATTATGGGGTCATCGAGCAGGGCGACGGCCGCATCGTTCAATTCAGAGAGAAGCCCACTGTCTCGCACCTCGTGAGCATGGGCATCTACTGCATGGAACCGGAGGTGCTCGAATACATTCCCCGCGGCATGCCATTCGGCTTCGACGATCTGATCCTTTGTATGCTGTCGCGAGGCCTGCCCGCCTTCACCTTCCCGCACAGTGGCCTGTGGCTCGATATCGGCCGCGTCGAAGACTTCCAGAGTGCACAAGCACTCCCGTGGGAAGACCAGCCCCCCGCGATCGAGTTCGTGCAGTCCAACAAGCCTTTCGTCATCGATCATCCCGTTAAGCACAACGGCGCAGGTGATCGCCGCGAGTACAACGGCGGGGGTGACCGGCGCGAGCCGTTTGAAATGGGCGTGCACGGCGCCCCCGCCGCGTAAGCTCGGTTCGCAGGCCGGCGCGAGCGCCGGGTCACGTGCTCCCATCACAGAGGAAGGTGTCATGTTGCTCGTCGCAGAGCCCATCGTTGGTGAGGACGAGAAAGCTGTCCTTTCCGAGGTCGTTGATTGCGGCTGGATCACGATGGGCAATCGTGTTCGTGCCTTCGAGGTCGCGTTCGCCGAAGCGCATGACGTGCCGGACGCCGTCGCCGTGAGCTCCTGCACGGCGGCGCTTCACCTGCTTCTCGAAGGTCTCGGCGTCGGCCCTGGCGACGAGGTGCTCGTACCATCCCTGACCTTCGTGGCCACCGCCAACTGCGTCCTTTACACCGGCGCCACGCCGGTCTTCGTCGACGTCGAGAGCATCGACTCGCCGCTTATGGCGCTTTCGGATGCCGCGGCCAAGTGCACCGCGAGGACCAAGGCCGTCATCGTCATGCATTACGCGGGATATCTCGTCGATCGCGATGCCTGGCGGGAGTTCGCGGACGCTCGAGGACTGCTGCTGCTCGAGGATGCGGCGCACACGGTCGGCGTGCCCGGAGCCGGCTCGCTCGGCGACGGTGCGGCGTTTAGCTTCTACGGGAACAAGAACATGACCACGGCCGAGGGCGGCATTGTGGTCGCGAGGAACCCGGAGGTTCTCGACCGGATCCGGCAGATGCGCGGTCACGGCATGACGAGCGGCACCTTGCAACGTCTCGCGAGCCGCGCGCCGAGCTATGACGTGACCATGCTCGGCTACAACTATCGTATGGATGAGTTCAGGGCAGCGATCGGCCTCGCCCAACTCAAGAAGCTGAAGTCCTGGAACGAGGGTCGCAAGGCTCTGACGCGGGTATACAGGCGAGCCCTGGAAACGTGTTGTCCATCGGTCCACGTGCCGTTCGCGGCCCACGCCAGCTCATCACACCACATCATGCCGGTCATCCTCCCGCCCGACGTCGACCGGGGAACAGTCATGGCGAAGCTGCGCGATGCCGAGATTCAGACAACGATCCACTACCCGCCGGCTCACCGGCTTTCTTTCTATCGCGAGCGTTATCCCGCAGTACGGCTCGACATCACGGAGGACTTCGCCCGGCGAGAGCTGACCCTTCCGCTGCATCCGCGAATGGAGGAGTCGCACGTCGAGAAGGTCGCAAAGGCCCTACGGGACGCCCTGAAAGCTTAAGGCGTGGGAGGCTGCAATGGCGCAGAGCCAGTTCACTGGTCCGGACTGCAACGCGAGCGAGATGAGTGAGTGGGCCGGCCGGCTGCTCGACATCATGGTCGCGAGCATCGGACTCATCATCGCAAGTCCCGTCATCGCGCTGACGGCGCTGGCGTTATGGATCGAAGGCGGCCGGCCGATCTTCTTTGCGCAGCGTCGACTCGGGCGTTTTGGTCGGCCCTTTCAGATCTACAAATTCCGCAAATTCGATCCGGCCGCCAGCGGCAACGGCCCCCTCACCGTCAAGGACGACCCTCGATTGACCGGTGTTGGGCGGCTTATCGAGAAATGGAAGATCAACGAGCTGCCGCAGCTTTGGAACGTGATGCGCGGCGACATGTCGGTTGTCGGACCACGCCCGGAAACGGTCAACTTCGCCGATTGCTTCTCTCCGAATTATCTGGGCGTCTTAAACCATAAGCCGGGCATTTTCGGCCCCGCTCAGGTGCTGTTCCGCGACGAGGCGTCGCTTTACCCCGTCGGAGCAGACACGGACCGCTTTTATCGGGAAACCCTTTTTCCGCTCAAGGCGAGCATCGATCTGGCCTACTTTTCACGGCGGACAGTTCTTTCCGATCTGACATGGATCCTACGCGGCGTGTTCGCGGTGGTCGCCTGGCGTTGCTCACAGGATTCCGTGTCGCAAATCATGAAGCTTCGCGAGGCTTTCGCCCGCTAAGCGCAATTAAAGGAGCATATGATGCATGTCGTAGTAACCGGAGGCGCCGGCTATCTCGGGTCGGTCCTGTGCTTGAACCTGCTCGAAGCTGGCCACACCGTCAGTGTCCTCGACCACCTCGCCTATGGAGGCGCATCGCTGCTGCCTCTTGCCGGTCGCCGCGGCTTCCAACTCGTCGTGGGAGATACGCGTGACAACGCGGCGGTGAGCCGCATCCTGGATGGCGCTGAAGCCGTCGTTCACCTCGCAGCCATCGTTGGCGATCCGGCTTGCGCACGCGACCCCGATATCGCCATCGCGGTGAACCGCGAAGCATCCTTGAAACTGATGGATGCCGCGCGGGATCGTGGGATCAAGCGTCTCATCTTCGCTTCGACCTGCAGCAATTACGGCCGCATGATCGACACGACCGTGCTCGCCGAGGAGAGCCACGAGCTCCGTCCCGTTTCGCTCTATGCAGAAACCAAGGTGGCGGTGGAGCAGCACCTGCTCTCGATGGATCCGGGTGAGATGTGCCCGGTCGTCTACCGATTCGCAACCCTCTACGGCCTGTCGCCGCGGATGCGCTTCGACCTCACGGTCAACCAGTTCACCATGGAGATGCTGACCAGGAAGCAGCTGACCGTGTTCGGCGAGCAGTTCTGGCGGCCATATGTCCATGTGCGCGATGCCGCGCAGGCGATCCTCCTCGGCCTGCAAGCGCCCGCCGCAACCGTCCGGGGACAAGTCTTCAATATCGGCAGCACGGAGGAGAATTATCGCAAGCTCGACATCATCGAAATGGTTCAGAAGCAGCTCCGGTCCGAAGCGGCGATCAGCGTCGTTGCGGTCGCAGAGGACCCTCGCGACTATCGGGTGTCCTTCGCCAAAGTGCAACGCGTCCTCGGTTTCAACCCGCTCTACAGCGTGAGGGACGGCATCGAGGAAATCATGTTCGCGCTTGAGTACGGGATCGTGAACCCCGCAGCCGAAGCATCGTACAACGTTCCGGTCGCGGCGCCTCCTCCCAGTACGCGGAACACCCGGAAACACGCTCAGCCGCCGAGCCGCATCGACAACCGGCTGCCGGTCCTCGACGAGCGGCTGTCGCTCTGAGCTGCGCGCGTATCGCTCCCGCGCGTGGTCGGCAATTCGCATGTTCGCGACGCTCCTGTCCCAA
>DASQLD010000411.1:0-5283 GCA_035630195.1 Bryobacteraceae bacterium
GGATGTTGAGGTTTGCAGAGTCGTCACATCCGCAGTAACTTCCACAGCCTGCTCGACCTGACCGACTTCCAGATTGGCATCGACAGTCAGCGTCTGCGCGACGTTCAATTCGATATTGCGCCGAACATAGCGTCGGAAACCTACGGCCTCGACGGTAAGCTCGTATGTTCCCACCGGCAATTGCTGGATGACGAAATTTCCGGCGTCATTCGTTTTGCTTTTGAACGCTAGATTTGTCCCGGTGTTTGTCGCGATAACATCTGCATTAGTGACAGCCGCTCCGGACGCGTCGAGGACGCGGCCAGTCAAAGTACCGAGAACAGTCTGTGCCGACACGGATAGCGCAAGTAAGGTAAAAGCCAATAAGAGTTTGTACACGGCAGGTCTCCCGAAAGCGAACAGCTAGCTACAATTTTAGTACTTAATGGAAGCTAACCGAGCGTTTCGCGCATTGCGCCAAAAAGCGCGTCGATATCACGCCGTCGAGTATGGATGTGGGTTGAGACGCGTAGCATGTCACCGCCATATAACCAGATACGCCGCTTCCTGCAGAGATCGCGAAACGGCTTCGGATCTTTGTCGCGAAACTTGAAGGTCACAAGACCGCCATACATGCGATCGTCGTCCGGGGTTAGCAGTTCTAGGTAAGGTATCGCCGCAGCGCGTTTGCGGACGTCGGCAGCCAAATCGTGAATGCGTTTGTAGATGTTCTCCGGACCGATTGTTTGCAGAAACTTCAAACCAGCGACTGCGCCTTCAACGACCGCCTGGTTGTTCGTACCGACCATCATGAATCGCGCTGCTCCGAGTTTCGTATCGTCCCAGTTTCCGGTGACGATCGACGGCCAGAGTTTGCCGAGATTCTCCTCGCGGACATACAGTAGTCCCGAACCGGGAGCGGCGAACATCCACTTGTGCGGACTAGCCGCGAAATAGTCACAGTTCAGATCTGAAATACGGACAGGTATTTGTCCGAGCATGTGCGCGCCATCGACAACAGTAATTACTCCCTTGCGGCGCGCAGCATCGCATATCTCGCGAACGGGCATGATCAGACCAGTCGTTGTAAGAATGCCACTAAAGGACAGAACTCGCGTCTCCGGCCGGATCGCCGAAACGATGGCGTCTACCAACCGGTCCGGGTTTTTCGGAGGAAGCGCGATCTTAACTTCGCGCACTTTTATTCCCTGCCGCGCCTGCCGCATGTACCAGCAACCTCGACCGCTCGGATGCTCCTGGTCTGTGATCAGGACTTCATCGCCTGCGTTGAGGTCCAAGCCTGCGGCGATTGTGCTCATCGCCTCAGTCGCGCTATGCATAATCGCGAGTTCACTTTTCTTGCAGCCGATGAAGCCCGCAAATTGATCGCGTTGGGTGTCCAGGGTCTCATAGCCCCAGCGAGGATATTCTTCTTCTGTCAATGAAGCGCCGCGTTCCATATAGTCATTCACGGCCTGAACAACCGATCGCGGCGCAACGCCGAGACTCCCATTGTTCATGTAAGCACGCCACTTCGGAAGCAGGAAGTGGTCCTCACGAATCTTCGTCCAATAGGCTTCCGGATCTTTTGCGAGCAGTTCTGCCGGAACCGCCAGGAAGGTCTTCAATACTGTTCGGCGATTAATCACTATTCCCCTGTGAGTGGCGAAGGGATGGACATGAGATCTGTCCGAGTATTTCCATTCTGTGTAATCCGAGTGAGCGCGTAAACAGTGCCGTCTTTGCCAATAGCCATGGAGTTAACATACGACGGCCGGTCGCCATTTTCGAAGAAGATCGGGCCGTGATCGCGATACTTAGCCGTTGGAATATGCCATGTGACGAGATGCAAGTTTTCCTGGCCCTTCGATTCTCCCTTCGCCGTGGAGTCTTTGCCACGAACTCGCTGGCCGTCCTTGTAAATCGGACCACCAGTCAGGTAGTGCAACGTCTGGCGATCGGGTCCCAGAGCGAAGCCCAGATAGCCATAGCTGAACTGATCGTACATACCGGCTTTGCGAGAAGGTAGCGAGGTGAGGCGATCCAGCATTTCCAACCGCTCTGCCGACGGATCGAATCGGAAAAGATATCCGGAATTCCCGTGGACTCCGTATATGGACTTCGATGCGGGATGCCAAACAGTTTGACGCCAGTTGTATCCCATGTGCCCGGCCGAATGCGGATCGTAAAGCCCAAAGTAAGCCTTACGCATGTCCTCCTGGGACAACGTTTCGAGAGCATCGCGGTCGTAGCGATAGCGGTTGATGTCGCCTCGTGAATTTGTGAAGTAAACGGATCCGTCACCAGGATCAACTGCCAGGGATCGGCAGATTGTCTCGTACTTCTTGCCGACGCCGTTTTCTCCATCGGCCGCAATACGGCCAAGATTCTTCATCTCTCGCTTCGGCATGTCGTAGCGGAAAAAGTATCCCGTAGGCCAGGTGATTCCATAGATGCGCTTCCGCGCCGTATCCATGTTCATCGTGATGACGCCCTCGCGCTCCGGTGCGATCGCAAGATCGTCGAAGGTTTTCGCCTTCATGTCGAAAGCGAGAAGGTGTCCACCGGGATAGGGCTCCGTCCCCTTAGGAGGTACACCCATCTTTTCCATGCCGTCGATGATGCTGTAGTAGCCGACGTGCGTCGCAAAGTAAAGCTTTCCCTCGGACTCGACAAACGTCACGTGACTCTTGCCTTGCGCGATGGCTCTGCGATCTTTCTCGCCCGAGGCCTGGGTGAGATCACCCAGCTTCTCTATGCGACTCGTCGCCGGATCGAAGCTTCGCATCTGAGCCGCGACATCGATCTTCTCAGAGCTGAGCACATAGTAAATCCGGCCATCACTCCCCGTGCCCATGCCGTTGTAGGTGTCGTGGGCGTCGGGAAACTCCGAGTCATACGTCTTGGCAATGAGCTTCGATGGAGTTTCCGTTTGCTTCTGTATTGGTCTCGACCCTCCGCACGAAACGAGCAGACCGATGCAGAGTACAAATGGAATCGATTGCTTCATTGGGTCTCCTGTGCCTTTTTAACTCCTTGCGTCGTGACCCAATACTTGGCAAGCATGTTTGGCTTTTCCCACGCCGGCAGGGAGCCTGGTCGGCGCACATAGCCCGCGAAACGTTCGGCAATCAACAGGAAGTACTCGATGTCCGGCCGCCGTAGTTGCTTCGGGATGACAATCTGGATGCGGCCCTTTTCCTCACGATAGGACAGACCCGGGAATTTCGAAGCCAGTGCAGCCAGACGGCGATCCAGCGCGGCGATGACAGCTTGCCGATCGCTTGCTTTCGGACTGATATAGACTTCTGGCAGATAGTTTTCCTCTTTGCTCTGACGCGCCATTACTTCACTCTTGGTTCCACGGTAGACGCCGAGCATCGAGTCATTGGCCCCGCTGGGCGATTCGAAATCCCAGGACACGGTGAGCTTCACATGGCGCCCGCGAACACTGTAAATCACTTCGTTGTTCGTGAAGTATTGCAGCTTGCCATCTTTTGTGGCAGCATCCAGATAAGCAGGAAACGTATTCTCCCCCGTGACCTTGTTGAATTGCTCCTTCGACAATACAGTTGGCCAGCGACGAGCGTTCAGAATCCGTAGTTCCTTCTTGTAGTCGAGCGCCTGATCGGGAAACAGTGTCCAGTGGGCAAGGTCGACATAATGAGTGCCGACATCCGAGAGTGCTTCTCCCTGCTGACGTATGTCGAAGTAGGCGGCGGGCCGGAGATTCGGAACTCCATTGAAGCGCTTGAGCAGGAAGTGTTCGCTGGCGATCTCAACGGCCGGTTCGGCTGGCGAGCCTGCCAAGCTCTTCCCGAAGATCTCCGGATCATTTACGAACTCGCGCTGCAAGATATAGGCGATCTCGAAGCGCTGAGACATGCAATCGTACGCAATGACGCCTTTGCGATCGGCAAGGTCGAGAGCTTCTTCCAGTTTGGGGAAATTCGCGGCATCGATAATCCACGGCTTATCCGCCAAAACGTGAAACCCCGCCTCTATACTGCGCGAGATGTAATCGATATTCTTGGCGTTGCGTCCGGCGAGAACAACGACATCTCCTGGCCTCTCCTTCAACATGCGCTCGAAGAAATCGTCACCCGAGTAGATGTGATAGCGCCAGTGATCAGGTTGCGGACTGCGCAGTTTAAGATTGCCGATAAAGTTCAGATGAGCCGGCAGGTCTTTCCCCACCGGCGTATAGATCCAGGCATCGCGAGCAAAGCCAGCCATAGGCGCCGTATGAAGTTGCGCCGCGTGAAAGTGCGCGGGATCGACGGTAATAAGACGAAGATCGCGATCGGCTGCCGATAGGCAGGCAGCCAAAAGCAATATGGCGTAACACATCAGGCGCGCGCCACTTCAGCAGCATGCGTTTGAATCTTTCGGATGGCCGCGGCTATCGTATCCATGTCGGTCTTCGGACCGAGCAACATCGTCTGCGTGAGCCATACAGCTTCCGAACACAAACGCTCATTCTCGGGACAAGCGCTGCGATCACGCCACTGCTGCAAGGTCTTGTCGTCGTAAATTCGCTTGTAGCCGCGTGATGCGAGTGTGTTGAGTATCAGCGGCTCTTTGTTCAACGGGGAGTAGCCACCGGAAGCGGGAATGCCTTCGGCGGCGAGCGCCTTTAGGAACTTTGCTCGAGGAAGACCGGCGAACTGCGCCGAGTCGTAACGAAACATGTAGAGGTGGTAGGCGTTGCGCGTGCAGCCGTTATAGTGCTCGGCCGGACTTATCCCAGGAATCTCCCTCAGTTGTTTCGTCAAATGCTCTGCATTCGTTTCGCGCGTGCTTGTCTGTTTACTCAAGCGTGTCATTTGCGCTAAGAGCAACGCCGCTTGAAATTCCGTGAGGCGAAGGTTGAGTCCGCGCGAAACATAGCTGAAGTCATAACCCGGAGCGCTTTTTCCACGGCTGTTATTGTGATACGCGTAGCAGCGGTCAAGCACTGCGGAGTCATTCGTAAGGACTGCACCGCCCTCGCCGGAATTCAAATTCTTTGATGCTTGGAAACTGAAACATCCCAGAGTCCCGAACGTTCCGACCTTCTTACCCTTCCATTCGGCGAGGTGCGACTGGCAAGCATCTTCCACTATGGGGACGTTTCGTTTCGTTGCGATGGCGGCGATCGCGTCCAGATCTGCGACGTTGCCTCCGAGATGGACCGGCATTATTGCAACAGTGCGCGGAGTAATCGCAGCTTCGATCTTCCTGGCGTCGATCTGGAATGTTTTGGGATCGGTATCGACGAACACCGGAAGCGCGCTCATGTTCAGCACGGCATTGATCGTAGCG
>DASQLD010000412.1:0-8813 GCA_035630195.1 Bryobacteraceae bacterium
CGCGGTAAGCATTCCGGCGTTCACGATCTCCGGACTCGATCCCGGTCTCGGTGGCATGAAGGTCTTGGGCGCCTCGCGGCTAATGTCACGCACAGCCGGCGCAAACGGACCGGCTTTAAACCCCGTGAACATTCCGACGAGTTGCGTCTCGATCTTCTGCAACGATTCGTTCAGTTCCGGTGTTAAGAGAGCGCGAACTTCTTGAGGCGATGCGCCGATCTTCCTCCGGTTCTCGTCAACAATCGATCTCTGCTCGGGAGTTCGTTTCGCCTCATCGGTAGCAAACGCGTCTCGTACCATCGCGGGTAATTTCGTGAGCTTCTCATCCGAGATCTTCTTCTGATAAGGCCGCAGAATCGCCTCGAGCTGGTCACCGATCTCACGCAGCTTGGCGTGTCGCATATTCTCGCCAAGATCGTAGCCGCGAGCCGGATCGTACTGCAAAAATACGCGCGTTTTCTCGGCGGGAACGAAAATTGCCTGCATGCGATAGTAATCGCGCTGCGGGATTGGATCGAACTTATGATCGTGGCATCGCGCACATCCCACCGTCAGACCCAAAAAGACAGAGCTGGTCGTATCCACATAATCGGTAAGGGTCTCGATTCGATTGATGTCTTCCACCTTGTAGAGCATGTCCCGATTCGGCCCGACGGTGAAATACCCTGTGCCGCTCTGCGCGACGGGATCGTCGGGATACAGCTCATCCCCGGCAATCTGCTCTTTCACGAACCGGTCGTACGGCTTGTCTTGATTGAACGACTCGATCACATAATCGCGGTAACGCCAGGCATAAAGAAGATAGGGATCCTGCTCAAACCCTGATGTATCGCCATACCGCACAAGATCGAGCCAATGCCGTCCCCACTTCTCCCCATAGCGAGGCGAAGCAAGCAGTTCGTCAATGAGCTTCTCATACGCATCCGCCGACGTGTCTTGCAAGAATTGGTCGACGCGTTCAGCCGTTGGCGGAAGACCATGGAGATCGAGAAATGCCCGTCGAATCAGAACCCGCTTGCCGGCTTCCTTTGCAGGTTGCAGCTTCGCTTGCTGTAGCTTAGCCACGACAAAGGCATCGATAGGTGTCCGAATCTCAGCCGCCCGAATCGCAGGAACCTGTGGACGTTTCGGAGGCTGAAATGACCACCACGTCCCAGCCTTCGAAGCTGGAGCAACGGATACGCTAGCCGGCCATGCGGCGCCCTCATCCACCCATTTCGCCAATAAATCGATATCGGCATCGGACATCTTCTTGCCTGGTGGCATCGTCAGCTTGCCCGCATGACGAACCGCGTTCATCAGCAGGCTTCCCGAAGATTCACCCGGTTTGACCGCAGTCCCCCGAACGCCTCCCTTCAGAACAGCGTCACGTGTATCGAGCCGCAATCCTGACATAGCGACGGCCCCGCTGTGGCACTGCGCACATTGTTGATGCAAAAGGTTTACAGCGCGTGTGGGAAGGTCTTGCCCCTTCGAGGCGACAACTAATAAAACGGTGAAAAGGGTGAGGCGAGACAGCATCGTGTCTCACCCAGTGTATCGAAAAATCTACTCCCGTACCGTCTGCAATTGGAGCGGAGGAGACAGTTTGGCGTACATCCAGTGCAGTACATAGACCAGGCATCCGGCCGAAACTGCTGCCAGCGCATTCACCACTAGAACCGCAATCGCCGTCGCCAGAAAGGCCACCGCATCCACGCGCCGCATGTGAGGCAACCTCTTCCACGTGCTCCAGTCGAGCAGGCACAAACCGCTAAACACCACCACGCCCGCAAGCGCCGTGAGCGGAATCTGAGCAATCAAATCGTTTCCCGCGCTCAGGAAAAACACGATCGCCGCCGCATGAAAAAGAATGGAGAGCCGCGTCGTACCGCCGCATCGCAAATTCGCCAGACTACGGGCAGGGATCCCGACACTCAACGGCGCGCCAAACATTCCAGCACACAAGTTGGCGATACTGTACGCTCCAAGCTCCGTATCGGCATCGGCCGCCTTCAATTGCTGATGCCGTCCCCGAAAGTGCTCTACCACACGCGAAGTAATCAGCAAATTTACCGAGGTAACAACAGCCAAGCCGAATCCGGCCGGTAGTACGCGATAGACATCCGAAGGCGTCCATGCAAAGCCGGCAAAAGGAGGCAGCTCAAGCGCTAGCGCTCCGACAACCGCTTCTCTGACGCCGGTGACCTGCGCCGCAGCGACGGCAACAGCGATTCCAATCAAAGGCGCTGGCGCTTTCGACGACCACTTGGCAGCGGCCATCGACCCAACAACGGCGAGCAATCCGATCATCATTGGTCCCGGCTGAATTGCGTCCAGCGATCCCAACCAGCCAACAAACAACGCGACCATGTTGCTGGATGTCGCGCTAGTAGGAGGAGCTACGCCCGTGATCGTGTTCAACTGCGAGATCACCATCATCGCTCCAATGCCGCAGGAGAACCCGGAAACAACGGCATGAGGGACTTTCGATAGATGCCGTCCCAGCTTCAGCACACAGAACATCATCATGAAGACGGCAGACACCATCGTCACTTTTGCCGCTCCACCGATACCTTGCTCCTTCACGGCAAGAGCAACAAATGGCACAGTCGCGCTAGCAGTTCCACCGATCAGTACCGGATTTCTTCCCAAAAGCGCTGTCGCCGGAGCAGTGATAATCGACGTGAACAACCCGAGCACTGGAGGTAATCCCATAAGCGAAGCCATCGCCAAGCCATAGGGAATCGCGATCAGAGCCGCGATCACACCACCGCTAATGTCGCCCGAGAGCGCACTCCAGCCATACTTCCATTTGATTTTCGTAATCATGAGGATTACCGCTCCGCCTGATCTCGGCTAAGCCGAGCCGCGACCAAACGGAGCGGTTTTTGACAGTTCCTTAAGCCATGACTTTCAGGAAGGCAGTCTTGAACTTCTCCATCTCGTCTTTGGTTCCGATAGAAACACGCACATGCGTCGGCCATGTCGCCCACACTCGGCCGATGTAGACCTTATGTTCTGCCATGGCTTTGATCACTTCCTGGCCCGGCCGTTTCACATCGACCATGAACTTGTTGCTCTCAGATGGCACAAACGAGAATTTGTTCTTATCGAGAAACGCAAATACATCCTCTCGAACATCCCCAATGATCTTGCGCCGCTCGGGCACCAGCGATTTCGACTTCAAGCTCGCATGGGCGCCGACCATACCGGTGAGCGGTAAAGCGCCAGCGCCAAACGCCCGAAGCTTTTCAATCAGGTCAGGACGACCCATTGCCGCGCCTGCTCGCAATCCGGCCATGCCATAGAGTTTTGAGAACGTGCGCAGGATGATGACATCTTTGTCCTGAGCGATGAGATAGGATCCCTTCTCAGCGGTCTGCGACAAGTGAATGTATGCCTCGTCCAAAAGCAGAATGCTTCCCGCCGGCTTATTTGCCGCCAGCCACTCGATGTCTTCTTTCGGCGTCACCGTCCCAGTTGGATTATTAGGATTGCAAACGTAGATGACACCGGCGTTTGGATCAGCAGCAGCCATTTTTTTCACGTCGTGCTTGTAGTCCGCAGTCAGAGGAACGCGAATCACATTCGCCTTCACAAACTGTGCCGCGCGCTGACCTGCTTCATACCCAGGGTCCGACATCACAAAGCTTTTTGTCGGCGACGTATACGCCAAAACAGCTCGATGAAGCGGATCGCTCGACCCGCCGAACGGCATTACATAGCTCGCCTTCAATCCTTCCTGCTCTGCAAGCGTCGCAGCGAAATTGAAGGTTTCCTCATACATGTAGCGACCGCCCTTCGCGACGACGCTGTGAATCGCTTCCGCCGCCTCCTTACAAGGACCGAGCGGGTTCTCATTCGCATTGATCTTCACCGCGTCGGGCGGTAGAGGTCCGATCATGGAAAGCTGCGCCAGAGCCGCTTCGTTATAAAACGGAAGCGCCGCCCCGGCTGCCAGAAGTGAGCTGATTCTCCCAAAGCTCCTGCGGGTGAATCCTCTATCCAAAAGTTCCTGCTTCGTCTCTTTAGAGATCATCTGCATCGTTCTTCTCCCCTAGAAATAAAAGCGGACGCCGAGCTGTAAGTAGCGCGGGAAGTTGGCTTGACGAGTAATCTTTCCGAAGTTCGCGTTTGCCAGGTTTGTTTCCGGCCCATTGAAGATGGGCGTGTTGAAAGCATTCATCGCCTCAGCCCGGAACTGAGCGCGAAATTGCTCCGTGATAGAAAAGGTCTTGAACATCGACAGATCCCAGTTCGCTTGACCTGGGCCGCGGTAATCGATCGTGCGGCTTAGATTGCCAAACGTGAACTGCGGAGCCTGAGAGAAGGCGTCTCGGTTGATGTAGCCATCCATCCGCGCCTGAACACTCCCCTCGACTACCGGCGACACACCGGTCGCATTCGGACGCTGCACACCCATACCCAGCGCCGAGTTCAGATTCTGCTGCACGATGGCCAGCGGGAAGCCGCTCTGGAACGAAGACACCGCATTGATCTGCCATCCACCGACGGCGAGATCCAACATCTTGTTGCTCGACAGCATCGCCTTACCACGTCCGAATGGCAGTTCGTACGTTACCGAGCTAACCCAGCGGTGCGGCACATCGACAATCGCTAATCCGTATTCCGCGTCAAGATCATAGGCGTTCTGCGGAGCGGTCGCAGGTATGGTCGTGAACGTGTTTCCCGAACCGAAGCTAGCGTCGAAGTTCTTCGAGAACGTCCATGTCGTAAGGAACGTGAGTCCTGCAGAGAATCGTTTCTGCGCCTTGATCGCGAACGAGTCATAGCGAGCGTGGTTGGAATCGTAGTAGATAGCGTTCACGTTCCCGAACTGAGGATAGGGCCGCATCAATTGGTTCCGCGCCACGGTGCTCGATCCAATCGCGAACACACCACCCTTACCGAAGAAAGGATTGCTCACTGCCTGCAGAAGCGAACTCCCCATGCTCAAATACTGAGGATCAAGCTGGTTTAAGTTCACAGTTGTTCCGGCAGTGGAGCCCGGCGCAAGGTTGTCACTGCGTGATCCGACATATCCGAAAGCCAGCGCGATCCCGAGCGGCAATTCCCTCTGTATGTCGAAGGAGAACTGCTGAACCCTGCCTGCCTTCGCGTCCTGATAGTAGAAGTCGATGGGCCGCCCGATGCCGGCTAGCGCCCCTGCGCTGTTACCGGCAGGAGCCAGCAGACCCGACGGGAAGGGATTCGTCAGACTCCCTGCCGGCGTCAGATTCCCGTCATTACTGGCGACATACTCCGAGACTTGCGTGTATCCAAGCGGGTTGAACAAGTCATAGCGAGCGGGCGCATAGAACAACCCATAACCACCTCGCAATGTTGTTTTGTCATTCAGCCTGTATGCAGCCCCGATACGAGGCGCGAACCGCTTGTTCCCAAGGTTGCAGCATTTCGTGGGATATCCATTGACGCCCGCATACATCAATACGCCTTTCGTGTCGACGCCGGCAGCAGCGCCTATCGGGTTCACCGCCGTCGCATCGAAGCCGCTGATGAAATTGTCATTTCGCTCGCCGAGTCCCGTCTCGTACTCGTATCGCAGTCCAAGATTCAACGTAAGCCGGCTGCTTACACGAAAATCATCATGAACGTAGCCCGAGTAGTATCGAACATACTGCGCAAGCTTCGTCGACACCTGCGCTTCGCCCTTCCATGGATAGCCTAGAAGCAAACTCGCCAAGTCGCTTCCCGACCCATCCCTGGCGAGTGGATTTCTCCGTGTGAATGTATCGTCGAACTCAAATCGTCCTGCTGCGCTGCCAAGGTTGAAGCCGTCAACGTTGATCACCCGATAATCGAACCCTGCCTTCAAGCTGTGGCGCCCCATGAACTTCGAGACGCTGACAAGAAAGTTCTTCGAGTGATACACCGTCTGCGACGTATCGCCTGACCCAAGCGCGCTATTGCCTGCGCGCGCGAAATTCTGCATCTCAATACGAGGGAACTTCAACTGTTGAAGACTTGCGACGTACGACGGCGAGAACCCGAGTTGTGCAGGGCTGAACGCCTCACTCACCGCTGTCACCTGATTCGGGAAGCGATTGAAGCCATAGCGGATGCTGAGAACTGTGGTCGCGTTCGGTGTTAGGATATTGTTCCACTGCGTCGCATCCACCTTGCGATACAGCATGTTTCCACCGGGCGTCGCAATCGACCCGAACCAGTGTTGGTTCGGCTCAATCGACCCGTAGTGAAGATAGGAAAAACTCGACCGGAACCAGGGCGCGAACTCATGATCGAACTTACCGGTCAACTGATCTGCTCGGTCGCCGAGAATGGTCGAAGCCGTGTAGTTACTCTGCCCGTGAAATGTTGCTGCGCGTTGCGGCGCAGGGAAGTACGAAGCGATGGCCGCGCCGATCGGATTGATGCGGCTTCCTGGAATCACACCACCCGCGAAAGCATCGCGCACGTAACCCCCGGCGCCATTCGACCGTGTCGACAACGGGTCAAAGATTTCGAGCGGCGCTCCAGTCGCCGTGCGTGACTGAGAGAAATCTCCCGCGCGTTCGAGAGCAGTAGGAACCGGAAAATCCGCCGCATCCGCCGACCGTTGTCTATAGGCCTCACCGCCCAGGAAGAAGAAAGTCTTATTCGTGCCGTTATAAAGCTTCGGAATACGCACAGGTCCACCGAACGATCCACCGTAGTTGCGAAACGGCGTGTCCGGCTTCAACCCTTGGTTCGCCGCGCTGCGATTGAAGAAGAACGGATTCGCCAGCCACTCGGGCTGCCGCATGTATCCGAAGGCGCTCCCATGCAGAGCATTACTGCCAGACTTGAGGTACGTATTGAAAACACCGCCGCCGGTGCGCCCCATTTCGGCGTCATATGTATTGGCCTGGATCTTCACTTCCTGAACGCTTTCGATCGTGGGAATAATCACCGCGCGATTCTGAAAATCCGTAATCGGCACGCCATCGAGTAAATAGTTGTTGCCGCGCACGGGGCCGCCCGCGATGCTGATCTGCGAGGATCCGCTTTGATCTTGCATGCGATTGAATCGCGGATCTCCCGCCGGCACGACGTTCTGCGCAATCTTCGACATCATGAACGGATTGCGTCCCAAGTTAGGAAGATCGACGAGCTTCTGCCGGTCAACCACTTGTCCCGTCGATGCATTGGAGGAATCGATAATCGGAGCTTCTTCGGTCACCTGCACGCTCTGACTCACCTCGCCCAACTCCATCTTCAAATCGAGGGTGAGAAACTGCTGCGTCGCAACGATCACTCCGCTTTGCTCGAGTCTTTTGAAGCCGGCTGACTCTACCGACACTTTGTAAGTGCTGGGATTCACCGCTGTGAAGTTGTATTCACCAATGGCATTGGTAAGCGTGGCGCGAGATGTGCCGGTCGCCTGATCCACCAGCGCGACTTTAGCGTCTGGAATGGAGGCCCCGGCCGTATCCGTGATGCTTCCCCGCAATCCACCCTGGAACGACTGCCCCCAAGCCGCGGATGTTGCGATGAACAAAAGCGGACACACTCCCGCTGTGCGAGCTAACCGAAATTTCATTCTGTTCTCCTGAGGTCGTTAAAGACGCCGTGGCACTACGGCTCTCGTGGGCGCGCTATGGCCTTCGAACTCTACTAGGGTGAACAGCGACGTGGCAGGAAAGAAAACTCTTAGGACGGGCCGAATAACTCCCGATTGGAAACAATTTAACGCAAAAAAGCGATCATGTCCAGAGAAAGTTATCAGCGCTACGGAAGCGAGTACATTCTCTCGATGTCTTTCGGGTCAAACCGAAGGCGATCTGCGGTAAGCTCACTGCTCGTTAACGCCTTCCGCGCAACGCCACCGGTACCGTGATGTGGCGATTTGGAGAGAACATGGTAAACCTCATGGGCAAGCACGCGCCCTAAGGCCTTTCCCAACACAGTGTCCCCATCTCTCAACTGATCGCTTGTCATCGAGGACTTTACGGACACACGAACTCGGTCGCAGGCCACCTCACTGAAAGGCTGCATCTGACCATCAAGCATCTGCGTCGTGGCGAATGGCCCGCGTTCATCGAACAATTCGGGCAGCAGCTTCATCCGGCATTGTCCCTTGAACTTCACCAAGACAATCTCTGGAGGCGCATCGAACTCCGTCAATTCGCTACGAAGCTTATAGTCAAAACTGAGACCGGCGGCCTTCATAATTGCTGCGAACTCACGCTTCATCGCAGTAATCGAGGCTTCCGAGTGATCCTGCTCGAATTGCATCAGCAGCATGATCGGCCGCTTCTCGGCTCCGAAGGCCGAGAGAACGAACAGAAGAATGGCAGCGACGCAGCGGCCCATGGCGATCTTCAGTATAGCGAAGAGTAAACTAGCGATAGCCAAATAATGATCCGCAAAGTTCTGCTTGCCTTAACCGGGATGGTCCTCGCCTACGACAGAAACGCAGCCTTCGCGCTGCAGCTCAACCATCAAGCCACCGCGGAACTGCAGGGTGTAGTCGACCTTCACGCCCACTCTGACCCGGATAGCGTCCCCCGCACAATCGACGCAATCGATCTCGCGAAGCTCGCTGCCTCACGAGGCATGCGAGCTCTCGTCTTGAAGAATCACTATGAATCCACCGCCTCACTGGCCTACCTGGCAAGGAAGCAAGTTCCCGGCATCGAGTTATTCGGTGGCATCGCTCTGAATCGGTCTGTCGGCGGCGTCAATCCGGCCGCCGTCGAACGCATGACTCTTGTCAAAGGTGGCTGGGGACGCGTCGTATGGATGCCCACATTCGATGCCGGCGTTGTTCCCGTCTCCCGCGATGGCAAACTTCTCCCATCCGTCGACGCAGTACTCGACCTGATCGCTAA
>DASQLD010000413.1:0-19979 GCA_035630195.1 Bryobacteraceae bacterium
TCCGAAAGCAGGGAAGCCTATCGCGGATGTACTTAAGAAGTAGCTACCGTTTGTCGTGACAGACATCGCATTCGTTCGATGCTTTTCGTTTGTCATGACAATCCATGCAAGCTTTCATCGACGTTGCTTTTTCTTTGACGATCACTTCTCGTTCGGAGACCGGGCCGTGGCATTCGGTACATTCGATGCCTGCTTCTTTGTTGTGAAGTTCGTGTGAGAACCAAACGTAGTCCGGTACGCGATAAACCTTCACCCACGGTACTGGCTGTTTCGATTTCGCGAACTCGGCAAGCTTCTGGATCGAAGCGCTGTCCTTCTTGACTGTCACATGACAGCCCATGCAAGTGGCCTCGCCCGGATAACCGGCGGCAAATCCGGGCTTTCGCATCGTGTGACAATCGCCGCACTTGACGCCCAGCGAAACGTGCTGCTTGTGATTGAACGGAATGGGCTGAGGAGCGGGTGGTTTCTCGGGGATCGATTGGGCGCCGACCAGCGCTATTGCTCCCAGCAGGATTGTGTAAAGGTATCTCACAGCGAAAAGGTTACGAACGCATCACCCGATTTACTGAACCCTTTGCCACCACCACAGGCGATGGTGACGTACTGCTTGCCGTCCACTTCGTACGTGCACGGGTTGGTATAGCCGGCTGCAGGCAAAGTATACTCCCACACAATTTCACCGGTCTTCGAATCGAAGGCTCGAAACTTCTCGTCATAAGTCGATGCGATGAAGACGAGACCTCCTGCTGTTGCGACCGAACCACCCGTTGAAAACGTTCCAGTCTTCGGAACGCCACTCTTCTTGAGTGCTTCGAATTCTCCATTCACCACGCGCCAGGCGAACGATCCACTCTCAAGATCAATTGCGGTCATATAGCCCCAAGGCGGTTTGATCGCGGGATAGCCTTCGTGATCCTCAAGTCGGATTCGCTGCGCCAGTTCGTAAGGATGAGGGCGATCCGGAGCCGCCTTGGTTAGAACAATGCGATTGATGGATTCGTCGGAGTTCACAAAGACTCGGTTTAGCTTAGGATCGAAGCTGCAACCGCCCCAAAGGACTCCACCTCGAAAGCCCGGATGAACAATTGTTCCTTCGAGGGTCGGTGGCGTATAGATCGGACCGTACTTCGATTTCTCCAGAATGGCGAGCACAGAAGCGCGCGCTTCCGGCGATCTGTCCGTAACATCATTCTCACTGAAGCCCAGGCGGTTGAGTGGAGGTGGCTTGACCGGAAACGGTTGTGTCGGCCAAAGCTCTTCCCCAGGAACGTCGGACGGAGGCACACGCCGTTCCTCGATCGGGAACACGGGCTTACCCGTGGCGCGATCGAACAGAAAAACGAGACCCATCTTGCTCATCTGTATGACTGCGTCGAACGTGCGCTTACCCTGCCGGATAGTGATCAACGCAGGGGGGCAGGGAAGGTCATAGTCCCACACATCGTGATGCGTCGTTTGAAAATGCCAGACGCGCTCGCCCGTCTCCGCCTTGAGAGCTAGTACGCAATCCCCAAAGAGATTCGCGCCTTTGCGATTGCCGCCGTAATAGTCGAACGATGGCGATCCCGTGGAGATGAACACGATCCCACGCTTCATGTCGACGCTCATCCCGCCCCAGTTGTTCGTTCCGCCGGCGCGCTTCCAGGAGTCGCCCGCCCATGTATCGTGGCCGAATTCGCCGGGCTTGGGGACAGTATGGAAAATCCAACGCCGTTTTCCTGTGCGAGCATCGAACCCGCGGATATGTCCGGCCGCGGAAAGATCCGTGCCGTCACCCCCACCGCCGCCACAGATCACGACGTCCTTATAGATACTGGGAGGATGGTTGAGCGATGTTGGCAGGTTGGGGCGATCGGGATCGTAATCCTTCCGAAGATCGAGAACACCTTCCTCCGCAAAGCCGGGCACAAGCTTTCCTGTCACAGCGTCAAGACAGAATAGTCTGTCACCGCGTGGAGCAAAGATCCGCCGGAGCTTAGCATCACCCGGATCCTGCCAGAAGGTGACACCTCTGCTGATTGCTCCGGCCCGGCGGCGAGTGGTCCCAGCCGATGTAGTCACGAAGTTCCACAACTGCTCGCCCGTTGCGGCGTTCAAAGCGCGAGTTTGTAGCTGCGCAGTCTGGATGTACATGACACCATCGATCACGATGGGCTCGCATTCGATGGTTGTTGCCGGCCGTTCCATCGAATCTTCCGTGTGGTGAGTCCAGGCCACCTTCAAGTTTTTGACATTCGAGCGATTGATCTGGTCGAGCGGTGAGTATCTGCTGGCGCCGGGATCGCCTCCATACTGACGCCACTCCCGAGCGGGGTCGTTCGTCGTCTTGCGAGGGCCCGGAAGGTTCTGCGCGGATAGATTTGCCGTGATTCCAGTGGATAGAGTGGCCGTGTGTTTGAGGAATTCGCGGCGATTGTGCTTGCCAGTGCTCATCGGTGTTCCGAACTATCTTATCTTCGTCGCCGAGACACCGCGCCTAGGCCATCCCGACGCTGGCGGCCAATTCTCCGGAGGTTGCTTTGATCAGGTCCGCCCGGAAAGGTTGGGAGTCGCGATAGATATCGAACAGATGATCTGTTCCGGAGCGATACTTGGCGACGGTTAAGACGAGCGGGAACAGCGGCGCCGGTGAGTACGCGGTTACGCGCGCGAACCGGTCCTGTCTGGCGCCCAACCATTCTGTCCAGGTCTGCGATACAGGAGCGGAAACGTTCCTGGCGTCTCTCAGGTTCAGAAACCAATGACTTTTCCGCAGCGAAGATTGAATCAGGGAATCCATTGCATCGAATGCGGCATTCGTCAAGTCGCCTGAGTCGTCGCCAGCGAATGCCGTGTAAATCACACCGTTCGTGAGCGGACGGAAGCTCCAAGTGCAATCTGAGGTCTCTAAAACCACACTGCGATCCACCGACTCGTTTCTCGAGACGGCGATCGCCGGCTCATCCAGCCTCCCGTAGAGATCTGGAACGGACACCAATCCAGGAGCCGAGCGCAGCAGAGCGGTCGTCCAAGCCGTGCGATCGGAATAGAGCTTCAGGAGGTTAGATGAGTTCGAGAAGTGACGAGCAATCCCAATCATCAAGTGAGTTTCTTCGGTGGCGGCTAAGACGTGCATCTGCGCAAGCTTCCCGCGATTCGCGCGAAGCCATGTAGTCCATTGCTCCGACACTGCCGCGGTCGCATTCTCGACGCGTGTCGCATCGAAAAACCAATGCACCGGTCTGTTGAACAAGTGAAACTCTCGCTCCACGATGTCGAGCGGAGATGTTCCGAATTCGCCTGTATCTCGACCGCAGCTCAATGTGAGAAGCGTTCCAGGACGCAGCCGCGTATAAAGAAAGGCGCCAAGTTTCCCGGAAAGGCGTTGATCTCCTCCGCGCAATGTCTCGCGTATCACAGGATCCATTGTCCCAAACACGATTGCCCCTGCTCGTTCCTGGTTTGCGCCTATATAACTAGATTTGCAATAGAATGACACCGACAGAATCGATAGGTTTCCGAATCCAAATGGCGGCTAACATCGTTGTCTTTTTTGATATCGGCAATACACTTGCTGTTGCCGACTTTACATCACAAGGGAAGCTGGCAGGTTTTAGGACATTCCCGTTCGTGATCGAAATTCTTCAACTTCTGCGCCATGCAGATCGGAGGCTGGGGATCATATCGAACACCGGCAAGGAGACCTCGGAGTCGGTTAAGAAACTGTTGAAACAGGCGGGACTGCTGGAACATTTCGAACCTGCGCTACTGCTTTTCAGCTCGACCGAAGGCATCGACAAGACGAAGCCAGAGTTTTTTGCGCTTGCCGCCAAGCGCGCCGGAGTACCACCGACTCGCTGCATTTATGTAGGAGAAGACGACAAAGAGCGGCAAACGGCCCGTGCTGCATCGTTCAAAGTCGCTTTCCATGCGCTTCACGTGTTCGATGTCATAGAGCAAATGCCCAACTCAATTTAAGGAGCTCAATCAATGGCGCCTAGTAAGAAGTCGACTGCTAAGAAGAAGAACGCTGCCAGTAGCAGGTCAAGTTCGCGACGACCAGCAAAATCAAATGGTCTGAAGACATTTTCCATGCACTCGTTGGACGAGACGGCTCGTCCGATGATGTCGAAGCTTCGGGAGGAGAGCGCGACTGCGCCGTCCTTCGGTATGTGGGGAACGGCATCGTTGACGCAAGTCGACCCGGAGACTGTTGCGCGTAACTATCTTGAACAAGCGCTCGCAAGCGCCTCAGTTCCTTCTTTTTCTGCCCCCACTGTAGCAACGGTCCCGAGCGAGTTTAAGAGCCTGGGAACGGAAACGATTCCTCTTACGGGAACCAGGACAGTCAAGTTCCGGCAGACTTTCAACAATATCCCAGTCTTCGGATCTTTGGTCACGGTAGAACTTGATCCGAACAACGATCTTGTCAGTATGAACTCGTCCATGGGTGCGCCCGAAGAAGTTGATCCTGTCGCGAAAATATCGGCCGCGCAGGCATTGAAAGCTATTGAGAAGCATGGAGGGTTTCGCAAGAATCTCGAGGATGTCGTTCCGCGCCTTCATTATTACTTCGACAGTGCAGCCTCAAAGTGGCGGCTTGTGTTCGTTGCCGAGAGCGTGCGGGTCACTCCGGTCGGGACCACAAAAAAATTGAAAGTCCACACACCATCGCTCATGGACTATATTGTGGATGCGCATACCGGCGCCGTAGTCGCGGAGATGCCGGCGACGCATACGATGGCTGCTGTTGTTGAGACAGCGGTCGACAACGTCGGCAAACCGCGAACCATCAGAATCGAACAAAATGGTAACAATAAGGTGCTGTTTGACAGGCAGCTCAACGTTCAGACGTTTGACTTCAACTTTCGCGATCCTGTGACTGAGGCGACCAGCCTCCCGGGCAAGGAGATCAAGAATCCCCCAAAATGGTCACCGTCCGCAGTCAGCGCCCACGCCAATGCTGCTACGGTTGCCGAGTTTCTGCGTGATGTTCTGCGCAGGAACAATATCGATAATCGCGGCGGGGCAATGAAGTCGACAATTAATTGCGTGGATAAGCGAGACAGTCCGGACGGCAAACAGTGGTTCAACGCGTTCTGGAACGGAGCGCAGATGGTTTACGGACAACGCGTTAACGGAACCGAAGTTACTTCGCTTGCCGCGAACATCGATGTTGTCGCCCACGAAATGTTCCATGGTGTCACGGATCACTCGGCAGATCTTGTTTACCAATTTCAGCCCGGCGCCTTGAATGAATCGTATTCCGACATCTTCGGTATCATCATCTCGAACTTGGACAAGCCGGATCCCAGAAACTGGGATTGGGAATTAGGTGAAGGATTAGCCAAGGACGGCCGGCCATTCCGTGACCTCCGCGATCCTGCGCGATTCAACCAGCCGGACCATATGCAGAAATTCAAGGTGCTACCGAACACGCCTAAAGGGGATTGGGGCGGCGTGCACATCAATAGCGGTATTCACAATCGGGTTTTACATCTCATTCTGACGTCGGTGGACAGCACGAAGAAACTTCTGTTCACGCCGAATGAGGTTGCGGCTGTGTTCTATTTGGCGCTGACGCAGCAGCTATCAAGAACGTCACAGTTTAGCGACAGTCGCCGCGCAGTACTCATCAGCGCAAGAACCCTCTTCCGCACGCTACCTCCGATGCAGCAGCAGGCAAAGTTGAAAGCGATCGCTAAGGCATTCACTGATGTTGGTATTGAGGACGCATAGGCGGCGAATCGGTTAAGGACGGATGGCGCGTTTTCCATCGCTCCACACGGGTTGTGTGAACGCGCCATTGCCAGCCACGTCCCAAACAGCAAAACGGGCCCATGTCCAGCCGGGCGCGTCGATCTTTGCGTCGAAGGATCTAGCGGACATCTCCGGAGTATCTTCGAGAGAAATGATCTTGTGGAATGTCCCCGATCCGTTGCCCCAAACGACTTCCATCATCCGCAATGGAAATGTCCAGGAGACCTTCGCGCTGAGCGTAATTCGATGCGGTGAATCCGGCGTGATTTTTACTTCTGGCAAGAGTATCTCGCCCGTCGTGATGAAGCTGTCGCCCGCCGCTACAGCTTTGAGGATATCCCCATAATTGTCGTAGGCAGGCAGCTTCGGGATGCGAACATAGTTCACATTCATATGGGCATACAGCTCGTGGGTGCTGTCGATTTGGAATACATCGGCTTCGCCCATGAATAGCTTCCGCGCTCCCCAATTATTTGCGTCGTCGATCGTCTTGAAGGCGCGCTCTCCCAGACGCGGCGAGGAAAGGTCAGCGGGCATCGCCTTCCATCCGGCGCCGATAAAATGCTCGCTCTTAAAGTAATCGGTCTCCCGAATTTTGTCGGGGTACCCTTTCGAACTCTTCGTTCGCGGATGCGCCTGATACACGTAGCCGCCCTCGCTCTTGATGAGATTGAATAAGTCCTCCGCGCTACCCGTGTGCCAAACCGTTCCAAACCTGGGATCAGCCGCCTTGAGTTCCTTTCCGGGAGGCCGCTTCATAAACCAGTACACCGGCTTGGGAAAGACCAGGCAATAGTGGCCGCCGAGCCAAACATTGGCTTCTTCCCCAGGAATGATCAGGAACTCGGAATCCGATTGCGAGCGCGATGCCTTATGCATCGCTTCGAGCTCTTTGAGTCGGATATCTTCCAGCGAGCCTGGGTGTCCATCGCCGTGGAAGTCCATGATCAATGCCGCGTCGACGCCCATCTGCTTCAGCACTGGCTTGAACGGCGGTGTCCAATCCATGCCGTTCTGCATCGCCTGCACCGTGAAATTGAAATGCCAATGGGAAGCCAGCGTTTTGAAGCCATCGAGCTTCGGAAATCGATCCCCGTGAGTGTATGGGAGAACCGAAGCGAGCGCGTCGCCGGCGTCGCGGTCGCTTAGCAAATAGAAGACACTCAGCCGCTGCTCGGTTCCAGGAGGAGCGTTCATCCAAGGGTAGAAGCGCCAGTTGTCGTCCGGATGCTGCTTGATTCCGATGGATGCGAATCCTCGCCACGCAGAATGCCATGCGAATCCCATGTTGGACGTGAAGTCACGAGGCATGAAGTACTGATGTGGAGGCGGGAAGGCCACGAGCGCGCCGCCATCCGTACGCAGCGAGAGCGCACGATGACGGACTTTCAGAGGTATCCGCTCAGGGCCGGTTGACCGTACAGTTTGAACTTGCCCGGCGGTGTCATAGTGAGACACCTGAGCATTCATCACCTCGCCAACATCCGCGGCGGAACGCGTTCGAACGCCGGCGTTGTAGAAGAACGCAGTGTCCGGCTCCTGTGTTGTTACGAGCGCCTCCTGCTGAATCAACTGACTTCCCGGAAAAATCGTGAACGCAATCTTACCGGCAAAGGGTCCCATTGTCAGTCCGTCGAAGGTAAGTTGGAGACGATCCCCTATTGTTTTCGCACTTGCGCCGGTGAGTTTAAAAACTCCGAGAAAACGTCGCGTTCCTTCGGGGTGACTCGGCGGGAAGTCGAAGAACTCATCCCAGCCTCCGCGACGTTTGCCAACTTCACAATCGTAGATTGGGGAGGCCCCTTCCATTACGGCCTTGCCATTTTTCGGACCGATCTTTGCGATTAACGGCATCGCCGGATTCAAGGAGAAGTCGGCTTGCCACGAACGTCCACCTTTGTCATTCCACTCGACGGAAATCAGCTCACCCGTTTCCGACGCCTTCACTGGTCCTGGCCGTACAGCCGAGACATCGAAACTTACGGCCGCGGAAAACACCGGAGACAGTGAAAAGCAGAAAAAGAGAACCAGTGATCGCATAGGTCAGCTCGTCAAAGGAATGCCGCCTCAAGTATATGGAACCGGGGCGATGCGCTCAAGCCGAGCCAACGCTTGACAGATTTTACGCGTCATTCTGTAGTGGTAATGATACGTACCCGATTGTCTCAGTTGGCTTTGATCGCCGGGTTCGCTCTATGTGCCGAAGCTCAGACACATCAGGGCGAACCATATTTTCTTGTTCGTATTGTGCGCAGTCCGATCCGTCCGGAGCCCAATGCGACTATCGAACCCTACCGCGCAGCGCGTGCAGCCGTGGATGTCATAGGGATGAACGCCACTACCGGCACATCGCAAACATGGCTGATTGAATCGCATCGATCGTTTTCGAGTATCGAAGAGACTGACAAAGCGCTGTCTCAGGCTCCTTTGACGCGCAATTCGCGTGGGGAAATCGATGAAGAAGTCTTCGCTCCATCGACGCGTCTGATAGGACTGTTCCGCGCTGGATTGGGGTATCGCCCCGAAGAAGCGATTAAGCTGATGCATACTGCGCGCTATTTTCAAGTCACTATCTTCCGGATCCGTCCCGGGGCGGACTTTGAGCTCGCGGAACTGGTCCGATTGCGGCGCGCCGCCTTCGACAGCATCAACCTGGATCGTCCAGAGATCGGGTATCAGATCATCTCCGGGTCGACATCGGGGATGTATATGTTTCTTGCTCCTTTGCCGTCGATGCGCATGCTGGACAACGGATTTGCTCGTATGCCCGTATATGCTGAGGGACTGGGGCCGGGCGGAGGAAAAGCGGGACGTCAAATCGCGGCCGACGCGGATGCCACGCGCGAGCATATTTTCTTTCGAGTGGAGCCGCAGAAAAGTCACGTGTCGGAGGCGTTCGCTGCCGCCGATCCGGAATTCTGGCGACCCGCCATATCGCCTCGTTGAGCGACATAGCTGTACGGGGCTACACTGTACAGATTCGCTATGAAGCTCGTCAGCTATACTCTCGATGCGTTCACAGATCGAGTATTCGGCGGCAATCCTGCCGCGGTCTGTCCGCTCACCGAATGGCTAGACGATGTGATGATGCAAAGCATCGCGGCGGAGAACAATCTCGCGGAAACAGCGTTCTTCGTTCCGGAAGGCGACGGTTATCACATTCGCTGGTTCACGCCGACTTGCGAAGTGGAACTCTGCGGTCACGCGACCCTGGCATCTGCGCACGTCCTTTTCCATCACCTGTCTCCCGGGATGAAGGAGGTTAGTTTCCGCTCTCTTGGAGGAGTGCTTCGCGTGACGCGGGAAGGCGAACTTCTAAGCCTCGACTTTCCGTGCCGACCTCCAGAGCGTGTCGAGACTCCCCCTGCGATTGAGGACGCTCTCAAGGTTGTACCGTCCGAGATGTGGAAGGCGCGCGATTATGTTGCTGTTCTAGGTAGCGAGAGCGAGGTGAGAAATCTGTCGCCCGATATGGCGAAGCTCGCCAAAGTGGACATGTACGCGCTTATTGTGACGGCTCCAGGGGAGACGTGCGATTTCGTCTCTCGATTTTTTGCTCCGGGGAAAGGCATCGACGAAGATCCGGTGACAGGGTCGGCACACTGCGAACTCATTCCTTTTTGGGCGGAGCGTCTTGGCAAACTTAAATTGCACGCTCGGCAGGTTTCCAAGCGCGGCGGCGAGCTTTTCTGCGAGTTGCGCGGAGATCGAGTGAATATTTCAGGACGGGTGGCACTCTATTCGGAAGGCGCGATCCACATCTAGAGAGTGTTCTGACGGCTCAGATAGAACACATGGAGATCTGTGGCGACGGCGGGATAGCCGAGTTGTCGAAGCATTGTGGTGACCTGCCCGCGATGATAAGTTGCGTGATTCACCACATGTAGGACCACCTGCCATACAGGCAGCGCGTGAGACTGCCCCGCCAGATTCCTGTACGGCAGGATTGTCTGAAGATCCTTGACGCCGTAGAGCCAATCTCGATAGCCATCTGCCGTGAGAGGCCACGCTTCCGCGAGGCCGTCCAAAGTCCAAATCTCGGAAGGATCACTCAGGGTAAAACGGGGAGATCCACGCAGGCGCGACAACCAGATCCGATCTGCCTGGAATATATGCGCCAGCGTGCCGAGCACACCTTGATAGGAGTCGCCAAGATCGCGGGTTAGCTCCTCATGTGTAAGCGAGCGCGCCGCTTGTAGGGTGCGCTCGCTAGCCCAGCGTGAGTAGTCGAGTTGCAGGGCAAGGAACTCTTTATCAATCTTCGTCATGCTGCGACGCTAGGTTGGTCACGACATTCATGTCTTCTAGCGTCGTGACATCTCCCGTGACCGTATGGGATGTCACGATCTCGCGCAACAGCCGTCGCATGATTTTCCCGCTGCGTGTCTTGGGGAGTGACTCCGTGAAGCGAATTTCCTCAGGCCGCGCAAAGGCGCCAATCTCCCGTGCTACCCATTGACGCAATTCCTTGCCCAGGACATCGTGATCGTAATCGCCGCGTTTCAGAGTAACGAAACAGCAGACGGCCTGTCCCGTGATCTCGTGTGGTTTGCCGACTACGGCCGCCTCAGCGACCGCAGGATGCCTCACGAGAGCCGACTCGACTTCCATCGTGCTCAACCGGTGGCCGCTGACGTTCATTACATCGTCAACGCGTCCGAGTATCCAGTAATAGCCATCCGAATCGCGGCGCGCCGCGTCACCTGTGAAATACGCACCTGGCAATCGAGTCCAATACTGTTCTTTAAATCGCTCCGGATCGCCCCAGATGGTTCTAACCATGCTCGGCCAGGGACGCTTGATGATGAGAAAGCCCTCACGATCGTCGCCGAGGGGATTGCCGGCGAGGTCGACGATATCCAAACTCACACCCGGCATTGGCAGCGTTCCCGAACCAGGCTTGCACGGGACCGCGCCAGGCATTGGAGCGATCATGATCGCTCCTGTCTCTGTTTGCCACCATGTATCGACAATCGGGGATTTGTTTTTTCCGATGACGCGGTTGTACCACTCCCAAGCGGCGGGATTGATTGGCTCGCCGACCGATCCCAGTAATCGCAGGCTCGACAGATCTTTGGAATTCGGCCATTGCTCGCCTTGTCGAATCAACGCCCGGATTGCGGTCGGAGATGTGTAGAAGGTGCTGACGCGATATCTCTCAACGATGTCCCACCAGCGATCGAACTGTGGGAAATCAGGAGCCCCTTCGTAGATAACAGTCATGGCGCCGGCCGAGAGCGGACCGTAGACCACATAGCTGTGTCCCGTGACCCAGCCCACATCAGCGGTGCACCAGTAAACGTCCTGCTCCTGCAGATCGAAGACCCATTTCATCGTCATCGTCGTTTGGAGCAAATAGCCACCCGTTGTATGGAGAATGCCCTTCGGCCTGCCCGTAGTTCCGGATGTGTAAAGTACGAACAAGGGATGCTCGGAATCGAGTTGTTCCGCCGGACACTCGTTCGAAATACCTTCGTGAAGCTTGTGCCACCAGTGATCGCGGCCCGAAGTCATAGGTACATCCGATCCGGTGCGCTGATAAACAATGACGTCCTTCACGTCCGGACAACTCTGGAGCGCTTCATCTACGGTTAGCTTGAGACGGACTTCCTTGCCGCGTCGCCAACCGCCATCGGCAGTGATCACGACACGAGCGTCCAGGTCCTGAATCCGAGCCTTCAGCGCCTCAGCAGAGAATCCGCCAAATACGACAGAGTGGGTCACACCGATCCGCGCGCAGGCAAGCATTGCGATGGCTGCCTCGGGAATCATGGGCATGTAAATGATGGAGCGATCGCCGGCCTTGAGGCCACGGGCTTTCAGGACATTTGCAAATTGACTGACAAGGACATGCAGTTCTTCGTACGTAATGGTTCGACGGTCGCCCGGCTCGCCTTCGAACAGAATGGCTGGTTTCTTTGCCCGCGACCCTTTCACGTGCCTGTCAAGGCAGTTATACGATACGTTCGTCGTCGCGCCGGTGAACCATTTCGCGAAGGGCGGATTCGACCAATCGAGAACGGAATCCCATTTCTGAAACCAATCTAATTCCTGCGCTGCAAGTTCACCCCAGAAGGCTTCGGGATCTTTCTGGGCGCGATCATAAAGGGCTCGATACCCTTCCATACCCTGTACGTGGGCGTTACGAACGAACTCCTGGCTCGGTGCATACGAGGCGCTTTGACTCATCGGGTGAATTGTAACGCGAGTCTCATGCGCGAGCGCGTATTCGACCTCCTAGAATCGCCGCGGGCAGCACAGTCAGTAAGTTCGCGTAGTGATACCAGGGAGGGGCACTGTAGTAATTGACATACGTTCCAACTGCGGTTGCTATCAGCAGAACCAAGCCGAACACCATCGCGTGCCGCCGCTTGGCAGAGGGAGTAAATCTGGCAACCAGATATCCGCCAAGGCACGATAACGCGATCGTGTACAGCAACATGACGCCGAGTATACGAGCATCATGGGACACTCCCTGATCGTCGAAGGACGCCGGAAATAACCGCATCAGCAGAAAATCGCCGCCCAAGGCAAGTATCGATGTAAGCGCGAATGTGGCAAGAATGATACCTAGGCTTTTCATTGGTTCTTATATGCCAGTATCAACTCGAGCACGGCGGCACGGGAGCAGCCTCGCCGGGCGGCTGCCCCGCGCGTCTAACCTACTTTCCTTAAGCAGTGAGGAGCGCAGATGGCTGCGTGATCTTAAGGATCTGCAATCTTCGGATCCCTTTGGGCACGGGCCATCTGATAATAGAACCGGTCCGATAGCCGAGCAAAGCCGTTCCAATTGGCGCCAGCACAGAAATACAGTCGGCGCCGCTGACGCGTTCTCCCGGGAAAACCAACCTATATTCTTTGATTTCGTTGGTATCAAGATCCTTCAGACGAACGTCGGAGTGCATTGTGACAACGTTCGATGGGGCCGCATCCGGCGACAGAACCTCCGCACGATCCAGTTCTCCTTCGAGACGCGCAATGTTGTTGCGCTCCTCTTGAGTCGCAGGTGTACGGCCCTCGAGAATATGCTGCAGCCTCTCGAGATCTGTCTTCGTGATGTAGATGCGATCTTTCATTTGTTTTAAACGAGCAATTCGAATACCAGATAAGGGGCGGGGAAATGGAAAGTCTTTGCATCTTAGTACTGCCTCTTTTGATCCACCCCCAATCCGATGCGTGGCCGTTTTCAGCCATTCGTGGCGAGAAAGCTCGTATTTTGACTGTCTACTGAAAATGGCCTGAACTTTGCATGGAGCCAAGCATGAATCTTCGTACGCGGTTGGCCCTGCTCGCGATCGGATCAGTATGCGCGGCCTTTATTGCGTCAGAGTGGCTAAGTTACCCGCGCGAAACCTGGATACGATGGATCGCTTCCTTCGGCATCTGGACCGGTGTTGCGCTAGTATTCGCTGGAGCCGTCGACAGGGCTGTCACGCTGCCGTTACAACGCCTGCAGCTATTCGCACTGCGGCTTGGGAAAGAACCAAATCCTCCGAAGCCACAATTTCGTGACACGGAGTGGTCTGAGCTTGCGGACGCAGTGGCATCTGTATCACACGGCAAGACCGATCGTCCCGATTCTTCCGCAGTTGCGATGCGCAATGTGCGTCTTGCAAGGGAGTATGTCGAAGGCATAACGCTGCTTCTCGATGTGTCCAGACAGCACAACACTCCGCTCCCGACAGCGGCCACCAAGAACCTTGTCCATATGTCGAGTCTTCTCAAGGAAGCCGAAACCGCGCTCTGCGGACGGCTCACCGAATGCCGTGCTTCTCCATCCGATAGATCAAGGCCTTTCGGCTGATGTCGAGATACCGTGCGGCTTGCGTCTGATTGCCGGAGAATTTTTCTAGGGCGCGAACGATCAGATCGCGTTCTATTCCTTCGAGACTGATACCACCGGGGTTCAACTCGAGGCTTACTGCATCGGGCGCGGTCGCTTGCTTTCGCAAAGCTTCGGGAAGGTCCGCAACGGTGATTTCGTTGCCTCGACTTAGAACCGTGATTCGCTCGATGATATTCTGCAGCTCCCGAATGTTGCCGGGCCATGAGTAGCGCTGGAAATAAGGTATGAGCGCGGGAGGTAGCACCAGATCCGGACGGCCAACTTTCTGGCGCGCCTTCAAAAAGAAATGCTGCACCAATTCCGGTATGTCCGCAGAGCGCTCCCGCAGCGGTGGCAGAGTCAACGGAATGACGGAGAGCCGGTAGTACAGATCTTCCCGGAAAGTACCGTCCTCAATCATCGCCTGCAAATTTCTGTGCGTTGCGGCAATGATTCGTACATCCACTTTTAGAGGCGCCGTCGTCCCGATCTTCTCGATCTCGCCTTCCTGAATCATGCGCAGCATCTTCACCTGAAGTTCCATCGACATCTCACCGATTTCATCCAGGAACAATGTTCCACCATCGGCAGCTTCGACTTTGCCCTGCTTGTGCGACAGCGCTCCGGTGAACGAGCCCCGCATATGGCCGAAGAGCTCTGATTCGAGAAGATCCCTAGGAATTGCGCCGCAATTGATCGTGATGAATGCTTTCGCTGCCCTACGGCTGTTGAAGTGAACGGCTCGAGCAAGCAACTCCTTTCCGGTGCCCGTCTCCCCGTGGATGAGAACGGTCGAGTCTGTCTGCGCCGCTCGGGATGCCATATCGAGCACGAACATCAACGGATCGGATCGACCGATGATTTGTTCGAATCCGTATTTCTGGTCGATATTGGAGCGCAGCACGCGGACTTCCTCGACCAGTTCCTGATGGTCCAAAGCGCGGTTGATCAAAATGACCAGCTCGTCGATGTCGATCGGCTTTGTAATGTAGTCGACGGCGCCATTCTTCATCGCTTCGACTGCGCCTTCAATGCTTCCGAACGCTGTGATCATAATGACCGCTGTTTCCGGATAGTCATTGCGAATGCGCCGCAGAAGATCCATGCCGGACATTCCCGGCATCTTCAAGTCGGTGATGACGACCTGGAAGGGCGCGGTGGCCAGCAGGTTCAGAGCTTCTGGTCCATCCGCAACAGTAGAAACGCTGAAACCAAGATCCTCCAGTTCGAGCTGCGTAACTCGTCGAAGGCTTTCCTCATCATCGACCAGAAGTATCTGCTTCGGTTTCATTGATCCCTTGCGCTCGCAATGGCAGCGCTATGTTGAATGTCATTCCGCGGTCCGGGTTGCGCCGAGCCGACAGCGTGCCTCCGAACTGGCGGACGATCTCATGTGCCACCGGCAGACCTAGGCCCGTACCATTCTCCTTCGTCGTGAAGAATGGATCGAACAGGCGATCGACGTTTTCCGGACTGACTCCGACTCCCTGATCCCTAACTTCGATTTCGATCTCGCCCTCGAGGCCGTGGTGAGCAGCGAGGATCACCTCAGCATCATCTGCGCTCGCTTGAATGGCGTTGATCGTGAGGTTCAGTAATACCTGCTGCAATTGCTCGGAATCGCATTCGGGGTGTGGAAGCGATGGCTCAACCATCTTGCGAAGTTCCACGCTTTCGCGGCCGAGGCCGTGCGTTGCGAGCGTGATGACGGTATCGAATACCGAGCCTACATCGACGGGCTGCAGACGCGGTGGACGAGGCTTGGCAAAATCCAGAAAATTCGTCAGCAGCCGGTTCAACCGCTGTGACTCTTTTTCGATAATATCCATACACTCAACTTGCTTGGCTCCGCTTGGGACATTCCGCCGGAGGATTCTAACGGCCCCCGCGATGCTGGCCAGCGGGTTGCGAATTTCATGCGCAAGACCTGCGGAAAGCTGGCCTAGAGAGAAGAGTCGTTCGGCTCTCTTCATCGCTTCGAAGCTGTTTCTTAATTCCGTGTGGGCAGAGGTGAGTTGATGAACTGCAGTCTTCCAGGCAAGGCTGCGACTCCGTTCCCGGCTGGCAAGCCAGCCGCCCACAAGTCCTGCGACGGGGTAGATGAGCGCTTCGACGTACGAAGTCCAGTTCTCGGTCCTCGATAGCCGCACATGCGCTTGCAGGCATATCAAAGCTCCACCTATACCCGCTAGAAGACCACCTCGCCTATCGAACCAGAAGGCAGCCAAAAACACGGGCGTTAACAGAAGCAGGCCGCAGAGATGTATCCATTCCGCCGCATCCCCTACGCCTACGCCAACGCTGCAAAGGACCGTAATCGCAGCGAAGGCGACGGCGACCACCAGGAATCGTGTCGTGGCTTGTGGCATCTCCTACACAGTCTGCCCGAAAACAGGCGCCCATGTCCGTAAGCGTCCAGATTCTCGTCAGCATAGCGCTTAAGCTCCCCCCTTTGTGACGAATTCTTTGGCCATCGCATTGCCTTTAGAAAGTCAGAGCATGTTTCGGAACATTCTTTATCCTTTCGACGGGACGGCGAAATGTATGTTGGCCATTACACAAATTATGGAATTGGCGAAACGGCTGGGCGCTCAGATAAGGGTTTTGTATGTCAACGAGCGTGCTCCATACGATAAGCTCCTCTTCGAGGAACTTTGGACACGGCTCACGGAAGGTCTTCGAGATTGTTACGGCGTTCCCGTTCCCGTCTTTGCGCTTGTGGAGGGGAACGCTAGCGAAGAAATCCTTCGTTACGCCAAGAGTAACGGCGTAGATCTGATCGCGATGCCTGCGACGGATTGGAACCCATTCCGCAGACTCTTTCACCGGTCCACTACCAGCTTTGTCGTTCGTAACGAGACTTGCCCTGTGTGGATAGTCGCTGAAGGCGACAGCGAACTCATGCGAACACCAAGAATAGTCTGCGCGGTGGGAGAGGGCCGAGGATCTCGAACAATCGTACAGAACGCTGAATCCCTCGCGCGGCGCCTGCAAGCGCAATTGACCCTCGCTTATGCCGTTCCGGAATTGAATGAAGGCGTTCTCGCTCGAATGAGCCAGCATCCTCCGTTTCTATCGACGGTGATGGCGCGTCGATACCTCCATGGGTTGGCGCTATCGATAGATTCGCAGGCGGACTGCAGAGCTGAGGTCGGAACAGAATCCGAAGTTTATCTACGAGTCGCAAAAGAGACACGGTCTAATCTGCTGATACTCGATCGATCTCTTCATGCGGGCGTATCCAATCTTTCGCGGGTACTTCGGAAAATGCGATGCGGGACGCTTTTCACTGACTTTACTCGAAAACCGCTAGAGAACATTTCTTACACGGACATCGAAAGTCCAAAGCAACTTACGTTTTCGAGTTAAGCGCTCGCAATCATCTTTCCGGGTTAAATGTCGACCCCTGTGGTATGCTACCTCAGCAATCGCGGGGAATAAACTGAAATCCTGGAATGGTGAGCATAAACTCAACGCGAGATTCTCGTTTGCTTCTTATCCGCGTGCGATCGGCGCGAGAAGCTGCAGGCGCCGATCCAGCGGGCGCTATAACTCTTGAAGCCGAAGCGATTCTCGACTACGAGTCTATTTTTCCGCCGACGCCATTCACCATCGATCTGAGGCAACTGCAGGCATCGGTAGCCAGCGCCGATAACCAATATGGTCAATTACTTGGAAGTCAGCTCGGCGCCTCCGGGTCCGTCCGGAGCGCACTTGCATCGATCGGCCAGCCGGAGGTGCTTCGGGTGCAGATCATGCTCGAGGGAGCCGGCGCTCACGGGTCCATTCGATGGGAGCGAATTGCACTGCCGCAACGTGCGGGCGATCCCCTGGCTATCCGGCGCGATACTCCATTTTCTCGATTCGCCGCTGTTGAATTACCGCAGGAAATTGCGCCGGAAGATTCTCGATTTCATCTCTTAGTCGCAATCGCCGGCCCTCTGGCCGATGAAGCAAGCCGGTTTGAAGTTTCACCGATTGACGCAGGGAGCGAATGCGTCGCAATCGTCGACGCATGCAGCGATCTACTTCAAAACGGCCAGATGGAAATTACTCTGCTTCCAGGAAAGTCTGGATTGCCTGCCGGAATCCGGGAGAAATTAGCGGACGCGCGCGTCAAGATCGTCGACGGTTTCACCAGCGCCGAGCGCGTCGCATCTCAGCTCGACGAGGTTGACGGTCTACACATCATCGCGCACGGACGGCAGGGCAAACGCTTCAACTTAATTCTGGAAGATGAGAATTTGGGAATGCTTGCCTATCCCGACGAGCAACTGATCAAGCAATGGCGGCCGGATCAATTGCGCCTCATATTCTTGCAATCGTGCCAGAGCGCAGCCGCGCGTTCGGCGAACGATCCCAGACCGGGGCTAAACAGTTTCATGCAGCAATTGGTTCGTGGTGGCGCGCGAGCAGTTGTAGCGATGCAGGACTTTATCCGTATGGAAGACGCGCGAGAGTTCAGCCGCGGCTTCTACACGTCTTTGATTCGCGAAGGTTTTGTGGATGAGGCGGCGAACAATGGACGTCGTCGCCTAGCTCAGTCCGTGGATGCGGCATGGTCCATTCCCGCCGTAACGACGCGCCTGAAAGGCGGAGCAATTTGGCGTGAGTCTCCGCTACGCGCTGCTCAAAAGAAGTTGCGCGATCGCGTTCACCTCGAACGCGCCATTCGTTCTTATCCACTCTTTCCGATTGACGTCGCCACAGTTTTATCGCGCGACCTGATGAAGCGGTCTACACTTCCTGGTCGCGATGAGATCGAAACTGTTTATCCGCCCGGCGAAGGCGTGCGAGTCGATGCGTTCCGAACATTAAAAGAATCTGTTGCTCAACCGCAAACCGGTCAAACGATTTGTATCGTAGGCGCGCATGGACGCGCAAAGACTACTTTGCTGGAGTCCCTCTATCTATCCGAAGTCGAGCGTCACTGGCGCGGCGAACAGCCTGCCATTCCCGTGATGCTGCGTCTTGCAGATTGTACACACGGAGGCTTCAATGCGGAACGAACATTTGCAAGCGGCATCGCGAAGTTCTTTGAATCCCGCTGCGGCGCGGTCCTCGATCCGATGTATCTTCTGAATTGTTTCGATCAGCAGCCATTCCTATTTCTATTGAGCGGTGACGAGGATGTCAGTGATGCGATGCAACAGAAGGCGCTCGATGCGCTGGCTTCGTTTCGTCAAGGTCGCCGCAAAAATGGCAGTGATACGCACAAATACGTGGTCACATTAGATCAATCGGCGATCAAGGTTGCCGATGTGCCCGAAGACTCTTTGTGCCTGATCATACAGCCAATGAGTGTCGAGCGGGTGACCACGTACCTGCGTGAGTTTCGCGCTACGCCCCAGGGTTCTGTTCCCGGGAAAGTTCTTCTTGAGCGGTTGGATGGCGTCTGGGATCTCGCTGAAGTCCCTTGGTTACTCAGCGAGATGATCGATCAGGCCGACCGAGGTGTGTTGGGTAATACTCGCGCCGAAATCCTGAAGCGTGTCGCTGATGAACGAATCACTCAGGTCACCGGACCGGTCGGGCTGCGAACCCGCGTAGAGGACGTTCTCTGCAAACTTGCCTGGGACATGTACTCGGGACGCACGACGAATCTCGCCGGCACCGATGTATTCGAACTTCTCATGCGGATGCGCGGCAATCGCGACTACTCGCTGGTTGACTTTCGATCGCAATTGATTCATCCGTGTCGTATTATGACTCCCGGCGACGAGGATGGATTACGCTTCGCTTACCCAGGCTTCCGATCTTATTTCTGCGCGTTATATATCTACCGCAAGCCCGCCGCTGAACGTGAGCGAATACTCGAAGAAATCACAGCCACGCTCGGTCGACGCGCCCGCGCGCAACTCTGGGAAGAAGTTCTATTAATCCTTGCGGGCCTGTGGGGTGAAACAAACACCCTATTGCGAATGATTTTGTCAGGCGTGGCGCTAAGCGACGGCGACCAAATCTATATTGCTGCGCGATGCTTGCAGGAAGCAAAGCAGGCATTTCCGAGCGGTTCCTTGGACGATCCGTTAGTTCGCTCGATCGTTGGCGCACTAATTTACCGCTCGCAGCCGCGGAGCCTGCGTTCGGTTTCCGCGCGCAGGAAGGCGATTCAGTTTCTCGGACCTCTCAAAGAACCGCGCGCTCTTCCACACTTAATCGCCCTGGCGCTGAAGAAGATGCGGCCGGACACGAAGGGAAAGTTGACGTACGATTTTTCGGGGGTCAGGCTATCTGCCATTAAAGCCCTGTTACATACGCCCGACACGGTGCTTGAATATGTCCGAACGGAACGCGAGTGGAAGGACAACGTCGCATTACACGACACTCTTGACGCGTGGCTCAAATTCGATCCGGAGAGACTATGCGCGCGCCTCAAGGACTCGGATGATATCGCGGTATCTTCGCTCGC